>JAILFY010000129.1 GCA_024697285.1 Bacteroidaceae bacterium
CAGCTCTTTCAAAGAGTAACTGGCATAACCGATAGGGGAGGTTGGTGTAATTGGAAGAGCCGAAAACCATCTGATGAATTTTTTCCAAGCAATTACATAGTTCCCATCGTTGTTCTTCTTTGCATCAATGGTGCCGTTTGCAATGAGTTTGTTAATGTACTGGCGGCTGAATCCAAAAAGGCGAGCCGCTTCTCCTACGGAAAGCATCTCATGAGAGATTGTCGCTTTCCATTCTGCGTCCAAACTATCGTATGGATCGTAGAAGTGTTTTTTGTTATTGTATATCATATTATCAAAACCTGCTTTAGTGCAGGCATGATAATATAATGAAATCGGTGCAATGCAAACATCTACAAAAAATCTGCAAATATCAGGTGACAACTACCCTCAAAATGAGTATCATATTTTGCAGATAGTATGCTTTTCTTTGCAATTGGATTATTTTTCCACGCAGAATCTACTTGCCCACGCAAAAATGGGAGAAGATATTGTTGAGAGTCTCTTGCGGAGTGATGGCTCCTCCGGTAATATCGGCAAGGGCGGAGAGGGTGAGGCGCAGATCCTCGGCGATGAGATCAGTGGGGACGGGGAATGCGGTGGGAGAAGAGGGTGGGGTGAGGCCCTGGATGACACGAGATAGACTGTCGTGGGCACGGAGGAGGGCTTCGTAGTGGCGGGCACTGGTGATGATGACATCTGTATCAGCGGGAAGGGTGATGCCTGCAGCGGAGTAAACTGCATCCTCCAGAGCGGTGATATCTTTGTCGAACTTGGCGCTGATGGAGAGAATCGCTCGTATGTTAGATGGTGCTTCTTTCGTGTTCTCGAGGGTAGATGATAGTACAAATTCGGTTTGAACAAAAGATGTAGATAGATCTGTCTTATTCTTTATGACTATCAGCTGCTTGTCTTTACATCTCTCGAGCATTCCTTCAAGTTCGTCTTGCGAAGGTTTCTCATCAATGACCCATAAGATGATTCGTGCTTTCTCGATGGCTGCATAGGTGCGTTCGATACCTATCTGTTCCACCTCATCGCTGGTCTGACGTAGACCGGCCGTGTCGATGAAGCGGAACTGTACACCACGGAGGTTGATGGTGTCTTCTATGGTGTCACGTGTGGTTCCATGGACGTCACTGACGATGGCCCGGTCGTCTTTCAGCAACCGGTTGAGAAGGGTGGATTTACCAACATTGGTTTTTCCTGCGATGGCTACCGGGACACCTTGTTTCAGGGCTTGGCCCGTCTCGAAGCTGTGGGCAAGAGTTGTAATGCGCTTGTCTATATCCTGGGCCAGCGAGAGAAGCTCATTGCGGTTGGCAAACTCCAGTTCTTCGTGATCTGAGAAATCGAGTTCAAGTTCCAATAGCGATGTGAGATGAAGCAGTTTTTCGCGTAGGGTGCTGAGCTCAGAGGAAAACTGGCCCCGGAGCTGACTCATGGCCAATTGATGGGTGGCTTGGTTGGTGGATGCAATGAGGTCGGCTACGGCTTCAGCCTGCGAAAGGTCCATCTTGCCATTTAGGTAGGCGCGCTGGGTGAACTCGCCAGGCTGTGCCAGACGGGCGCCTTGACTGATGAGTAATTCCAGGACCTTGTTGAGGATATAGGCGGAGCCGTGACAAGAGATTTCTGCGCAGTCCTCACCGGTGTAGGAATGGGGAGAGGGGAAATGTGTCACGAGTACCTCGTCCAGAGGCTGAGTGCCGAGCCCGGCAGAGGGGGATAGGATAGGGGAGAGGATGGCGGTGCGGGCGGGACAGCCGGGGACGACGCGAGGGCATACTCGCTGCGTAATAGAAAACGTCTCAGGTCCACTGAGACGTATGATTCCAATGGCCCCTCCTGGAGCGGTGGCTATTGCACAGATAGTATCCATCAGATGCGATTCAGAACGAGCTGTATGAGATCGTCGATAGAGCCTTTGTAGCCTGTGTTGGCTTCACCGGCCACGCGGTTGGCAATGACCATGCAGCATGTCATGGCGCGGTGGCCCATGAGACGTGCGAGGCCCGCCAGAGCGCTACTCTCCATCTCGAAGTTGGTTATTTTCCATCCGTCGTAGCGGAAACTCTCGATGCGCTCATTTTGGTCGGGGTCTGCAAGTTCGAGACGGACCTTACGGCCTTGTGGCCCGAAGAATCCACCGCAAGCAATCGTTACACCACGAACCATCTGCGACCCGGCAACGCGTTCGATGAGTTCCGGATTGGCATCGATGACATAGGGAGCGCAAAGTTGAGGATTCCAGTCGAGATGTTTCTTGAATGCTTCTTCGAAGGCTAGGTCGCAGACCTCATTGCGACCGGCATAGAAGTTGAGCAACCCGTCGAAACCGATGCTCTTGCACGATGCGATATACGTGCCGATAGGGGTCTCGGGCTGGAGTCCTCCACAGGTCCCGATACGTACAAGTTCCAAGGTGCGCAGTTTGTCGTTGACGGTGCGTGTGGTGAAATCGATATTGGCCAGGGCATCCAGTTCGGTAAGAACGATGTCGATATTGTCGCAACCGATGCCGGTGGACACCACAGTGATGCGCTTGCCTTGATAGGTACCGGTGATGGTGTGGAACTCACGGCTCTGGATGTCGCATTCCATGCGGTCGAAGTGGTTGGCCACCGTCTGGACGCGGCCGGGGTCGCCAACGAGGATTATTTTGTCTGCAAGTTGTTCGGGACGAACGTGAAGGTGGAAGATGGAACCATCTTCGTTGATAATGAGTTCAGAGGGAGCAATGACTTCTTTCATAGTAAGTAGTTGTTTAGTTAGATAAGTCGGTAAAAAGAATGAATATGCGCCACCGGCTTGATGTTGTTTCATTTGCTCTTGGATATCTCGGCATTGCGGATTTCCTTGGCAAGATTTTGCAGGCGTTGCAGGTTCGGGTAGTAGCTGTTTTCGAGGCGACGGATGGTCTCTGCCAGTTGCCGGCGTTGGTTCGGTTGAGCCGTGGCGTAGTTGTCGCGCAATCGCTGGAGCATCACGCCGTCGGTTTCCACGTCCTTGTGGAGTTGCAGATAATTCTGCATCATCTCTCGAGCCCGTGGCGACTGGAAGTCCGAGAGCTGGAGATAGGTACGATGGTCATCGATGACAAAAGTGAAGTCGGGCTGCTGGAAATGGCCGAAAGGCTTTCCTGCACGTCGGTCGGCCAGCCGCTGACGGGCTTCTTCGAGTACAGTAGTATCCTCCGCATACCCCCACGTGTCGCGAATGGACGTCAGTCGAGCCATGGCACGTAGCTGTTCTTCGGTAGTATCGTCGCCATAGACCTCGCGGGTGGCATTGGGGATGAAGGTGTAGATGCAGACGGAGTCTTCGGGCTGGCGGCGGTCTGTGACCAACCATCCCAGTTGGGCCAACTCATCGATGGCCAGTAGGTAGTCGTTGTCGGGCGAGTTGAAGGGGAACCCCACATTCTCCGGCACCAGGAAACTGCCGTCCTCGCCGTCGGCACGAGTGACGAAGATGTCATAGCCACCAATGCTCTCGGCTCCGTCGGATGCATAGTAGAGTGTGACGCCGTCGGAGAGGAGGAAGGGATAGTTCTGGGAGCATACTTCTTCGTCCAACCCATTGAGGTAGGTCGGTTTGGACCAGCGCTCACCGATCTTGTCCGTCACTGCCAGGCGCAGCGGTGCCCCGTTGTTGGTGGCCATTGCCAGATACCTCTTATTGGCCAACTCATTTTCGTAGAGCATGGCTCCCAAGGTGTCGTGGGTGTGGTAGGTAGAAGCGTAGGTGTCCAGGCGACCGCTCTCGCGGGTAAGGTGAATGGCCTTCAGCATGTCTTTCTTTGGACATACAAGGCTGTCGATGACGATGATGCGTTCCGTGGCATGCAACTTGGTGGCTATGCGCTGGGCTTCGTCCAGCAAGGTCTCCAAGGAGTCCACGTCGGCAGTTGGTCGGCGCAATTTATTCTGCCGGGCAATCTCTGTTGAGAGCAACTCCGCAGCATGTTCGAAGTCGTAGGCGACCATGGCCTCACGCACCTGTTTGAGAACTGCAACGGGAGATTTGATATCAGCGCCTCGTCGTCGCTGAGCATAGGAGGGTGTGCTCAGGACGACGAGGACGAGAAGTATGGAAATTATTCTCTTCATTTATTGAGGTATTCGTGCATGGCAGCGGCAGCCTTGCGTCCGTCGCCCATGGCAAGGATGACAGTGGCGCCACCGCGTACGATGTCGCCACCGGCGAAGATGGTGGGAAGGTTGGTCTGCATACCTTCGTTGACGACGATGGTGTTCTTTCGACCCAGTTCCAGTCCCTGGATGCTGGTTGGCACAATGGGGTTGGGTGACACACCTACAGCCACGATAGCTTGATCGATTTCTATGGTCTCTGTGGCTCCGGGGATGGGTTGGGGCGAACGACGGCCGCTGGCATCGGGCTCTCCGAGTTCCATCTTTTGGAGCACTACGGCACGTACATTGCCCTGTTCGTCTGCGAGGTATTCAATGGGGTTATGGAGTGTCATGAACTCGATGCCTTCTTCCTTGGCGTGCTTCACCTCTTCCAGACGAGCCGGCATCTCTGCCTCGGAACGACGATAGGCGATGAATACGCGTTCGGCACCCAGTCGCTTGGCAGTGCGGCAGGAGTCCATGGCCGTGTTGCCGCCACCGACTACCATGACGTTCTTGGCGCGGTGGATGGGCGTGTCGCTGTCGGCACTGGAGGCGTCCATGAGGTTCACACGAGTGAGGTATTCGTTGGAGGAGAGGATGCCCTTGAGGTTCTCTCCCGGGATGTTCATGAAGTTGGGGAGTCCGGCGCCCGAACCTACAAAGATACCTGCAAAGCCTTGGGCCTCGAGCTCTTCCACGGTGATGGTCTTGCCGATGATGCAGTCCTTGACGAAGCGTACGCCCATCTTCTCAAGGTTGTGGATTTCCACATCGACGATGGCGTTGGGCAGACGGAATTCGGGGATGCCATATTTCAGCACACCACCGATTTCGTGGAGGGCTTCGAAGACTGTGACTTCATATCCCAATTTAATCATATCGCCAGCGAAGGACAGTCCGGAAGGTCCGGAACCGACGACGGCGATCTTCTTGCCGTTGGCGGGTGCGCATTCTGGTATGGCGATGTTACCGCTCTCACGCTCGTAGTCGGCAGCGAAACGCTCCAGATAGCCGATAGCCACAGCAGGTTCGTTCATCTTCAGATGGATACAGCGGCTCTCGCATTGTTTCTCCTGAGGACATACACGACCGCAGACTGCAGGCAGGGCGGAAGTCATCTTCAGTACCTTGGCGGCACCGAGGAAGTTGCCACGCTCGATGTTCTTGATGAAGGACGGAATCTGGATGTTTACAGGACAGCCTTCCATGCAGGTGGGTTTGGCGCAGTCGAGGCAACGTTGTGCTTCGCGCTGAGCTTGTTCTACGGTCAGACCCTGGTTGACCTCTTCAGTACGAGTGGTAGCACGGTATACAGGGTCGAGTTCTGTCATCTTCACGCGTTCGATGGCAGTACGCTCTTTGGCCTTCATGCTCTTACGCAACTCATCGCGCCAGGGGGCGGCGCGGTCGATGAGCGAGGCCGTTTCGTCCTCACTTGCACTCTTGGCAGAGGGCTGTTGTTGAGCGCAACTTTCTGCGTTCTTCTCTTCTTTTGCGGAAGATTGTGCGGAAACATCCGTTCCTGCTGCCGTGAAAGCAGCCATAGCTTCTTGTTCTTCGGGCTTGAAAGCAGTCATGCGAGAGAGCATTTCATCGAAGTCAACCTGGTGGCCATCAAATTCAGGACCATCGACGCATACGAACTTCGTCTTGCCTCCCACGGTGATACGGCAGGCACCACACATGCCAGTGCCGTCGACCATGATGGTATTCAGGGATACGTCGGTGCTGATACCATATTTCTTCGTGAGCAGACAGCAGAACTTCATCATGATGGCGGGGCCGATAGCAAAGACCTTATCGACCTTCTCGCGCTGGATGACTTGTTCGATGCCCACGGTGACGACGCCTTTCTGTCCATAGCTGCCGTCGTCGGTCATGATGATGACCTCGTCGGAGTGCTTGCGCACTTCATCCTCCAGGATGATAAGGTCCTTGGAACGTCCTGCGAGCACGCTGACAACGCGGTTGCCTGCGGCTTTCAGCGCTTTTATGATAGGAAGCATTGGAGCCACGCCTACGCCACCGCCGGCGCACACCACTGTGCCGAAGTTCTCGATGTGGGTGGCTTTGCCCAGAGGGCCCACCACATCGGTCAGCATATCTCCAACCTCCAGGTTGCAGAGTTTAGTGGAACTGACGCCCACCTTCTGCACCACGAGTGTGATGGTGCCTGCTTGGACGTCGGAATCAGCAATGGTAAGAGGCATACGTTCTCCTTTCTCGCCCACACGGACGATGACGAAATGGCCTGCCTTGCGGGCTTTGGCAATGAGGGGAGCCTCGACCACCAATTTATATACCTTCTCGGAGAACTGCTCCTTGGCTACAATCTTGTTCATTCTTTTGTAACGTTTTATGTGTTGGTTGTTTTTGTGATAATTGCTTCTAAGTCACGCAGTATAAGTGACGTTTATATTTTTTTTCGCGGCAAAGTTACACAAAAAAAGCGAGATGAACGCCATCTCGCCTCTTTATTTATTATTAAGGTGCCACTTTTAGGCATTTCTACCTTTTATTGTGCCATTTTGACTTCTCGGTTAGTCAATGAGATCAAAGCCGGTGTAGGGTTGCAAGGCAGCCGGAATGCGTATTCCGTTCTCGCTTTGGTTGTTCTCCAGCAGTGCTGCTACGATGCGTGGTAGAGCCAAAGCAGATCCATTCAGGGTGTGGCAGAGTTCCGTTTTCTTTGTTTCGGCCTTGCGGTAGCGACACTTCAGGCGATTGGCTTGATAGGTGTCGAAGTTACTGACGCTGGACACCTCAAGCCAGCGCTTCTGTGCCTCGCTGTAGACCTCGAAGTCATAGCAGATGGCGCTGGTGAAGCTCTGGTCGCCACCGCAAAGGCGCAGGATGCGGTAGGGAAGTTCCAACTTCTTCAGCAGTCCCTCCACATGTTCCAGCATCTCCTTGTGGCTCTCCTTGGAATGTTCGGGAGTGTCGATACGTACGATCTCTATCTTGGAGAACTCATGCAGACGGTTGAGACCACGCACATCCTTGCCGTAGCTGCCGGCTTCTCTGCGGAAACACTGGGTGTAGGCACAGTTCTTGATGGGCAGGTCTTTCTCGTCGAGGATGACGTCGCGATAGATGTTTGTCACGGGCACTTCGGCCGTGGGGATGAGATAGAAGTCATCCACTTCGGCGTGGTACATTTGTCCCTCTTTGTCGGGCAACTGTCCCGTGCCATAACCGCTGGCGGCGTTGACGACAGTGGGCGGCATGATCTCGGTATATCCAGCCTTGCGTGCCTCGTCGAGGAAGAAGTTGATGAGCGCACGCTGCAGACGGGCTCCCTTGCCGATATAAACAGGGAATCCCGCTCCGGTGATCTTCACACCGAGGTCGAAATCGATGAGGTTGTATTTCTTGGCCAGTTCCCAGTGGGGCAGACGAGCTTCCTCCACTACGGGGTTGGCTGTCCAATTTCCCACGGTGTCGCCCGGCTGGCATTCGCGCAGATTGCTCTTCACAACGAGGTTGTCCTCGGCGCCAAGTCCTTCGGGTACTTCGTCGTAGGGGATGTTGGGGATCTGGCAGAGCTGTTCGGTAAGTCTCTTCTGAGCCTCGTCCATGAGGGCTTCCAGCTCATGTGCCTTCTCCTTCAGTTGAGCCACGGCGCTCTTGGCTTTCTCAGCCTCTTCGCGCAGCCCTTGTTTCATGAGGCCGCCGATCTCAGTAGCCTTCTTCTTGCTCTCGGATAGCAGTTGGTCCAACTGTTGCTGGGCCTCGCGACGCTGCCGGTCTGTGGCTTGCACGGCGGCAATGGCCTCCTCTGCTCCCTTGAAATTTTTCTTCTTTAGTCCGCGGACAACCTTCTCGGTCTCCTCGTTGATGAGTTTCAGTGTTAACACAGATGTATTCTGGATTATTTTTACGATAATATGATTGTCTGTTCACTCGCGTCTCCCCTTGGCCACAGATTTTTAAGTAAAGAAAAGGTCCCTCCCCTCCATTCAGGAAGGAAGGGACGAGAAGTCTGTTGTCTAGGGGTTGATCCTTTATGCTTCTGCAACGGGTTCTACGGAAACCGTGCTACGGTCCAGACGTCCCTTCTTGAAGGTGACGATGCCGTCGGTCAGAGCATAGAGGGTGTGGTCGCTACCCATACCGACATTCTTGCCGGGATAGTGCTTGGTGCCACGCTGGCGAACGATGATGTTACCAGCCACGCACTGCTGACCACCAAAAATCTTCACACCGAGTCTTTGAGCTGCAGACTCGCGGCCGTTCTTAGAACTACCTACACCTTTTTTATGTGCCATGTTTCTACTTGTTTTTTTAGTGGTTAAGCAATAACTTCCTTGATAGTCAACTCAGTGAACTGCTGACGATGACCGTTCAGCTTGCGATAGCCTTTGCGACGCTTCTTGTGGAAGACGAGCACTTTCTCGCCCTTCACAAGGGGTGAAACGACTTCGCAGACTACCTTAGCACCTTCCACGGTGGGAGCACCGACAGTGATAGTGCCTTCGTTGTCTACCAACAACACTCTCTCAAATTCAACAGTCTGCTGAGCCTCGGCAGCCTCGATGCGATGCACAAAGAGCTTCTTGCCGGCTTCGGCCTTGAACTGCTGACCGTTAATCTCTACGATTGCGTACATGTTAATAATAATGTATTTAACGGGTTTTACCGGGAGGCGTCCTTCCATCGTGGAGGCACTTTACTGAGCCCCTTCGGTCTCAAATCGGGCGCAAAATTAGTCATTTCCTCCAAAATGGCCAAATCTTTTTATGATTTTTTCTTTCTTAGGAGTAAAATAATCTGTTGATTCTTATCTGACAACCACCTTTTGTCGGTTTATCAGGTAGATGCCGGGACGCTGCGGTACGCTCTGCGTCGCTGCAGAACCTATTCTGCGGCCCATGAGGTCATAGATGGTACTGGCCTCCTGGGTGCACTCTTTGTTGTTCGGCACTGTGATGCCAGTGGCGCTGAGTCGGTACTGGTTGACGTTGAGGACGTAGTTGTCTTTGAGGGTGTTTTTGTTGACTTTATGTATCAGGGCTACCAAGCGACGTCCCGTGCCACCGAATCCGTCTTTAGATACCATATTATAATATAGGTCAAAAGTACCCGTTTCGGAGACCTGCAGTAGGTCGCCGATGGCGTCCTTCGTGAAGTAATGAAGAATGACTCCATTATGTCGGAAGACGTCGTAGAGATCCTTGGGAGCATCTTCGTCGTCCATTCCCATCTGGGGATATTTGTCGGTGTTGATGCCATCTTCCACGAGGTAGCAGGAGATGTAAAGAGGGGTGCTGATGAGGTCGTGGGCCACTCGGCCTGAGACATGCACCTTCCCTTGCTCTTCCTGGATGTTGACCTCTGCCATGGCGGGCGTTTCTGCTGCCATGTCCAGCGCCTCGAGGAATGGGGTGGGGGACATGTCGCGGAGGCCCTGGATGATTCCATTCTCCCCTTCGAAGATCATGCGGTTGTACATGATAGCTGGATTATACTGGTTCTCATAGCCTCCGAAGACGTAAACGATTTCGCGGTCGGGATTCGTGGTGAAGACGTCCTCCACGAAACCGCTGTGGTGGGCGAGGTACACGTAGTCGCCTTCGTACTGCTCAAAGGCTTTCTCGAGGAAGTAGGCCATCTGCGGACAATTCACGCAACGTTGGCTGGTGAATTCCTCCACGAGGGGGATGCGCTGGAAATCGTCGCGGGTGACATAGAGTTTGGTCGTTCCGGGGCGTGCTGTCTGGGCAGACTCTCCATTTATTTGAGTGATGGTGGCCGTCCAGTCCACTGCCGTTCCCTCGGTGATGCCGGTGTGCAGCTTGGTCTGTAGCACCCTGCCACCATATCCTTTCAGGGGGGCTTTCAAGGTGATGGTGCGTCGGGTGGGCTCCGTGGCTCCTTCTCCTTGCATCGTCAGTTCAAATGAGGTGATGGCTTCGGCGTCGAAGTTATGGATGTAGAGTCCACCCGTGAAGTCTGCATCCGGTGCGATGGTCTGGGGGTGAGTGGTGTTCTGGGCATAGGCGGTGTGCTTCAGCTCGCTGGCTGCTTCGTCGTCCAGGAGCGCCGCTACGAGCAGGGTGCCTCTGTCTGTGTACTCTTCCCATGATTTCTTACCTTGGTTAATGAGGCACGAGTGGGCCACCGTGACAGGTGCATAGGCAACGAGAGGGTAGGGGGTTCCCAGAGTCTCATAGACCTGCATGCCGAGGTAGATGGCTTCCTCTCCCAGCGTCAGGGGCTCGTCGAAATATACGTCGTTCCATCCTTCTGTCAAGTCGGTATAGACGGTTCTTACGTTGTTGCCAGGAGAGCCCACACTCGCCAGTACTGCAGAGCGCTTCTGTCGCGCTTGCTTGTAGTCGGCTCGGAGATAGCATCTCACTCCCTTGACTTGATGTCCGCGAAGCCTTGCGAGAGCGGGGTCGGTGATGGGGTCGAAGCACACGAGTCCTTGTACAAATTGACTCTTGTTGCCACCCAGCGCCGATAGCTCGTCCTCCGATACTTCGTCCGGAGCGTAGCTGTAGGGCGTTTGTGCTGCCGAATGCCCGGTGGCCAGCAGGCAGCAACAAATGATGACTGAGAGATATGTTTTCATCGGATGATTTTCTTGCCGTTGACGATATAGATGCCATGCTGCATCTCGCTTTGCTTTACGCGTCTGCCACTAAGGTCATAGGCCTTGCTGCCGACATTCCAGTTGCCTCCTTGCTGCAAGTCGCTCAGTCCCACGCTGCTGTCGATGCTTCCTTCGGCAGTGTTGAGGACTTGCATCTGGAATGCACCTTGTTTCCCATCGCGATGGACGATGGCCACGAGATAAAGGTTCTCTTTGTTCCAGCTAGGATCGACGACCGTCTGATAGGTGGCATGGTACTCGCCGCCATCGGTTATCTCGTCGCCCTCCAGGTCTGTCAGTATTTCGCGGATGATGTTGTCGTGGGTGTATTCGCCCTGATGTTCTTCTTTTTCCTTCTCGGTCCAGAACATCTGGCTGTCCGAGAAGACATTGGATTCCATCAGATATACGGTCAGCCGTGGTTTCTCCCCTTCGGGCATGCATCCTTCTGCCACCTCTCCGTCTATGGTGATGTCTATGGTCTCCATGTCTGCTTTCAGAGAGCCGCTGGCGTTGACTGCAACGAAGGTGGGATGTGTGATGGCGGCGCGATAGGCTTGCAGTCCATAGGGGTCGTAGAGTACACTGAACTTAGGCACTGCCGAGATGTTCTGTTGAAAGGCGATGTTGTCGGTGGCGATAGCGCGGTCGATGGACATGCAGGGCACTTCGGCTTTCGTGGAGTCGCCGTTGCAGAGGTTGAGCATCAACGTGGTGGCATCGTCATCGCCCGTCATGAACTGGTCATCCATGTGCTGGCACACGAAGGTCAGTTTGTTGCGTACCGAGGTCAGGGAGGGGGCCACAATCTCATCGTAGTAGCGTGGCGACATATAAGAGTTCTCCGACTCGAAGTATTCCACCAGCGGACGACGCTTGTAGGTGGCAGACACCTCTGCGGGCACACCAATCAACTGGGTCTTCACCGAGGGCGGATTGCTTATTTCATTGCCATTAACCTTGGTGATGCTCAGCTCAGCTTCGCCACTCTGGAAGCAGTAGAGGGGGGCTAGCATGCGCCCGCTCTTCAGGCTCGGACCGATGGGTGTGCTCAGCGTGACATTCTTCGAGAAGACCTGATCACCTTGTTTCGTGGTGAACTCCACGCTCTTGATGGCCTGGGAACCAGCGTTGCGGATATTAATGATGCAGTCCCCGGCTTTATCGGCTTCCACCACGCCATTGTCGAGCATCTCCGTGATGATGGGCATGTAGTTGAAAGTGCCTTTGCTGTCTTGGATGATAAGGAGTATTGGCAGAATGCCCCTGTCGTTCATGTCGCTCCATATGGGATTACCGGCCGAGTCTTCCTGACCTTCCACCCAGAGGTAGCAACTGTTGGGCGTGTAGTGGGGGTACAGCATGGGAATGGCACAAACATCCTTCTTGAGTTCTGTGGTGAAGCCCACGATGAGCTGTTCCACATCTTCGGGAATCTCGTATCGGGTGGTGTTCAGCGTGTTCCATCCAGGATAGCTGTCGTTATAGCTGTAGCGTACGGCGGCTCGGCCGGTGGCCAGGTTCTGCCCATTGAATGTGCTGCGCACAAATCCGGCATAGGTTCCTGTGGTGGTGGAACTGTCCCAGCCCACTCGCATTCCAGTGATGGTGCCTCCGATGTAGGGCTCCAGCATCTCGCGGGTGATCTTGATGGCGCAACCGACCGTTGCATTATGATCCAGCGAGAGGCCGTCGTATTCATATATATAATCGGTGTAGGAGGCATAGCCCAGATAGGCCTTGCCAGAGGTCGACTGGGCGTGTACACTGATAATACTAGCCGGCAACAGAACCAGCATCAGAAGCAATGAGTAGATTTTTTTCATAAGTAGCGGGTTTTATTGGTGGGTAATGTTTTGTCCTTTCTGTAGATGTCGTTGGAGTGTGGATTATATATAATATAGGTAAGGATCTAAAGTCCATGAATCTTGTCCTTGTTCTTGCTGACGAAGTCTTTCCATGATTTGGCACCGCCGGTGTGTATGGGTCGTGAACTCTCTATGAAATGGCAGTAGGCGGCGGCCAGTCCGTCGGTGGCGTCCAGCCACGGCAACATCTGGTCTTCCTTGATCTTGAGCACCTGTCGGAGCATGTAGGCCACTTGTTCCTTGGATGCGGCGCCGTTGCCGGTAATGGCCATCTTGATTTGCCTGGGGGCATATTCTGTAATAGGTACCTGTCGACTGATGGCAGCAGCCATAGCCACTCCCTGTGCTCGTCCTAATTTCAGCATCGACTGCACGTTCTTTCCGTAGAACGGAGCCTCGATGGCCAGCTCGTCCGGCAGGTAGCTTTCGATGATTCCCGTGATGCGTTCGAAGATGCGTCCCAGCTTCAAGTAGTGGTCGGCGTATTTCCGAAGGTCGATGACTCCCATGCTTAGCATCTCGGCTTTGCGCTCCTGACAGCGAATGACTCCATAGCCCATAATTGTTGTGCCGGGATCGATGCCGAGGATGATTCGTTCGTTTTGAGCTTCTTTAGGGAGACCATTTATTGTTTTCATACTGCAAAAGTAAGCATTTTCGCCCATTAATAGTTCTTTTTAACGCTTTTTTTTATTCCTTATTATCAATGTTCCAGAAAAAAATGATATATTTGCAGTCAAATTCGGTCATACCGGAAATAAATAACTTAAACAAACATAAAGTAATAATGAAAAAGATTCTTTTTGCTGCAACCATTCTGGCTGCCATGTCCCTCACCATGCATGCGCTGGAACCTCAGAAAACGAAAGTCACCGTGGCAACGGAACAACCAGGCGAGAAATATGCCGAGATACGCTTCGACACACTCACCCATGATTTCGGATCGTTCAAGGAAAGCGAAGGAGTCGTCAGCTGTGAGTTCGGATTCACAAATGTTGGCTCTGCACCTCTTGTCATCCACCAGGCTATATCCAGCTGTGGTTGCACTGCACCCGACTATACGAAGTCTCCTGTGAAACCGGGAGAGCGTGGCGTCATCAATGTGGTATATAGTGGCAAAGGCAGGTTCCCCGGTAAGTTCCGCAAGGTCATCACCGTGCGCTACAATTCCAAGAATCCCAAGGAGGCCGTCAACCTCTTCATTCAGGGCAATATGTTGCCCGATGAGAAGGAGGAATAGTTTTTCCATTCTGTCGTCGGCTGCCAGCGAGCGATGTGTGCCAGGTACCTGACGACCGCTAATTACTGATTTGCATGAAACGTACTACATTGTTTATTGCCGTTTGCCTGCTGGGACTTACCTCGGTATGTGCAGCTGGCAAGAATAAGAAAAGTTCTGAGAATCCTCTGGGCGACGGTCAGAGCGACCGCGCCTATTGGGTGGAACTGGCCTATAAGATGGCTGCTCCCGTTCTGGAGAATATGGCCAACGGCACACTTCAGCAAAACATGAAGCTGGAATTGTCGCCCACCTGGGATAATCGCGATAAGAAAGTGGCTTATATGGAGTGCTTCGGTCGTCTCATGGCAGGCATTGCTCCCTGGCTGACCTTGCCGGACGACGACACGCCCGAAGGGCAGAAACGCCGTCAGCTGCGTGAGTGGGCACTGCAGGCCTACAAGAATGCCGTGGACCCCGAGAGCCCCGACTACCTCGGCTGGCAGAGTGGGGGACAGACTCTCGTGGATGCTGCCTATGTGGTGGAGAGCTTGTTCCGGGGCTACAGCGCTCTGTGGGAACCTCTAGACTCGTTGACCAAGGTCCGCTATTTCAAGGAACTACAGGGACTGCGTCGCTACGACCCGCCTTATACCAACTGGCTGTTGTTCGTAGGCATGGAGGAGTCTTTTCTTATGTATGCAGGAGGTGGCTTCGATGCTTTCCGCATCAAGATGGCGATGAGCAAGGCCGAGGAATGGTATATTGGCGACGGCCTGTACTCCGATGGTCCCGCCTTTGCCTTCGACTACTATAACGCTTATGTCATCCAACCGATGTACAGCGAGTGCCTTCAGATGGTGGCTGCGCGTCAGCCCAACAACACCTATCTCATTCGTTCCAAAGGCGACAAGCGCAATGGCGCCCGCAACCGACTGGAAGTGGTGACCAAACGCATGCAGAAATATGGGGTGATTCTCGAACGCTTCATCTCGCCCGAAGGTACCTTCCCCGTGGTCGGACGCAGTATTCCCTATCGCCTCGCCGTACTTCAGCCGCTGGCTATGCTGGCCTGGCAGAAGCAACTGCCCGAAGAACTGCACAACGGACAGGTGCGGGCGGGCATAACTGCCGTCATGCACCGCATGTTCGATGGCAAGGGACAGACCAATTTCACCGAAGATGGCTATCTGACCATCGGTTTCGTGGGTTCTCATCCCAACGTGGCAGACTGGTACACGAACAATGGCTCGCTCTATATGACTTCCCTGGCCTTTATGCCCTTGGGCTTGCCTGCCGATGATCCTTTCTGGACTGATGCTCCCGAGAAGTGGACCTCTAAGAAGGCGTGGGAAGGCGACGACTTCCCCAAAGACCACAAGTGGGACATCAACCGCGAAGTGCTCTACTGGGAATGATCCTGTTGACCCCTCACCTTATATTTATGCGTTATTCTTTTCTGCTGATACTTCTTATACCATGCGCTGCGCAGGCTTACGTCTCGTGGCGCATGTTTCAACTCATGCCTTTCTCCCTCGGCTGGCGTCTCGTGGTCCTGGGGCTTATGTTGCAGGCTTTCTGCCTGTTCTTCCTGGCTTTGTCTCCTTCGGTCGAGCGGTTGCCGCTGTCTCTTGCGTCGGCTTTCTACGATATTGGCACCTCCTGGTTTATCTTTCTCATCTACTTGGTGATGTTGTGGCTGTTGTTGGACGTCCTTCGCCTGTGTCACGTGATTCCCTCTTCTTTCTTGCACCATAGTTGGAGCGGATTGGGTTTTGTCGTGGGGCTGATGGCGGTCATTTTCACTTTTGCATGGTTCCATTATAATAATAAGGTGTGCGTGCAAGTGGATGTGAAGACGTCTAAACCCTTGTCTTTCCCTGTAGATTCGCAGGGTTCTCCACGTCCATTCCGTATCGTTATGTCGTCGGATTGGCATCTGGGTTACCACAACCGCCGGGCAACCCTTTCGCGGTGGGTGGACATGATCAATGTCGAGCAGCCGGACCTCATCCTTGTGGCGGGAGACATCATCGATCATAACGCCCGTCCGCTCATCGAGGAAAACATGGCTGAGGAGTTCCGGCGCCTACAGGCTCCGGTGTATGCTTGCCTTGGAAACCATGAATACTATGCTGGCCGCTCCACCGCAGAAGATTTCTTCCGCGAGTCGGGAATACATCTGTTGCGCGATAGCGTGGCGCAGGTTGGGGGGCTTAGCATTATCGGCAGGGACGACCGTACGAACAGACATCGTCGGAGACTGTCCGACGTCATGGCAGGAATAGACAAGGACTCCTTCACTATTCTCCTGGACCATCAGCCCAGCAACCTCGAGGAGGCAGAAAAGGCCGGTGTGGATTTTCAGCTCTCTGGTCACACCCACCACGGACAGGTATGGCCAGGCAACTGGCTCACCGACCTTCTCTTTGAATGTGCCTATGGAAGCTACGAGCGAGGCTCCACGCGTTACTACGTCTCCAGCGGTCTGGGCATCTGGGGAGCCCCCTTCCGAATAGCAACCCAGTCTGAGTACGTCGTGTTGACTATAACCAAGGAGTAATCATTCCCCTTCTTTCCCCCGCCACGTATATACCTTTCCTCACCACGTATATTCATTTTCCTCGCCACGTATATACCTTTTCCTCACCACGTATATACCTTTTCCTCACCACGTATATTCATCTTTCCCGCCACGTATATACCTTTCCTCACTACGTATATTCATCTTCTCATCTCCCTTCCGTTCCGTATGTTGCAGCGTTGCTGCAACCCCACCTCCCCCTTATGCCCCCAAAAAATAAATTACAACTATCCAATGAAACATATCCAATATCAGACTCAAGGGACCTGCTCCCGCCTCATTGATGTGGTTGCAGACGACAACGACATCATCCAGCAAGTTGCCTTCTTAGGAGGCTGTAATGGCAATCTTCAAGGCATCAGCCGCATGGTGCAAGGTCTGCACGCCGATGATGTCATCTCCCGCCTCTCCGGCATCCAGTGTGGGGCCAAACCCACTTCCTGTCCTGATCAGCTGTGCGAGGCGTTGAAGCAACTGAAGAATGCTTAGCGCAGAAATGCAATGAGGTCCTATGGCATCCATAGGACATCATTCTGTCTTTCTCGCACTCGCAAGCATCGTCCCTTTCTGGAACTCTCGTTGTGCTTCCTACCTTGTGTCGCCTAATTCCTCAGGTAGGCAGCTATCCTTAGCAGAACCGTACGTTCCTTTCTCGAATCGGCATATCTTTTATCCTACAATGCATCGCATTCTGCCAACCAGGCATCGCGACAAGCATCGCTTGGCATGCGCCAATCGCCTCTTGGAGAGAGGCTGATGGTACCCACCTTAGGACCATCGGGCAGACAGGAACGCTTGAATTGCTGACTGAAGAACCTGCGATAGAACGTCTGCAGCCAGTGCTTCAGTTCGTCGTCGCGGTAGCTCTCTCCGAAGGCATACCGGGCTAAATAATATATCTTGGCCGGACGGAATCCCCAGCGCAAGGCGTTGTAGAGGAAGAAATCATGCAACTCATAGGGGCCTACGAGATCTTCCGTCTTCTGCTGTATCAGGCCATCGTCGTTGGTGGGGATGAGTTCCGGACTGATGGGGGTGTCCACGATATCCAGCAACGTTTGTGCTACTCCCGCAGAACCATCCTTGTGGTGTTCCGCCACCCAACGTACCAGATGTCTCACCAATGTCTTGGGGACGCCAGTATTAACGCCATACATCGACATGTGGTCACCATTATAGGTGCACCATCCCAGCGCCAGTTCCGACAGGTCTCCCGTTCCCACCACGATGCCATTGAGTTGGTTGGCGACGTCCATCAGGATCTGAGTGCGTTCGCGGGCTTGCGAGTTCTCATAGGTCACATCTTGTACTGTGGGGTCGTGGTTGATATCCTCGAAATGCTGGGTCACGGACTTGGCAATACTTATCTCTTGGGATGTGATTCCCAATTCGTGCATGAGGTCGCAGGCATTATTATAGGTGCGGTCGCTGGTGCCGAAGCCAGGCATGGTGATACCCACTATGCCTCTCCTGTCTAAGCCTAACAGGTCGAAGGCACGGGTACATACGAGCAGGGCCAACGTGGAATCCAGCCCACCGGAGATACCGATGACTACCGTCTGGGTGCCAATGTGTTGCAACCTTCTGGCCAACCCTTCTGCCTGTATGTCGAATATCTCCTGACATCGTTGGTCCAAGGCGGGACCCTTAGGCACGAACGGTGCCGGGTTCACGGACCGCGTGAGGTCGAAGTCGCGGGTGGTGATGAGGGCCGTGTCTATGGTGGTATATGAGTCACGCTCCTCCCTGTTGTTCATGCCGCTGCTCATGCCGAAGGTGGTGTTCATTCGTCGTTCCGTGCGCAGCAGTTCCACATCAATCTCACTTTCCAGCAGTTGACCGGTAAGGGAGTGACGCTTGCCTTCTGCCAACTGTTTGCCGTTCTCCAGGATGATGGCCTTGCCGCTGTAGACAACATCCTGTGTGCTCTCTCCGAAACCTGCGGCAGCATAGACATAGCCTGCTATGCATCTTGCACTTTGTTGGCGAAGCAGATGTTGCAGGTAGCTGTATTTGCCTACTACATCATCATCGGCACTCAGATTCAAGATGATATCTGCTCCCTGCAGGGCGAGCTTGGAGGAAGGAGGTATGGGCGCCCAGAGGTCTTCGCACAGCTCTATGCCGAAATAGCAGTTGGGGGTCCGGAAGAGGATGTGGGAACTCAAGCGCACTTGCTGACCACAGAGTAGCACGCTGGCATCTTCCGGAAGTTCCGTGGCGCTGCTGAACCATCGGCGCTCGTAGAACTCCTTGTAGTTGGGGAGGAAGGTCTTAGGTACCAGACCCAGTATCTTTCCCTTCTGGATGACTGCTGCGCAGTTGAGGAGCATTCCCTTGTAGCTGACGGGAAGACCTACAACGCTGATGATGTCCAGCGAACGGGAGAAGTTCAACAGGTGGATGACGGCCATTTCGGCATTGTCGAGCAGCAGTTGCTGGCCGAAGAGATCGCCACAAGAGTAGCCTGTGATAGATAGTTCGGGGGTGCAGATAAGCTCCACACCATGACCCTCTGCCTGAATAATCAGCTTTTCTATTTGCTGAACGTTGTATTTCGGGTCGGCCACACGCACTTCGGGCACTCCAGAGGCCACTTTGACAAATCCGTAATTCATATTGCCTGATAGTTTTTCTTGTTTTACGCTGCAAAGATAACAAAACTCTCCGAAATAGATGCGTTTTTTTTACTTTTTCTGAAAAATATTTGTGGAAAACTTGAATTTGCCTTAACTTTGTACCGCATAACACAAGTATTTCATCTAACCTTTATTTTTTCACAATTAATTTTTAAGACGATGACTAAGAAATTTGTATGTACCGTTTGTGGTTATATTCACGAAGGTCCCGAACCACCCGAGCGTTGCCCGGTATGTAAGGCTCCCGCCAGCAAGTTCAAAGAGATGGCCGAAGAGGGCTTGGAGTTTGTCACAGAGCACGAACTTGGTGTTGCCAAGGGTGTTGATCCCGAGATTCTCGAGGGCCTCCGCTCTCACTTCGAAGGCGAATGCTCTGAGGTTGGTATGTACCTCGCTATGGGTCGCCAGGCCGACCGCGAGGGTTATCCCGAGATTGCAGAGGCTTTCCGCCGCTATGCTTTCGAGGAGGCTGACCACGCCAGCCGCATTGCCGAACTCCTCGGCGAGTGCGTATGGGACACCAAGACAAACCTCAAGAAGCGTATGGAAGCAGAGGCTGGTGCTTGCGCCGGTAAGATGGATATCGCCAAGAAAGCCAAGGCTCAGAACCTCGACGCCATCCACGACACCATCCACGAGATGGCTAAGGACGAAGCTCGTCATGGACAGGGCTTCCAGGGCCTCTACAAACGTTATTTTGAATAATATAAACCGCTCACAACGAGGAGTATAGCTCCTCGTTGTGAACAATTACTTCAACCCTTATCCGTCATCAGGCTATCCGCTAAAATTGTCTTTCTAGTTTCATTAAATGGGTAATAAATAAGTTCGCGTTCGCCCTGATAACCGATTTGGGTTCAACAATAAAGCCTGGCTTCATGCCAGGCTTTATTGTTGAAGATGTCCATCCCCCTTCTCCTCTATAGCTTCTATAGCTTCTATAGTTTCTATAGTCTCTATAGTCTCTATCTCTTCTATAGCCCCTATCTTCTTTCTTCTACTTTTCTTCTCCCGTGCTCAGTATCAATGTGGTGGCGCCAATGGTGATGATGGTTCCGTCTTCTATCCGCAACCGGTCCTTGTCACGGAGAATGGTGTTGCCTACGAAGGTGCCTGTGCCGGAAGGGGCGTCGCGCAGCACATATTGCAGACTGCCCTGTCGGTTCTTACTTACGGTGATGATGCAGTGGGTGGTGTCAACGCTGGGATCTACGGTCTCGATGGGGGTGTTGATATTTGTGCCGGGAACATAGCGTCCAATCACATTATCGCCCATCTTCAGGGGCAACTCCTGACGGAAATGAAAGACATTCTCCACTACGATGATGCTTCCGCAACTGGGGCCCGCTGGTTCCTCTTCCTCTTGTTTGCGGGGACCTATGCGAATGCCAAACTGCTTGCGGCATTCGGGACACTCGAAGACCAGCGTCTGGCCCTCTTCATAACGGGAATCGTCAAAGGGAATACGATTTTGACACTTGGGACAACGAACTCTTTTCATAACGACATGACCCAGGTGTTCGCATATTCTGCATTGGTGCGATGGAGCTCCGAGTTCTTTTCATAGGCTTCGTTCTCAGTCTGGAAACCATCGATGATGACTCGGTTGAACTTACCATTATTATATATTCTGGCGTTGGAAAGTCCTCGTTCCTTTAATGTCTTCACGTAGGCAGTGGCGTTCCTGAGACTTACGTTGCTGGCCAGTACAATGCAGTAGTTGCCGTTGGGGGCATCTTCATTACTGCTGGCTTGGGCGGCTTTGGAGGCCGGTGCTGTCTTGACTTCAGCCTTGTCTGGGTTTTCTGCGTCGGTCTCGGTCGTGGCCGTTGCTTCTTCTGCCTGAGTTGCTTGCTGTGGCACAAGGATTTCCTCCTGTTGTGCCTGCTTCTGGCCCTCGGCCTTCTGCTGCTGAGCTTCAGCTATCGGCTCGCTGGGCAGTATGGTGGCTTGGTTGGAGGCAGGGTGACTCTCGTCTATGGGCGAAGAGAAGAGGACGCAGAGGATCATGATGGCTGCTGCTGCCACGATGTTCTTCAGGCTGCGTTTGTGGATATGAATGGTGATATGCTCGGACTCTGCCTCCAAGGCTTGTTCCATCTGCTTGCGGTGGCTGCCACGACCTGTGTCGTTGCGCTGTGCCAGCGTGAGCTTAGGCATGCTGAAAGCGTCCAGCCCGAAGAACAGGGGAGTGACGACACCTGCCTGACAGGGGGAGAAGGTCACTTGTCCGTCTTCATCCTGCTGGAAAAGACCAATGCTGCCAAAGTCCACCTGCCCGTCGGAGAGCAGTTGCTGACGGAGCTCAAGTACCATATGCTGGATATGGCGCTTGCCTTCTACGTCCGAACAGTTGAGAGATGCTCGTACGTCAGTAAGCAACAGTCCGTCGTCCACCAACAGACTCGGGTTGAAACGCACTACACGCAAGGGTGGGAAGAAACATTGTTCTCCATCGTCACGAGTGGCAGAGATGGCCATCGTGACGAAAGCGCCGAAATGGGGAACTACCACGCAATCGTGAGTCAGCAGGATTCGTTCTATATGTCTCGAAAGTTCATTCATCGGCTGCAAAGGTAGGGAATAATATCCACAAAAAAGAATATTTTTCGAAAAAAATGAAACTATTTCTTTGTATACTTTGAGATTTCGAAGGAAAGACTTATTTTTGCACCGCTATTTAGTTATCGATGATTCTTTATGTGGACTTCCCTCAACCGAAATTTCATATTTTCATGAGCAGACATCTTCCTTATTATATTATTCTGTTTCTCCTCTTGAATGTAACAGGATGCAAGCATGCACCAACGAAATCAGATGTTGCCGTCAAGGACCATCAGCCAGATACTGCTGCTATGCAGCAGTTGCAAGGCATCTGGGTGGACGCAGAGACGGAATCTGTGGCTCTTCGTATCGACGGCGACAGCGTCTTCTATCCCGATAGCATCAGCCAACCTGTGCGGTTTGCTATCTTCGCAGACACCTTGGTGGTCTATGCCGCAAGTGCCGTTCGCTATCCCATCATAGAGCAGGGGAATTATATCTTCAAGTACGAGACGTTATCTGGCGAGGTGATGAACCTGCGCCGCAGCGAGGTGTCCGACGACAGCCTGGCTTTCAAGAACCATGCCTATGCTCCTATCCTGCTCAACGAACAGGTGCACCGGGACTCTGTGTTGTTTGCACCCAATGGCAGCAGATATCATCTCTATGTGGACGTGAACCCCACTCGCTACAAAGTACATCATACCTCTTACACCGACGAGGGACTGCCCAAGGATGAGGTCTATTTCGATAACATCATCCATGTTGCCGTTTACCAGGGGGAAAAGCGGATCTTCTCGCAGGACTTCGCGAAGAAGGATTTCCAGGAACTGATACCTGCGTCGTTCATCAAGGGAGCTCTCCTTTCTAATATGGACATAGCTCCGCTCACCAACGATAGCTGCAGCTTCCATGCTACCTTGTGTCAACCGGATGGGGCCTCGTGCTACGTGATTATCATCAAGGTGAGCTACGATGGCAACTATACCATGGAACTCCTGGAATACTGAGCCGCCCTGTCGCCGCTGATGCCGTGTCCTCTCCTTTCTCCGTGACATCGCTCTTTGCTTGTTCGCTGGAAACTGCTTCTCATCATTAACCATTCAGCTTTTCCCTCCTTGTGAGGCATACCTATAATATATAATGTATAATCCCCTCACCGTCTACAAGGCCTCTGCCGGTGCCGGAAAGACATTCCGGCTGGCGGTAGAATATATCAAACTCCTCGTGTTGGCTCCCCAGGGAGACGAATATACGCACATCCTTGCCGTGACCTTCACCAACAAGGCCACGGCGGAGATGAAGGACCGCATTATCTCACAACTCTTCGGCATTGCCAACAGCCTCCCGTCCAGCCAGCCTTATTTCAATGCCTTGTGCGAGGCGTTGAGCGAAACACAGGGGGCTCCTTCGGAGGAACATGAGATACGCCAGCGTTGCCAGCGGGCACTCTATCAGATCCTGCATGACTACAGCCGTTTTCGTGTAGAGACCATCGACTCCTTCTTCCAGACCATCCTGCGTGGACTGGCTCTCGAACTGGGACTTACTGCTAATCTGCAGGTGGAGATTAACGACACGGAAGTGCTGTCGGAAGCGGTGGACCGCATTATCGACCGCCTCCAGGACGAACCGCTGATTCTCGGGTGGCTCCTCAGCTTGGTGCGCGACCAGATAGAGAACAACCAGCGATGGGACGTCACACGAAGGGTGAAGAGCTTCGGAAAGGTGATTTTCAACGAGGAATACCTGCGGCGCGGCGATGCATTGCGGGCTGTGCTCTCTGACCATGCCTTCGTACAGGACTTCATGAACAAGATGAACCAACAGGTGAAGGACACAGAGGCTCTGGTCCGGGAATATGGCGAACGTATGCGGCAGGCCCTGGCAGAGAATGGGGTGGTTCCGGCCGATTTCTCCAATGGCGCACGAAACCTGCAGCCTTTCCTCACGAAGTTGTGCGAGGGCAGGGTGGCGGATCTTAACTTCACCGATACCTTGCAGGCGTGGATTGCCGATCCGATGAAGATGGTGAAAAAGGCCGACGTCTCCCGCCGGCCGGATCTCATAGACGCCGCAGACATCATCGCTGGTCTGCTGGGCGAGGTCCAAGAGAACTTGTCGAAATGGCAATACGACGTCAACAGTGCGCGCCAGGCACTGGCTCATCTGAAACCATTGTTCCTCCTCGACTCCATCGACAGGGAGGTGGCTTCCATCAATGTGGAGACCTCGCGCTTCAACCTGGCCAAGACACCTATATTATTGGCTCGTATGGTGGGGGAGTCGGATGCTCCTTTTGTCTTCGAGAAGATTGGCGCACTCCTGCATCATGTGATGATCGACGAGTTCCAGGACACTTCCCGCCTGCAGTGGGATAACTTCCGGGCCTTGCTGTTGGAGAGTTATTCCCGAGGTGGGCACAACCTCATCGTGGGTGATGTCAAGCAGAGCATCTATCGATGGCGAGGGGGTGACTGGCGCATTCTGGGGGATATAGAGCAGAACGTAGTGCCTGCTCCGGATGTGAGAACGCTACGCACCAACCGCAGGAGTCTCCGCCGGGTCATAGAATTCAATAATAACTTCTTCCAGATGGCTTGCAAGAAGTTGGAGGGGGTGTCTCAGTCCGAGGAGGAACTGCTGAACTTGCCGGACTTCTTCCTCCGTGCCTACAGCGATGTGGAACAGGAGGTGCCGGCCAACAAGGGGAACGAAGGGTATGTGCGCGTGGAAGTGATCAGCAGCGAGGAGTATAAGATTAAGGAGGAGGCACAACAGAAAGCGATCGAGGGGCTCTGCCAGCAGATACGTGTTCTGCACGACGGAGGTGTGCCCTACGAACAGATGGCTATCCTTGTGCGTATCAACGTGGAGTGTGAACTGATCGTTCAGGCTTTTGCCGAGATTCCGGACATGCCTCCCATCATCAGCGACGAGGCTTTCCTCCTCTCATCGAGTATTCCTGTTGTCATCCTCATCGAGGCGCTGCGCTATCTCGTGGATGGGAATGTGTTGTCGGCATTCTATCTGCAGGAGCACGATGTAGAGGTGGCACTTCTGGACCGCCAACGGCAACTCCTCATGCTCACTCCTCTCTACGAACTGCTCGAAGAGTTGTATCGTATCTTGCATTTGGATCGTTTTTCCTCCCAGGATGCGTATCTCTTCGGTTTCTTCGATGCCGTGAGCGACTACCTGCATGGCGAGGCTGCGGATATTCCTTCTTTCCTCACGTTCTGGGACGATAAACTGTCCCGTCAGGCCATACCTGCCGGCGAGGTGGAGGGCATTCGTATTCTCACGATTCACAAGGCCAAGGGACTGGAGTACCACACGGTACTGCTGCCTTTCTGCACCTGGGCGATGGAGCGCAACAGGGCTTCGGACCTCCTGTGGTGCACGCCTGCCGAGAAACCTTTTGCGGATATGCAACTACTGCCCATCACGCCTTCCTCCAAACTGACTCCCAACTCGGTCTTTGCGCGGGATTATGCCGAGAGTCATATCCTGGCACGCATGGATGAACTGAACACGCTTTATGTGGCGTTCACCCGAGCTCGTGCAAATCTCCTGGTATGGTGCGTGGATGGAGATATGATGTCGGAAAACCGCACCGTGGGCGACCTGATAGCCAGCAGCATACAGCACGTGGCCAGCCTTGCAACAGATGGAGTGTACGTGGAGGGGGAACCGGTCTTCGCTACAGAGACGGAGGTGGCGCAGGCGGAGAATCGCATGGAGCCTACGGCTATGCCTCTGCGGGTGTCTATGTTTTCCTGCAACCTGGGGGTAGAGTTCCGCCAGAGTAATGAGTCTGCTCGCTTCCTGCAGGCGGAGCAGGGTGGGGGAGAGCTCTCCCAGGACCAGCGTCAGCAGCGCCGATACCTCGAGACGGGACGACTGCTGCATCGGGTTCTGCAGAGCATTGGGGTGGAGGAGGACCTCCCAGCGGTGCTCGACACATTCGAACATAAAGGACTGATAACGCGCACCGCAGCCGACGGCACAGAGGTGGCCGTGCCTCGTTCTGCCATGGAGAAATGGGTGAAGAGTGGCTGGCGTAATCCGCTGGTCCGCGAGTGGTTCCAACCGCATTGGAAGCTTTTCAATGAGTGCTCTATAGTGAGTCTCGACGAACGACAGCAACCCGTGACCCACCGCCCAGACCGAGTGATGGTCAGTGCCGACGGTTCGCACATCGTGGTGGTGGACTTCAAGTTTGGCACCATGCATCCCGACTACGAACAGCAGGTGCTGACCTATATGGATCTGCTGCGTCAGATGGCGCCGGAAGCCCACGTGGAGGGCTATCTCTGGTTCGTATATACGGGCAAGGTGCTGTCCGTTCCGCTCTCTGCTGCCAGCACGGCCCCTGATGCCGCTACCGACAACTCTCAACTAACTCTTGACTTTTAGACCATGAAGACATTTCTCGAACACGTAGCGGAGTCGCTGCTCCAGCAATTTGGATCTAATCTCAGCAAACTGACGGTGGTCTTCCCGGGCAAACGCGCCAGCTTGTTCCTGAACCAGGCGTTGGCGGAACAGTCGCCAACGCCCGTATGGGCACCTCGCTACATGACTATCAGCGAGCTGTTCCAGGAACTGTCGTCCTATTCCCTGGCCGACCCCTTGGAGTGTGTCTGCCGACTCCATGCTTCCTACTCTAAATATATCCCAGACCCTCAGTCGCTCGACCGCTTCTGGTCGTGGGGCGAGATTCTTCTGGCGGATTTCGACGATGTGGACAAACACCTTGTCGACGCCAGGGCGCTCTTCAGCAATATCGCCGACCTCCAGCACCTGGATGATAATAGTTATATTACTCCCGAACAGGAACAGGCCTTGCGTGCCTTCTTCGGTAATTTCACGTTGGAGGACAACAGCGAGCTGAAACAGCAGTTCCTGCGCCTCTGGAACTGCATGGGGGATATCTACGACGACTTCCTCGATGCTCTCCGCTCTCATGGCGTCCTCTACGAAGGTGCACTCCAGAGGGATGTCGTGACGTGTATCTCCCAAAAGGGTGGGGGAGAAGGTGGGACCCTCTCCGCATCCGCGCCTGCCACCGATGTCTCGGTTCATTATGCCTTCGTGGGTTTCAATGTCCTCAATGATGTGGAGCAGGCTCTCTTTTCCTTCCTTCAGTCTTCCAACCAGGCTTTGTTCTACTGGGACTATGATGTTTTCTACACCGAGAGTCGTCTCTCCGCTGCCAGCGAGAAGGATGTCTTCCACGAGGCGGGCTTCTTTCTCCGGCAGAACCTGAAGAAATATCCTAACATGCTTCCGGATGATTGCTTCGACAATCTCCGTTCTCCCAAGAAGCTCTCCTTCATCACGGCCACCAGCGAGAATGCTCAGGCTCGATATATCCCGCAATGGCTGTCCGGAGAACTTACGTCCCGCGAGAATCGCACCGCCGTCGTCCTCTGCAACGAACAGCTCTTGCAGCCTGTTCTCCATAGCATCCCTTCCCCAGACACCCCTCCCTCTTCCCCCTCTCCCATAGCTTCCCCCTCTTCTCGTTCTGTATGTTGCAGCGATGATGCAACTCCCTCTCTCGGCATCCCCGCCGCGGTTAACATCACCATGGGTTTCCCGCTCACCGAGACTCCTGTCTTCAGCCTCGTCATGTCTCTCGTGATGTTGCAGACGGATGGCTACGATGCTTCGCGCAACCGCTTCAGGCCGTCTCTCCTGCGCGCCGTGGAGAATCATCCCTTCATCCCGCTGGTGCCGGAGGATCAGTGGCGCCGACCGGCAGGGCATGGCTTCGATCTCCTCACCTATCTGCTCGATATCTTTGCTGCCTTGGCTCCTGCTTTCGCCGATGCTTCGGATGCTTCATCTCGTGATTCCTCTGCTGCTATTCCGTCCATCTATCGTCAACTCTATGCCGAGGCGCTGTTCAAGGTCTTCACTACGATATCACGGTTGCGAGACCTCCTGGCACCACCTGCCCTGGCGGAGGTCAACGACCAGACGCTGCGCCGCTTGCTGCGCACGATTCTCCAGACACAGACGGTACCTTTCCATGGTGAACCGGCCACCGGTCTGCAGGTGATGGGCGTGCTCGAGACACGTGCGCTGGATTTCGAACATATCCTACTGTTGAGCGTGGGCGAGGGTTTCCTGCCGAAGACATCGTCCGACACCAGTCTTATTCCCTACGCCCTGCGTGAGGCGTTCGGCCTTACTACGGTGCGCCATAAGATGGCGGTATATGCTTATTATTTCTATCGCCTTATCCAGCGTGCTTCGCATGTGACATTTGTCTACAACGAGAGTAATGCTGGCCTGCGCAAGAACGAGATGTCACGTTTCCTGCGTCAACTGTTGGCCGAGACGGATTTCCCCATCTCCTGCTATAGGCTGGGCGCTCCCACGAAAGTGGCTGCTATCCAACCATTTGTGGTGGAAAAGACACCGGACATCATTCATAAGTTGCGTCGGACTTTCGATCAGAGCTTCCAGCGGACCAGGCCCGAAGATAAGGCGTCTATTCTCAGTCCCACAGCCATCAACAGCTACACGGCTTGTCCGATGTCCTTCTATTATAAATATGTACGGGAACTAAAGGTCCTTCATGAACAACAGGAAGAGTTCGACGCCATCTTTTTTGGAGATGTCTTCCACTATGCAGCGGAACAGCTCTACAGACAACTGACGTCTGCCGGTGATGTCATTCGCAAGCAGGACCTGGAACCGTTCTTGGATCCTGCGGCTGCATTGCTGCAACCTATCATCCGTGAGGCGTTCCGGGTGAAGTACTTCGGAAACAGACCCGAGGACTACAGCGGCATTCTCATCGTGGCAGAGAGGGTGATGGAATCGTATCTGCAACAACTGATACGTCACGACATGCGACTCACGCCTTTCACCATCGTAGGACTGGAGGAATGGGTGGGTACTGCCTTGCATATCGATGATATGGAAATATATACCGGCGGCATCGTGGACAGGTTGGACATGGTGGACGACACGGAGGTGCCCGGTGGAAAGGTACTCCGCATCGTGGACTACAAGACGGGTGGCAATCCTTCTTCCGTGGCGGCGCTCGAGAATCTTTTCCATGATGCCAGACAGATAGAGGAATACTACCTCCAGACGTTCCTGTATGCTTCCATCGTGGCCGACAAGCGACAGATGCCTGTCTGCCCATGTCTTTTCTTTGTGCATAAGGCGGGAGCGGACAACTATAGCCCGAAGTTGAAGCTGGCCCGACAACAGGTCAATGATATCTCCACCATATCGGACGACTTCCTCCTGGGACTTTCGGACGTCATAAGAGAAATTTTCAATCCTGATATATCATTTACACAAACAAATCGTATACAGACATGTTCAAATTGTGTTTACCGTTCCTTATGTGGGCGCTGATGATGCCCTTCTTGGCATCGGCTGAGGATGTTCAGAATATTCCTTCGCTGCCTTGCTCTTTCGATCTTACTACCGACCTTCCTGAGTACTCCGATGCTGCTGGCTATGGTTATGATTTCCATACGAAGCCTGCCTCCTCCCGCGTTCTGCAGCCTTTCTATTTCTCCGTCCGTGTGCCGGATGGCAACTACAGGGTCACGGTGACCCTGGGACATCGGCGCATGGCGGCGTCCACTGCCATTCGCGCAGAAAGCCGTCGCCTGTTCGTGGAAGAGACTCCTACGAAGAAAGGAAAATATCTTACATACACCTTCCTCGTCAACAAACGCTCGCCGCGCATCGACGATCAACAGTCTGTTCGCCTGAAACCGCGCGAACATACTTATCTGAACTGGGACGACCGCCTCACCTTCGAGTTCGCGGGCTCTGCTCCTGCTGTGCGTTCCATATCCATAACTCCGGATACAACCTCCACCACCCTTTATCTCATTGGCAACAGCACCGTGGTGGATCAGGAATCCGAACCGTATGCCTCGTGGGGCCAGATGGTTCCTCGATGGCTCTCTGTATCTGATCCTTCTTGCTCCCCAGACCATCCTCTTGTGGCGGTCAGCAATCATGCCGAGAGTGGTCTGGCTTGCTCTTCTTTCCTTGCTCAGCTTCGTCTCGATAAGATTCTCTCCACACTTCGCCAGGGAGACTTCGTCTTTGTGGAGTTCGGGCACAACGACCAGAAGGAGCATGGGGTGGGGGATGGCCCATGGTATAATTTCTCTCATAATCTGAAAATATTTGTCGACAGAGTGCGCGCCAAAGGGGGTAACATCGCCTTCCTCACTCCCACCCAGCGTCGTTCCTTCGATGAGAATGGTCGTATTCGCGAGACTCATGGTGAATATCCGGATGCCATGCGTGCCGTGGCTGCCCGCGAGCAGGTCCCCGTCATCGAGCTCCACGACATGACCCGCACCTTCTTCGAGGCTCTCGGTGTCGAAGGCAGCAAGTCGGCCCTCGTCCACTATCCTGCCAACACCTACCCCCACCAGCCCAAGCCCCTCGCCGACAACACCCACTTCAACCCCTATGGTGCCTACGAAGTATCCCGCATGGTCATCCAATCCCTCCTCTCCACCTCTTCCCCCACCTCTCCCTCATCCCTCGCCTCTCCCTCATCCCCCTCATCCCCCTCTCCCTCCTTCTTCCATCCCCTTCTCCTCTCTATCTCCCCCTCCTCTCTTTCTCTCTTCCCCTTCGATCCCTCCCATCCCGATTCCCCCTCCTCTCTCCGTCTCCCTCCCGCCAGTAAGTTCGATACCACCAAGCCCGACGGCAACTAACCCCCCTCCTCCTCCGCGGGGTTTGATGTTTCCTCCCCGTCTCCCCCCCCTTCCCCCTCCCTTGGTGGGCTCCTTCCCCCGTCCCCCTCTCCCCGTCCTCCGCCGCCGTTCCCGTGCCATTAGGCACGGGTCCCCCCTCCCTTCCGCCTCCGTTTCCCCCTCTCCCTTGCCCCCCTTGGTGGCTCCCTCCCCCGCCCCCCTCTCCCCGTCCTCCGCCGCCGTTCCCGTGCCATTAGGCACGGGTCTCCCCCCTTCTCTCCCTCCGCGCCAGCCCTCTTTAATTTCTTTTTTTTATCCCCCTCCCTCTCCCCTCCCGCGGGCTGGCTCTGGAAGGGCCCTCCGTCTCCCTCTTAAGATTTATTAACACTCCTTTTTCTCCTTTATCCCTTATTTTTACGCAACTTTGCAGAAAAATCAGCCAGACTATATCCACTAGTCTCCCCCGTTCGCATCGTAACTTATAATCCTTTAGATACTTGCGGCACTTTTG
>JAILFY010000175.1 GCA_024697285.1 Bacteroidaceae bacterium
GCTTGCGCCGATGGTACTGCACACCCGTGGGAGAAGCGGGACCCCCCCGTTAAACATCATATTCGCCAATAACTAGAAACTACATGAAAGCATGTTGAAAATACGAAAAGGGCCCGCTACCTCCCCTCCCACGGGCCCGTGGGCGAAGAGGGCCGTCTCCGTGAGTAATGTTGTTCGAATTGAAGTACATAGTACATGAAAACATGTTGAAAAGGCCATTTCCGTCCCTTTTCCCCCTTCCTTACTCCCCCCCTCCCGCTCTCCCATCTTCCTTGGGTCGAGTGCGCCGCGGTCCGTCCGCGGTGATTCTCCACCCTCCCGTGAAAAATGTTGTTCAAAATAAACTACATACTACATGAAAACATGTTGAAAAGGCCATTCTCCGTCCCTTTTCCTACTTCCTTACTCCCCCCTTCCCGCTCTCCCATCTTCCTCGGGTCGAGTGCGCCGTGGTCCGTCCGCGGCGATTCTCCTCCCTCCCGTGAAAAATGTTGTTCAAAATAAACTACATACTACATGAAAACATGTTGAAAAGGCCATTCTCCGCCCCTTTTCCCCCTTCCTTACTCCCCCCTTCCCGCTCCCCATCTTCATTGGGTCGAGTGCGCCGCGGTCCGTCCGCGGCGATTCTCCATCCTCCCGCGAAAAATGTTGTTCAAAATAAACTACATACTACATGAAAATGGAGAAAAATGGATTTTTCAATAAAAATTCATGTAGTATGTAGTTTATTTTGAACAACATTTTTCGCGGACATGTACTTTTTCCACTTGTGATGACAGCAGATTGGATGAGAAAAAGTGAAGTTAAACAGGGAGCACACTGAAGACACAGGGGATAACCGAATTGGGTAGAATCTTATACGAATAAGATATATATCTTATGGACAGAAGATATATATCTTATGGACAGAAGATTTATATCTTTTGAGCTGAAGATATATACATTTTGTAATTTAATCTGCATTGCGTTTTTCAACACGAAGCTTCATATTCGTCAACACGTATATACATATTCGCCAATACGTATATACATATTCGTCAACACGTATATACATATTCGTCAACACGTATATATTCGCCAACACGTATATATTCGCCAATACATATATACGTATAAAATGCCACTATGCTTTTCTTTGCAAATAGATGAGAAGAGGCTATAGATATTATCCATAGCCTCTTGTGATAGTGTGGTAACGATATGTGTCGTAGATAGGTCCTATTTCACCTCAAGGTAGCTCTTGATGGCTTCTACGTACTTCTCAAATGCTTTGATGCCATTCGGTGTGATGCGACAGATGGTACAAGGACGCTTTCCTTTGAAGGTCTTCTCGACCTCAATATAACCAGCAGCAGATAGTTTGTCCACCTGCACACTCAGATTGCCTGCTGTGGCTCCTGTCTGCTCTTTGATATAGGGAAACTCCGCTTCTTCTGCGCTGATAAGCAGCGACATGATAGCCAATCGTAGTTCGGAATGGAGCAAAGGATCTAATGGTTGGAACATGTGTCTGCCTCTTTATTTGTTATTTTGCAAATGAATGATAAGACCAGGAATTATCAGACCGATGATAGCAACGCAAGCCATAACGAAAAGTTGTCTGTAATCGGGAAAATGCAGTGCGCAGAAGAATCCGCCCAGACCAGCAATGATACCGCAGACTTGAATAATGCGGTTTTGGATGATGAGTCCCGTGATGGTTGTACCCATTCCAAAGCACAGCGAAATAATGCTCGTTATGCAACCGAAGACATACATCCCAGGCATAATTAGTTCAAAGGGTAGTACCTTGCCTCCAATTAGTCCGAGCAAAATGCCAAAGCCTCCACAGAAAACACCAAATGTGCTCCATACGTAGCCAATGGTTTTCCCTACAAAGGTTGTTGGAATTGTTTCTTTTTTCTTGTCAATGAACCAGTTGCCTGCATATCCTACTAACCACATGACAGCCCACAGCCAGTTCCATACGGGTCCGCCATTATTCTTCCATAGAAACGCTATCAGCAAAGCGAATATGACGACGCAGAGGCCCCACCAGATCATTGGCACTGACGAGTTCTTGGTAATTGTACGTTGACTACGTTCTATCGACTCACGAATAATTTCCAGACTGCGCTCTGCAGTCAAATTGTTGTTTTCTTCCATGATTTGTCTTTTCTAGAAGTTAGAACCATATCCGGTTCTCAGAACGAACAGGTTGTTTCCTTTATCCTGTATAGGTGTTCCGTCCTGAGGGTGGGATAGGTTAAAAACGAAGGTTTACATTCTCTCTCACACCTTTTCTTTCCTCCTGCAGTAAGGTCGGATAAGGTGTTGCATTACCGGTTTGCGGTGCAAAGGTAAATAAGTTTATAATATAAACCAAATAAATCTATGAAAATATTTACAGGAAATAATGTTTCCCTGTCATTATATGGAAAAAAGGATCATTTCTTATAGTCGAGAGTTCATTAGCAGGTATTTTTTGCTCATAAATCCCAGATGCTGTCGTGCCACCTTATCTCAGGTGGCTCATGGGGATTGTGTATAACCACGGCAATGGCGGGATAGTGAACAGGCATCAGGGATGGGTGTTGCAGTTTCCAAGCCATCATAGCTTTCCAGAGCAGTCTTCTTTTCTTGGCGTCGATAGCCTCTTCGGCATTCCATGTTTCACCATGTCGTGTCTTCACTTCCACGAAGTATAGAATACCCTTCTTGGTAGCGATGATATCCACTTCCTTGTGTTCGTGTCGCCAGTTGCGCGCCAGAATCTCGAAGTCGTGCTGCAAGAGATATTCTGCAGCCACGTCTTCGCCCCATTTCCCGAAAGTGTTGTGCTGGGCCATAACTTGTTAGTTGTTGTCTGTTTAGGCCAGGTAGCGCTGCTCGATAACAGTCCAGTCCACTATTTGCCAGAGCGCAGCCAGATGTTCGGGACGTCGGTTCTGGTAGTCGAGATAATAAGCGTGCTCCCACACATCGAAGGTGAGCAGTGGCTTGAGCCCTTTCTGAATGGGATTCGCAGCATTTGTCTCTTGAGTGATAACGAGCTTTCCCTCTTTGTCAGCTGACAGCCATACCCATCCGCTTCCGAAGAGTGTGGCTCCCGCCTTCTGGAAAGCCTCCTTGAAGGCGTCGAACGATCCGAACGCAGCTGTTATGGCAGCCTTCAATGGGCCGGTGGGTGCTTGTTGTACTGGCTTGCCGCCGAACTGCTGGAAGTAGAGGTTGTGGTTCATAATCTGTCCAGCGTTGTTGAGTATTCCTCCTTCAGCTTTGCAGACAATCTCTTCCAGCGAAGCCTCCTCCAACCCACTTCCTGGCAGCAGGGTATTGAGATTCTTCACGTAGGCTGCCAGGTGCTTTCCGTGGTGGACGTTAATTGTGGAGGCGCTGATGACAGGTTCCAGAGCGTCTGCTGAGTATGGCAGAGTCATTAATTCAAATGGTGTCATAGGGAAGATGATTAAGGGTGAGAAGAATAAGATGTTTTTACTTTGGGTGCAAAGTTATAAATAAATCTCTAAATACAGGTATTTTTCAGGTATATTATTCCAGTAATACTCTTTCTGTCTCATGTTTTTGGTTGATTACCTCTTTCAAGCCACCTTTTTTATCTGTTCATTTCCTGGTCACTCTCTCCGCCTCGTTTCCTCCTTTCTCTTCTCATATTCACGATGGTTTCCCCGCTTGTTTTCCATCTCTCTATCATTTCATTTGCTTCATCCCCCTTTTCCTTTCATAGTTATTCTTTAAACTCACACCTAGTAAACAATTCTATCAATCTTTCGGTGACTTATGAAATTCACCTTGTGGTTTACAGAAATCACGAGGTGAACTGAGCCTTATGTCATAGAGTGTAAATCCATTCCAATGGAAGTAGACAGGTATGCATAATCTGTAAATGAAATTGGTTCTAAATTCACCACCCGGAATCTGTCATGACAGAAACTGCATCATAAAGGTACATCATATAGCCACTACATACAACAGCTATATGCTTCACATGAAGTTATAGCTGCTGTAGTTATTATCTGTAGGTACAATTAGGTGTACCTTATCGGATGCTTACAATATAAAAATGATAATTTGGCTTGTGGAAACTGCAAAACGATGCAAATACGAAGACAAGTATATAACCAAAAGAGGAAGAGCACTTAGTGCTCTTCCTCTTTTAGTTTATTCGTTTGGATTATGACTTAATTGCCGCTACCGCCAGAGTGAGAAACGACAGTGGGAACGATGGTAACGTGAACTGTAGAACTCGTCACAGAAACACCATTGTTATCAACAGCGATACTGGTCGGGAGGTTAATAACCGTAACAGTTGTCTGGGTACCAGAGGGGATTGTAATCGTGGAGGTCTGAGTTGAAGACTTGGTGGTAGTTGTAACCTTACCGTCGAAGCCGACAGTGGTAGTTGTCTCAACCAGAGTGACAACAACGACAGCGGTACTACCTGCAGGCTTGCTGGCCAGAGCGTTCATCATAGCCTCTTCGGTGCTATACTGCACGCCATCGAGCTCATATTTGTACTCGTAGGTAGTGGTGGTAGTAGATGTCTGTTCTGTGGTACCAGTCACATTACCATCAGCATCCGTAGTTGTCGTGGTAATAGTTGTGGTAGAAGTTGTCTCAGGCAGACCTGTGGCAGCATTCTGAGAAGTAGAAACCTCAGTCTCGGTCTCCTTTGTAGTAGTACCAGAACCAGAAGTTGTTGTTTCAGTCTGGCTTACGGTTGTTGTACCAGATGCGTTAGTAGAGGTAGTGGCTGCGCTAGTAGTTGTGGTAGAACCATCAGCGTTTGTGACTGTACCAGCAGCAGCGGTATTAGCCTCGGCGGCAGCTACAGCTGCATTCTGAGAAGCAGCACTCACATTCTTAGTGGTTTCAGCAGCTGCGGCGGCAGCTTCTGTCGCATCAATGGTAGCATTGTTAATAATAGTTCCGGCAACTACATCTTCGTCCTTGCAAGAGGTAAAGAGGCAAAGGCTAACCATAGCCATTACACCGATTGTTGAAAAAAACTTTTTCATTTCACTTAAATAATTTTTAATTAAAAATTGGTTTGGTTATTTGATATTTATTAACTTTATTGGAATGTTCCGTTGAGGATACGGGCAACATATTCTTTGATATATTCTGGTTGCCAGTAGTGGGCCGATCGGTTCTCGTCAGGTTGCGTAGTGTAGCTTCGTCCCATCTTTTTTCCCCAATAATTACCTTGGGGGTCTGACTCCATGCTATACTCAAAATTGTAGTATTCAGGTAGCCGTGGTCTGATGAAGGCCGTTCGCTTCTGTCGTTTTCCGCCTAGAGGTATTGCAAAGTGGAATCCTACATTATGTTCTCCTTCTGTGAGGATGCCATAGACTCCGATTGCATATTCGCTGAAGTGACGTGTAAGGTCGAATCTGGCACCATAGTCTCCAAAGAGGAATCTCCCGGCCTGAAGTTCTATTTGCAGTTTGGAATATCGCTCGTAGAAATCTGCTTTTGCCATGAAATTAGCTTTTGCTGAATTATTAACGAATCCGAATCCATTCTGATTGGTGTAGTTTGCTTCAAGGGTATAGCCTCCGTAGAGATAAAAGTCGAGTGCAGATGAAGCATGGAAACCTACTTTAGCTTGTGCACCAAAGCGTTCAGGGTTGAAGAAGCCCACAGACGCTGATGCTTGCCAGAAGTTTGTTGAGATAATTTGCTGGCTGAGCGTTGCATTCCCGATTTGAATATAACGTTTAGTATCGTCTTTGTCTAAGTTGTTCAGAATTGGGAAAATAGGCTGAAGCGTGAGCCGCGATCCTCTCCACAGAGTGGTTGCAATGGCGGGTGCCAGTCGCAGACTGTAGTCAAAGAGGTGGTCTAGTTTGTTGTTGACAAAGCTGAACATAGGGAAGAATGTGATGTCTATTTTCCCTGTTGATGCGGCATCTGGCTTGATGTCCTGTAGCTTACGTAGGGCGTGCCTCATATGTCGGTCCACTCTCACGTCCCATATTCCTTCACGCTTGGAGGCGTGGACAATGAGTTGTGGCATTTTGTAGTCTGTGAGAATCATTTCAAAGTGTTGTATCTCTGGATGCTTCTCTGCTACTGACTTTATGGCTTCTGCAGCTCCTCTGAAGGTTCCTCTGTAAGTGGGGTCTTCTATGGATGCATAGAGGGTGTCAGACGAGACGATTGTCCGGATGTCTTCAAACCCTTTGTCATAAAGAGACTGTGGGACGTCTGCCGTCGCCGGTTCTTGTCCGCACAGAAAGTGAACGGGGAGGAATATGAATCCTAAAGTGACGATAATAATCCTAGTTCCGTTCATACATTTTATATAAGTACGTGCAAAGGTACATTAAATCTTCCGAAATAAAGTCATTATTTAGAGATTTTAACTTTTCTTTTGACGTTTTTCTTACATTCTATTGATTTAAGTCGATTTTTTTGTCCTTTTTTTTAATTATGGGATTATTATATACTCTCTTTAATGTGGTGAGAGGTTATATAATAGTGCTGGATATTCACCCTATATTCCGAGTAATTTATGGATGAGAGGTAGAACAACGTGCTTGAGTACGGAGTCGTTTAGGTAGTGTTCTCCTTCGAAGAGCAGGAAGTTTTCTCGCCCATAGTTCTTGGTGAATGGTTCCTGGCAGTTGACGCGTTTGTCTTGTTTGCCAAAGAGTCCATAGACCAATGCACGGTCCTCCGGTGTGATTCCTTTGAAAGTTTTTTTCTCAAGTTCCCGGAATTGGTTGATCATCAGTTTGTCGACCTTGAATTCACGTTGTCCATCAGCTCGTTCGTTGCGGAAAGCCCTGCGCCCCATGCCTCCGAAAGTGAGGAGGCGTGCCATGCAAAAGGATGGATTGACAAGAATGCGAAGATTGCCTCGCAACTGTTCTGCATACATAGCTCCCATGGAGGTCGCAACGATGAGGTCTGGGTGTAGTTCGGCAACTTGTTGCTGGAGGAAGGGCATAGCTTCTGCTGGCATTACGGGGATGTCTGGTGCCAGGACTCTGGTGTCGTGGGGGTAAAGCGCATTGCGCATATATGTGGCTGTTCCACTGGCGCCGCTGCCGGCAAAACCATGAAGGTAGAGTATAGTGTGCATCTTCTTTTCTTTGTGGGGACGACACGTTGCGGTGGTACAGCGTGTCTGATTGAATGGAGTGATATGCTATGGAATATTGAACTTGAGGGTCGTTTCGTTGTCGCCGAGGGTGGCTCTTGCTATGTAAATACCGCTTGGCAGATGACCGAGCGGGAGCGGTGTTGCTGGACGGAGCCGCGCAGTATGCACGAGTTGTCCGGCGGTGTTGAAGACATCTATCCGAGCAGGTGATGTGGCGTGGAGAGTCAGACTTTTTCCGTCGAAGGACAGGGTCAGGAGTTGCTCAGTTTCTGCCTCGCGGATACCATTTATAATAGGATCTACTTGGCTCTGGATGACAGGTTCCTGCCATGCCACAGCCTCGGAGGTGAGGTAGTTAGTATTGCCTATCGTAGGACGTTCCATCACATAGAGTTCAGAACCGCCGTCGGGGTAGAGTCCTACTGTGTGGTATCCGTCGTGACGGCAGTATACGAGTGTGTCTGCCCAACTCTTGTCGGCGGCTGTCAGCAGGACGAGGCAACTATCTTCGTTATTGAGTTTGAAATCAGCATGCAGTTGGCTTATGCCCTTGTCTTTGTCCGCCCATATGATGAGATGTCCGTGGGCCGGGATGATGGTGCTGATGTTCTCGTCGTCCGACGTAATCTGGTATTTCTCAGGTTCTTCGAGGTGGTCTGAGAGAAACATTCCGTCGATGTCATAGTCCTGATCTGTGGTGTTGTAGAGTTCTATCCAGTCGCTTTTCTTGAAGAGGTCGCTGACAAAGATGTCATTGGCGCTGCTAACCTCATTGATCTTCACGGGATGTGCATCCCACGCTTCGCTGTCCGTGGAGTTCATTTTTTCGAAAGTGGCTGTCAGGGTGATGGAAGAGGTGTTGGCAGGGATGTTGTAGGTTTTTTCTAAGGATGCGATGTTGCCATATCCCTCTTTGGCGTAAGTCAGCTCGGCGTCCCAATAGATGTCCGAGGAGTTGGCTGCATTGTTGTGCACTTCCACGGAGATGATGTTTGTCCCCTTGTGGAAAAGTGATGTCTGCAGTTCCATCTCTCCGGAATCGGGATTGTTGTTGGCATAGGAAGAGGCGAATGTGTAGAAAGTCACGTCGCCCGAGGGCATGAGATACCGCCCAGCCTCTGTACCATTGACATAAACGATAAAACCGTCGTCAGCCACCCAGTTGAGGGTGAACGACTCGCTACTCTTGGGTGAGTCACTCAGCGTGATTTGCTTGCAGAAGTAGTATGTAGGATATTTGTTGCTGTTGTCTCCTCCATAGTCTAGCTCCGTTTGGTATCCACGTGCATTGTTGTTTCCGACGAAGTAGCCCAGTGGCGCGTTGCCCGATGGCCATGATTGGCAGAATCCTGTGTCGGTCCAGTCCTGGCCATCAAGTGAACCTTGGTCGTAGTAGTTCCAGTTGCTGCCGTGGCCGAAGAGTGTGATGCCAGACGAGGTCTGGTTGGATTTCCATCCGGTAAACTGATAACCTGCAGGGGCGCTGGCACTGACGGTGATCGGGTGGAACAGTTGTCCTGCAAACTGTCCTGTGGGAACACTCAGTCCATTGATTAGCAACTGTGCTTCCGGAATATTGGAAGAGAGGGTTACTTTTGTGGGGGAGCCTAATCCGAAGAAGTTGCGCATGTTGGTTACTGTGGAGGTCTGGCGTGAGCTGCTGAGCTGTCGCTGGACGGTGTAGCCGCTGGAGGCTGAGAAGCCATCGGCTGCCACCCTGTCGATCATTTCTTGTACGACTTCCGAAGCACGGGTGGGTTCGAAGACGCTGCCTGCCACAATGCAGAACTGGTCTATGAACTGCTTCCGGAATTCCTCGTTGTTGAACATATTGAGGATGATGGTCACGAACTCAATTTCACCATAGATCCGGTTGCCGTATTTCTTGATGACCTGTTCACCGTAGAGTTGATCATAGGTCCAGAACTGTGAGTTGCGGAACCAGTCGAATTCGTTAGTGCCATTGTTGAAGGCATGGTCGAGATCAAAGAGCACAGCACGGAAGCGACTGTTGCTCTCTCCAGAAGTGCGTGCGCGGAATGCCTTGATGTTGTTCTTTGGCCAGTCGTTGCCGCAGAGATAGAACTGCACAGCCAGATAGTTGCACATCTCCTCGATGTCCACAATCTGCTTGATGCGCTCGTAGGTGAGAGCTTCGGAGGCTGTCTGGGAGAGAGAGTACCATTCGTCGAATATGTCCTTGGTGCCTACTTGCTGGACAAATCCGCTGTCTGGCGACATCTTCCACTGGTCCATCTCCGTGTCGTCTGTGCCTATTCCATAGTTGGCATAGCCGTAGTTCTTGTTGTTGGGTTCGCGGAGGTTCAGCAGTCCGATGTAACTGCCATTCCGATAGAGGTGTACGGGTTGGTAGGACTGAGTCTCGACATAAAGTCCTGAAGAACTAACGACCTGCTGAAGGGCGGCATCTTTTATTCGTCCGGAGTTGTAGTCGTTGCCTCCATTGCGAACTTTCAGGCCTTTGTGGCGCAGATAAGGTTTCTCTTTGAAGAACGGGTAGTTCATGCGATTCACCCCTTCGTAGATCTTGTTTGCCTTGACGTTGAAGGACTGCGGGAACCAGGCGCGGCTCCATCCGCCCGATATCTCAATCCCCACTTCCTGGTTGAATACGGTTGTTCCCTGTTCATCGATATATTCGAAGTTTACAGGGCGTTCCCAATCCATGTTCCAGTTGCAGTTGCCGCTTTGTCCGTTTCCTGGTCGCCCATTGCCATTGCCACGAGTGAAGATTCCATAATCATCACCTGTGAAGTTCTCTTCATCAGATACGATGGAGATGACTGGCAAGGTGAAATCATTGTCTTTATAGATGAAAGACCTCGTGGTCACGGGGCTGGCGAGTTTCCCTTCCTGGAAGAAGCGAACGCGCAAGACCGTGGTGGCGCTGATATTGAAATGTCCGTTGGCACTGGTCGCTCCGTTCTCGAGAGAAGGGGTGCTGCCATCGAGGGTGTAGCGCAATGTGGCACCCGATGGGATGTTCGTCACCTGAGTGATGAACTTGCCGGTGAAGAAGCCGCCTTCTCTGTTGAAGATAGGAGCCTCGAGGCGTGTCTTAGCAAATGATGAGGTGGCATTGGATGTGCCGGGAGTAGGTTGGTCCGTGTAGCTCCACTCATTGCTGCCATCGGACTTTCGTGCATAGGAAGTGCGTGTGATGGCTGGTGGATAGTTGAACTCCGAGAGAATGGTTCCTTGCTCATTGCTGATAGCGATGTAACCTCCGTCGCAGTCCAACTTGAAGTTGATGGTATTGGGAGTCCACCAGGAGTAGTGGTCAAACCAGAGTGTGCAGAAACCTTTTGCAGGAATGACTCCCTGGCGCGTAGACTGAAGGGCCATGCGGTTGCCTTTGTCATCGGAGACATACAAGCCATCGAGAGTGACGACGTTGTCTGTGCTGTTGTAGAGCTCTATCCATCCACCATAGTTGAAGGATGGATCTATGAACATGTCGACATTGGACTGCTGCACCTCATTGATAATGACGGCTTCTGCCGCGACCTCGTTGGCTTCCACGGTGATAATGCACCTTGCGGAGACGTCCTCGTATGTAGCGGAGGTGGCGGTGATGGTTGTGATACCTGGTTTGTAGGAACTCACGAGCCCGTTCTCATCCACAGAAGCCACGGCCTCATTACTGCTGGTGAAGGTGAGTCCGTTGTAGGTGGCGTTGCTGGGATAAACGGTGGCCTTCAGTTGCAGCTGCTCTCCTTGTTTCAGAGTGGCCGATGTTTGGCTCATAGTGATTCTGGTCACCTTCACCTCGGTTCCATAATAATAGAGGTGTACGTTGTCGAATGCCAACCAGTTGGCAGTGGTGTTTTCTGTGCGAACGCCCAGAGAGAGCGTTTGCGCCTTGACATTCAACTCCGTAGCGAAATGCTGTGGCGCTTCGTTCTCTGTGGCTATTTCAGTTGTTGCTTCATTCGTGCCGTCGGACAGAAAAAGGTATACTCCCGTTACGGGGTTCTGGCCATAGTTCTGATCAACGGCGATGGCGTCTGCCTCCAACTTGTATCTTCCTGTGGGGATGTCAGGGACCACCTGGTAGATAGATGCATCTCCCAGGTTGCCTCTCGACCACCAATCGTTCTGATTGCGCCAGGCCTCGGCAAAATGCTGGATATAGATCTCTCCATTCCAGTATTGCGCTCCCTGGTAGCCGTGATTATTGGCAGTGGAGTTGCTGTAGGTGTCTGTCCAACCATCGATGTTACCTTCGAAGTTTGGATTCTTAACATATTTGTCAGTGACATCGAGCCACGTTTGTGCCATGGTCACGACCGTCGCGGTCAAGGCAATGGCGAGGCAGAAAGACCTTTTCATATGAAATGAAGCAGTAGGTGAGAGGTGAGTGATTAATCTTTGATATTGGGCTCTTCCAGTCCCAGACCTTTTTTCTTGTCTACGACTTTAAGCACGAGTCCCAGAATCAGAGCTGCTACTCCGAGGCATGCAAACATGACCAGAGGAATGGTATGGTCGAGTTCGGTGGCAGCTGTTCCGGCAGGATTTGTGAGGTCGAGCATCTTGCCATAAAGCATGGGGAAAAGCCAAAGGCCGATATTCTGAATCCAGAAGATAAGTGCGTAGGCGGAACCTATCACTTTGGCATCCACGAGCTTAGGTACGCTGGGCCACAGGGAGGCAGGTACGAGTGAGAAGGAACTTCCCAGGACGAGGATGGTGATGTAGGCCACGAGGGCGCCTCCAATCGTGTTGCCCTCGAACATAGGCAGGATAAATGCGAAAGTCAGATGACAGGCTATGAGAAGAAGAGAACCGAGGATAAGCATCGACGCTGCCTTTCCGTGATGATCCACATAGCTGCCCAGGATAGGTGTGATGAGCACGGCCAACAGGGGGAATACTGCGAAGATGCTCTCTGCTGACTGACGCATATAGCCCATATAGCAATAGATGATGAGGGCAACGATGCTAATGCCGAGCAGGCCGTATTTGGCGGAAGCTTTCTTCTGGAAATTGCTGGCAAAACCTGCAGCAGCTACAATGAGCATGATGACATACTGGATAATGGTCACGTTGGAGCCTGCCCAGAAGGAGCCTTCTTCGGGTGCCGTCAGGGTGAGATTACACTGAAGCATGTTCACAGCGTATTTCTGGAACGGGAAGATGGCTGAATAATAGAGTACGCAGAGCAATGCCACGAGCCAGAAACCACTGGAAGTCAGGATTTGACCGATGTCGCTGATCTTGAAAGGATCGTCCTTTTCTTCTGCCTCACCAGTCTGGGAGTCGAGTTTGCGGTCCATGAAGAAGTAGACGATGGTCATGATGAGGGCGATACACATGAGCACTACGCCAAAGGCAACGCTGCGGCTGACACTGATCTCGCCACCCAAACGGGCGAAATAGGGTGAGAAAATCATGCAGGTGGCAACACCCAAACGAGCCAATGCCATCTCGGAACCCATGGCGAGCGCCATCTCGCGGCCCTTGAACCACTTGACGATACCGCGGGAAACGGTGATTCCTGCCATTTCACATCCACAACCGAAGATCATGAAGCCGCATGCGGCGAACTTGGCGGAAGCAGGCATGCCTGCATAAAATGGTGATACTCCCAGCTCATCGAAGACGGGGATGTAGTTGAGGTTGTTGTTGAACCAGGTTTCCAGGCTGCTGCCGATGAAGGCGTCGCTGACGGCATACCACTTGATAATGGCGCCTACGAGCATGACAGCTGCTGAAAGAACTGCGGTGAAGCGGACTCCCATCTTGTCGAGGATGATGCCTGCAAAAATGAGGAAGAAGGCGAAGACATTGAGGAACACCTCAGAGCCTTGCATGGTGCCGAAGGCGGTGCTGTCCCATCCGCGGGTTTCCTGCATGAGGTCCTTGATGGGGGAGAGGATGTCCATGAAAATGTAGCTGCAGAACATTGCCAATGCGAGCAGCAAGAGGGCGGTCCAGCGCATGGCAGCGCTGTCGCGAAGGGTCTTTTGGATTGCTTGTGTCATTATTATAATAAAGGTTGTATTTTAGGGCGAAAATGGGATTTCTGCACAAATATGTGGGGCACCCGATTGAGGGGAAAGGGCTGCGAGGGGAGCAGGCAGGCTGTTAAGTAGCAGGGGAGTCCAGCAAAGCAGCGAGGAGCGCGGGTGGGCAACAGTGCTGCGGGGCAGCTGTGGGGTGCATGTTATTTCAGCCAGCGGGCGAGCCAGTCGAAATAGGTGCGCTGCCAGAGGATGCCGTTCTGCGGTTTGAGGACCCAGTGATTTTCATCTGGATAGAGGAGTAGTTCTGCCTCGATACCTCTCATGCGTGCTGCATTGAATGCGCTCATGCCCTGAGTGGCAGATATCCGGTAGTCCTTCTCGCCATGGATGCAGAGGATGGGGGTGTCCCATAGGTCTACGAACTGGTGGGGGGAGTTCTTGTAGGTGCGGTCGGCGTTGCCCGTACGGTCGGCATTCCAGTAAGCGTCGTCGTACTCCCAGTTGCTGAACCAGTTTTCTTCCGTCTCGGTGTACATGGCTTCGAGGTTGAACGCGCCATCGTGGGAGATGAAGCACTTGAAGCGTTTCTCGTGGTGGCCTGCAAGGTAGTAGACACTGAAACCACCGAAACTGGCACCCACGGCGCCCAGTCGGTCACGATCAACATAAGGCAGGGAATTGCAGGCATCGTCTATGGCACTGAGGTAGTCGTGCATGCACTGTCCTGTCCAGTCGCCGGAGATTTCCTCAAGCCATTCCTGACCAAATCCTGGGAGACCTCGGCGGTTGGGCGCGATGATGACATAGCCCTGAGATGCCATGATATAGAAGTTCCATCTGTAGGACCAGAACTGCGAGACGGGAGATTGAGGACCGCCCTCGCAGAAGAGTAGGGTGGGATACTTCTTCGTGGGATCGAAGTGAGGTGGTTTGATGACCCAGTAGTGGAGTTGCTTGCCATCGGTGGTGGTGCACCAGCGTGCCTCGGAACTACCGGGTGTCAGCTGAGAGAGCAAGTGGTCGTTCTCATGCGTTACTTGGGCCACCTCGGTGGCAGTATCGCCAAGAACATCAACCAGGAAGAGGTCTGCAGGGTGGAAGTAGTCGTGACGTTCCATGAGCAGACGAGGTGTCTCTGCCTTCTCCGCTGAGGGCAGCAACTGAAGTGCGCCCCAGTCTGCCTGTAAGTCTGTAAGTTGACTTACTTCGCCTTCGAGGTTTGTTCGATAGAGGTTCTCCGTAGCATGCCATACACCTATATAATACAAGGTGTGGCTGTCGGCGCCCCATACGAATCCGTCCACACTGGAGTCGAAGGACTCGGTGACATAGTTTTTCTCTCCAGTCTGCAGATTGCAGACACAAAGTCGCTGGCGGTCTGCCTCATAACCATCACGCTCCATGGATAACCAGGCAACAAAACGGCCATCGGGCGAGAATTGTGGATTCTGGTCGTAGCCAGGGTTGTTGGCCAATACGTTCTCTGGGCGATTGACATTCTGATTTCTGAGAGCTTTGGTTGGATTCAGGTTTTCTGCCTTGTGGTCTTCTATGGCTTGAGCAACCGTTTGTTCAAAAGTAAGACCAGGCTTGCAGAGGTTCTTAGCCTCGCTGACGTTGTTGGATTCTATGTCATACAGGAAGATGTCGGAGTCGGTGCTGATGCTGTAGGCAAGCCCTTTCTTCACGCGACAGGTGAAAGCGATTTGTTTGCTATCGTTGGACCAAGCCAGTTGTTCGATGCCTCCAAAAGGTTCCATGGGACATTCAAAAGGTTGTCCTCCGAGGATGTCTGTTTCCTCTTCGGTCTGGAGGTCCAGAACAAATGGATGTGGAATGTTTTCAACATAATGGTCCCAGTGGCGGTACATGAGATCTGTGATGAGTAATCCGGTACTCTTTGGTAGGTCTGATGGGCGCTCCTTGATGATGTCGTGGAAGGGGATGTACTTGATATACAGAACCTTCTGCTGATCGGGCGAGAAAGAGAATCCTTCTATGGAACCTTCTGTTTTCGTTAGCTGTTTGCGAGAAGAACCATCAGGCTTCATCGTCCATATGTCTCCGCCCGAAAGGAATGCCAGCTTGTCGTTGCTGAGCCAGGCCGGTGAGTTGCCGAGACCAAGCAGAGTGGGTTGGCCCTCAGCGGTTTCTGAGGTGGAAGGATTACTGTCGGTGGCATCAGCGGATGTGACCGCCGACGGGATGTCCTGACAGTAGAGCAGGGTGTTGCTGCGATTCTCTTCCACACTATAGTAGGAGACCTGGTAGCAGACTTTGGAGCCATCGGGACTGATAGCATAGGAGCCTACGCGCCCCATAGCCCACAGGGCTTCTGGCGTAAGGGTGTCGGAATCTAAGGTGAGCTCGTGGCGATGGATGATGTTCTCGTCATTCCCATTGGTGCAGGAACTAAGCGGCACAATGGAGGCAAGGAGTGCTGAGGCTGAAAGAATTTTCAAAGTTGTTTTCATTGTCGGATGGTTTTCCCGGCAACGGACATTGCCAGGCGCTATCGGGGTTGTTAGAATTACGAATGAAGTCCGGAAGCATTATTACTTCTGTTGGCGCTGTTGCTCCTCTGTCATCTTTTGGAGGGCTGCGAAGCGTGCTGCCATGCCAGATTGCTTCTTGGGATTATGAGCATTCTTGGCTTTATAGGCTTCCAGTTCTGCCAGCAATTTCTTGTCGTCGGTTGTCTTGCGGAGGAACCACATAATCAAGATGCTGGTGAGGCCGGAGAGGAAGTAGTAGTAGTTCAGACCAGAACTATAGGTGTTGAACATGAAGAAGAACATCAGTGGCATCAGATACATCATCCACTTCATCATCTTCATACTCTGTTCCTGTTCGGGAGACATGGCGGCGTTCTGCTGTTGTTTCATGCTGATCCAGGTGTTGGCAATCTGCATGATGCAGAATAGCACGCAGAAGATGCTGAGGTGATCTCCGATGAGCCAGATATCTTTGCCCCAGTGGATGACATCGTCATAAGCACTGAGGTCATCAGCCCAGAGGAAACTCTGACCGCGAAGTTCAATAGCGTTAGGCACGAAGTTGAAGAGGGCAATCCAGATAGGCATCTGGATGAGAGCGGGAAGACAACCGCCCATAGGCGAAACTCCATATTGGCTGTAGAGTTGCATCATCTCTTGCTGCTTCTTCATGGCATCTTCTTGCTTGGGATATTTCTTGTTGAGCTCATCTATTTTAGGTTTGAGAACTCGCATGCGGGCACTCGCCATATAGCTTTTCTTCGTTGCTGGGTAGACAAGTGCCTTCACGATGATGGTCAGCAACAGCAGGACGAGACCCATGTGGAGGCCAAACCCTTTGAGCCAGTCGAAGAGATAGATGATGAACCAACGATTGATCCATCGAACGATGGGCCATCCGAGGTATACGAGGTCTTCGAGTTCCAGGTCCTTGTCGATGTTCAGGCTCAGGTCGTTGTGTGCTTTCAGAGTATGGAAGTCATTGGGCCCAAGATAGAACTGGAGTTGCGTGGGTTGTGCGCCAGTGGGGTCGAAGGCTGTCTGCATGGTAGCCTCATAGTTCTTGAGGTAGCCTTGTCCTTTCTTGTAGAGCTGTGACTTCAGATGTACGTCGTGGAACTCTTGCTGGCTGATGAGCACTGCTGAGAAGAACTGGTTTTTGAAAGCAATCCAGTCGAGGTTCTCTTCGATATCTTTCTCCTTGTCGGAGGTCTCAGAGAGGTTGTCGGTGTCTCCAGAGGCTTCGTGGTATCTGATGCAGGCATAGCGCTGTTCGAAGTCGAAACCTTTCTCAAGCTGACGGGCGCGGTCGTTCCACTGAATGTCGAGGGTGCGCATAGATGGAGCAAAGAGGTTGCTGATACCTCGTGCTGTCACCACCATGTCAACCATATAGGCATCAGGACGCAGGGTATAGTCAATATCGAGAGAACCACCAGCGAGGGGCAGGCGGAGTGTGACGGAGTTTGCATCCCCATGCTGAATCGGTTGGAAGAAAAGGTCTGACGTGACGATATTCTCCTGCTTCCCAGCTAATGAGAGAATCATGCTGGCATCCTCTTTTGTCAGCAGCCGAACGGGTTGTTTTTGCTGGTCCAGATGTCCTTTGATGATGGCTTCTTCGATGACGCCTCCATGGGTGTTGATGACTATTTGTACCAATTCGTTCTCCAGAGTAATCCGTTCTTCTTCACCTTGACTGACAGCGAAGAGCAGGGATGTGGAGTCCACGAGGGCGATGCTGTCCTTCTGAGCTTGAGCGTGAAGTTGCTGAGCTTCGGCCTGTTGTTCTTGAAGTTGTCGTTCCGCGGCGATGGAGTCACGTTCGCGTTGCGCTTTGAGCTGAGCCTCACTGGGTCGGCTGTACCACGAGAAGAGGATGAGCACAAGGGCCATGAGGATAAATCCTGTAACAGTGTTTTTGTCCATTGTTTTCTAATAGAAACTTCGGTAGAGGACTACCGAACATCTTTTTTTTTATTTTAGAGGTTGATAATTCTTTGTTTTCAAGGGGTTGTGACTTCTTGAGGCTCGGAAGTCATCTCAGGAATTGATGGGTTGTTTATTTCCTTGTTGATAGATTCTATGTAGTCAAGAAGTTCATCCCGTCCTTGCCGGGTCTCGGAAGAGGTGATAAAATAGGGCGGAACAGGATCCCATTGTTCTGCCAGACGCTCCAGGTATTTCTTGATATTCTCTGCCAGGCGTGAACGGCTGAGTTTGTCGGCTTTAGTGAATACGATGCTGAATGGAACATTGCTTTCCCCCAGCCATTGCATGAATTCGAGGTCTATCTGTTGGGGCTCGTGGCGACAGTCTATGAGCACGAACAGATTAGAGAGCTGACGACGGGTAAGGACATAACTGGATATCATTTGTTCCAACTTCGTACGTTGAGTCTTACTGCGTTGGGCAAATCCGTAGCCAGGGAGGTCTACGAGATACCATGAAGAGTCGTCCTTCTTGGAGGGTTGACCGCTCTGAGTGGAAGCGGAACCATTGATGAGAAAATGATTAATGAGTAATGTCTTGCCAGGGGTCGCAGATGTCTTCGCAAGGCGACGATTGCCGGTAAGCATGTTTATCAAACTGGACTTGCCAACATTGGAACGACCGATGAAGGCATATTCGGGGCGTTTGTGCTCTGGACATTGATAGGCGTAGGCACTGCTAATGATGAAAGTTGCTGACTTGATATTCATGTAGGTGACGGGGGCTTTGAGATATCGTGGAAACTGCGAGTCTAATTGTCCTTATTCTTAGTGAATTTGGAGGTCTTATTCATAACAGTCTGCCGTTCAGAATTCATAATTGAATCCCAGGGAGAAGAATTCCTTCAACATCCAGTGGGTCTCACGGGCGCTGTCGTCGGCAAGGCTTCCGTCCTCGTTACGCTTGATGTTGTAGTACTTGGAGTCTTCGTATCTCGGATTGATGAAAAGCTTGGCAGACAGGTATTTGTTGATGGTGAAGTTGAATGTGTTTTCATTCTCAATGCGGGTCATGTCGAAATTGGAGAACCAATATAGACGGGACTGCCAAGATACGTTGCTCGCAATCTTCCACGTGAATTTCATTTCCACGTTGGGACCCCATTCGTGTTTGGAGTTGTGACCTTCACTGATACCATAGCGCTTGACGCGGCTGTCCACATGAACATAGGTTATAACATAGGAAAGTGGTGCTAGCATGAGCGTGCCGTCGAATTTGCTCTTCTTCAATTTATAGGTCATACCTATGGAACTGCGGACGTAGAGAGGCGAAAGGAAATCCGAGACCACTTCTTCTGATTTTCCACTATAACCGCGGTAGGGTTGAGATTGAAGCTGTAGCTGAGCGGTATAGTCCCAGTTGCCGATAGCTTTGATGCCGAGTCTGGATGTCAAACGCAGCAGATTGCTGGTGGGGCGGAACTTGGGAGTGCTGGATTCAGAGGTCTGGAAACCTAACTGGGCTTCGAAACGATTGTCGAGTTGCAATTTACGTTGATTATTGTAATTTGCATCCACTGTCAGCATGCTGAGCATGGAATAGTTGTTCTCGCCACCCTGATACCAGTTTCTGGAATAGTAGCTCTGGGTGAATTGCAGACCACCATTGCCTTTGAAGGTCCAGAAATTAGGTTTCTTTATCTCTGGCTCAACAGCTTCCACCTCGATGTCTGGCACTTGCTCAATCAGTTTCTCGGCAAGTTTCTGCTGCTCTTCTATGGGTTGTGCCAGTTCTGACCGTAGTGGAGTGGTGCTCATGACTTCCTCCTGGGTCGTGGCGAAGAGTTCCGGATGCTGCACATAAGCCTGAACGAGTTGCTCATTGATGACTTGGTTGAGCGTGAGTTGACTATCGTTCGTGAGCCCTAAGGAGGGTAGAACCAGAGATTCAGAGGAAGAGATAGTCGTGGAATCCACACTCATAGCCTGTGTCAAAGCACTCTTATATAAAGTGGCTGGACCGAAAAGACGGAAAAGGTAAGGACTCGGCGAAGCGTGATGACGTGAGCTCTGCATGGCTTGACGTGCTACTAACTCCTCGAGGTGTTGGGTGTATACGGCAATGATGGAGTCTGCTATGGGAGCGGATTGCTGCGTGGCAGCCTTCTTCGGAGCAAGCGACGTGGATTGGACTGGGGGATTGATATGAAGGAATCCTTGTTCGGGAGATGCGGTATTGGCCGACGAAAGGGAGTTAGCGCTGACCGAAAGGGACCAAGGCTGCAAGATGACCCAGAAAAAGGAAATAAGGAATACTTTTGTGCGCATGTGCGTGTGTGCGTTAGAAAATCGGTGCAAAGGTATGAAAAAAAAATGAATTGCTCGTCAAGAACTCGCTATTTAATAAGTATTTTCCTTGAAAGGGCGAAAAAAGTGGCTATTCTGACTCCTTGCAAACGAAAATATGCGTACTTTTGTGGCCAAAAGAAGTACTTATGTCAATGATACTAATTGCAGACAGCGGTTCTACAAAGACCACATGGCTCTTCTTGACGGATGATAAAACTCAAGTTCGAGTAGAAACGACGGGAATCAATCCTGTTCGTGATAGCGAGTCGCAGATACGTGAGGTTATAGGCAATCTGAACACTCTCTTTGCTGGCCAAACGGCGCAAATACATGCCTCGGATTGCCGAAAACTGAAGGTGTTCTTCTATGGGGCGGGGTGTATCCCGCCATATAGCAAGGTCGTAGAGAAAATCCTGATGGATAGCTTTGCGGGTGCTTCGGTTGTTGTGGAGAGTGATCTCTTAGGAGCTGCCCGGGCACTGTGCGGCAGGGAGGAAGGTGTCGCCTGCATTTTGGGAACTGGCTCTAACTCTTGTCTCTACGATGGAACGGATATTGTGGCCCAGACACCCGCCTTGGGATGGATTTTGGGTGACGAGGGTAGTGGGGCTGTGTTAGGACGAAGGCTGGTGGGTGATGTCCTGAAAAGACAACTGCCGGAGCATCTTTGTGAGTCTTTCTGGACCCGTTTTCATCTCTCTCAAGCTGATATTATTGAACAAGTATATAGAGGTGCGCAACCCAATCGTTTTCTTGCCTCTTTAGTATCTTTTCTTGCAGACCAAGCATCGGAACCAGCTATCCATGCTTTTCTTGTGGAAGAGTTCCGTAGATTCTTGCGCCGTAATGTGCTTGCTTACCATCGTGCGGACTTGCCCGTATCTTTTGTGGGAGGGGTGGCATCACAATTTTCCTCAGAGCTCAAGGAAGCGGCTCGGTCTGAAGGCTTGCTTGTTGGGTCGATACTTCGTAATCCTGTCGACGGTATGATGAAATATCACCAGGCTCAGGTCTCTCTGTAGGGAGCTTTCCTGACTTCGGCACTTATTTTTAGCTAAAACTCAAATAGCTTATATAGAACTATTTATAGCTTCGAACCATCCACGTCAGGAAGGTGCTTAAGGCCTTTTTTCAACGTAATACAGGTCCCTGTAAGATTGAAGAATCATATTCATGCAATAATTAACCTGTTTTTCTCCTCCCAAATCAATAATTTGTAAAGAAAAATCATTCAAAATACATTTTTACATCCTGAAATACATCATAAATACATCATATTAACCAAATGAAATTAAATCATTTAACCCATCTTGAGTGTAAAAATGTATGGAAAACAATGTTCTCACGTGCGCGCGCGAGAGTATTTCTCACAACCCTTGCTCCCTCTCTCGCCGATGCATCCAAATCAGAATTACCCTCAACCGGAAACAGATTCACAACTGCCTTTACCCACTCTCGCCGATGCATACAAATCAGAATTACCCTCAACCGGAAACTGATTCACAACCGCCTTTACCCTCTCTTGATGATGCATCCAAATCAGAATTACCCTCAACCGGAAAAATATCAACCTTTATCAGTCTCGCTCTACAGCTTCCTTTCTAGACAA
>JAILFY010000176.1 GCA_024697285.1 Bacteroidaceae bacterium
TTGTCTAGAAAGGAAGCTGTAGAGCGAGACTGATAAAGGTTGATATTTTTCCGGTTGAGGGTAATTCTGATTTGGATGCATCATCAAGAGAGGGTAAAGGCGGTTGTGAATCAGTTTCCGGTTGAGGGTAATTCTGATTTGGGATGCATCGGCGAGAGAGGGTAAAGGCGGTTGTGAATCAGTTTCCGGTTGAGGGTAATTCTGATTTGGATGCATCGGCGAGAGTGGGAGCAAGGGTTGTGAGAAATACTCTCGCGCGCGCACGTGAGAACATTGTTTTCCATACATTTTTACATTCAATATGGGTTAAATGATTAAGTTTCATTTGGTTAATATGATGTATTTATGATGTATTTTAGGATGTAAAAATGTATTTTGAATGCATTTTTCGTGAAATTTAATGTTTACGAGGAGAAAAATCTGTTATTTTTTGCATATTTATACTTTTCTTTGTTACTCCTTTATGCTTTTCTTTGTTACTCCTAACTTGTTTAACTCTGTAGCTGGAATGCTATCATGTTTTCGCCCCCCCAATATGTTTACTGCGTTACTTGGAGATGATTCTGCGAGTAACATGACGCATGGTATGGGGGCTGGCAGAAAACGGCTGGCAGAGTGAATGCATCCACTACTTCAAGTCAAGAAAAAGTCCGGGGACAGCCTACAGAAAGGTTGTCCCCGGACAGTGGAAAAACAAAAACGTTTTGGAAGTTTATCTGACCATTACTTTGGTCGTGGCGCGACCATTAGTAACTACGTAGATGCCCGGTGCCACACGAGTTCCCGCTTTGACGCTCATTCCGCTGGAGGAATAGATACGTGCTGTGGGATCCGACGGGCTGATGACTCTGCCCTTCACTTCCACGAGGAACTGGTTGTGGGGCAATGCAGGTGTGGTGATACCCGTAGTGGTGGGATCTTTGTCAATAGCCAGCCATCCTACATAATCGCCACTCTTCGATGCCGTATTGGTTCCTGTAGGAATCTCTGCAGTGCTGTCCATCTGTCGGCGAATGCGGATGCCGTAGGTCTCTGTTATCTCTTCTCCCTGTGCATCCGTAATCTTACGTGTAATGTCGGAATATTTCCTAAACACGCTCGTGTAGTCGAGGTTGTTGGTCTGGGCAGCAGCGAGGATATAAGGTTCGCGCAGGAACAGGGTGTCTCCTGCCTCGTCGCGGAAGACATTTGCCACCGGCGAAATGCCCCCTATGGGTTCTTGCATGCGACCTGCGTGGATGCGCATTCCGGTGTCTCCCAATGGGGCAGAACCTGGGGTGACGGCGATGTAGAAGGAGTACTGAGTACGAGTGCTGGTAGTAGCTCCAGCTTGCTTTATCAGTTTCATTTTGAAGCCTTTGTTCGTCACGTCAAAGATCCTTGTTCCTGTAGGAGCACTATTTCCGGAGGTGATATTCTGAGCCACTACTACGGGTGTCACTCCTTCCTCAAACGGCTCGTTGAAAGTTACTTCGATGGTATCGCCATTGCTCATGTAGCTTTTGTTGGTACCTTTCATGTATTCACAGGTGTCCACCTGAGCCAACATTCCTCCCCAGTTGTAGGATCCCGGTTGCAGAACGATATAATCTGTGCTTTCGTTGTATTTAAAATTCAGTTCAGTACCTTCTGTCCACGGCTCGAAGTTGAATGTGAAATTGTCTTTTCCGATGGTGTTCAGGTGGTTGAAGATTCCGTTGGCGTTGTTCTTGTTTGTGGGCAGTCCGGTGATGACGATGGGTATTGTCTCCTGTGTTGCGAAGTAGATAGTGGACTTCTCTGTGCTGTTGGTTTCAATAGTGCCTGTCATGATATCTCCGTAGGTGACAGCTCCACCCAGGAAGATGCTAGCCGTGTTGCTGTAGCGGTTCTTGTTGTCGGCGTCAATGCACATCAGTCTGTATTCATTCAGTCCAATGTTCTCGCTGGGCAGTATAGTCGTGGTGTAGCTTCGGCTTTTGTCCTCTGAGTAGTCCAGTGTGTCGATATTTGTCCAGGTGCTTCCAATCTTCTTCTGCAGAATAGTCATATCCGTCAGGTCCAGGTTCTTGTTTGTCCATTGGTACTTGGCACTTCCAGTACGACTGTTGTAGGTGATGGAGAGGTCGCTGACAGCGTACATGGGAGGAGTCTTGGGGACGTAGTTGCCATAGTTGTAGTATCCCTTCTTGGTTGCCATATTCTTGAAGAATTCTCCGGTGGCTGTCAGACTGCCGTTTTTCAAGATGCGCGACGGGTCTCGTTCTCCGTTCCAGTAGGCGTAGCGTTCTATCCAGTTCCAGTTGTTGAGGTTCGTGAGGATCCTTCCCATGACTTCTCTGTTGTTGGCTTCCGTCACTCCGCTGGCAAAGGCTCCATTGCTGTTCCAGGAAGCACCCCATACGAATTCGCTGATCCAGATGGGACGGCCGTATCTATCGGCATACCCCTTCAGGTTGTTGTATTGACCTTCTGTCCAGTAGCAGTGAAAGTCCAGGATCTCACACCTCCACCCACGAGCATCGATGCTGTCGAGGAATGCGCTGAACCAATTCATGCTGCCATCGTGTGAAGAGGGTGTCATCAGTCGTTTACCAGTACGCATGAGGTCATACCATCTGTCCAGAACTTCGTCCACGGTGGCCGGCTCGGGGTCTGCGCTGTTGCCTGGCTCGTTGTCCGTCTTGATGTGGCAGGAGTAGCTTGCACTTCCCATGGAAGCAGCAGAAGGGCCCCAGCGGTGGTTCATGTGGGAAACACATTCGTAGTCTGTGCCCATGTCCCAGCCATTTCCCCAGGTGTAGGACCAAGTGGCATTCAGGGTTCCGAGATTATCCGTGCTGAGCATGTCGGCGACACCTGCCTTACCGGGGTCTGCCCAGCGGAAGATGCGGTAGGAGGAGATACGCTGGTCGAGGATGGAAGGCAACGAATTGACAGTGAGGTCTTCGGCATCAGCGATGAAGCAACGGCTGTAGCCTCCACCTTCAGAACCCGTGGAGAAGGTTACCATGTAGCCACGTTTCAGGGTGAAGCTGCGGATCTTGTTGTTCATCTTTTCCTCCGTCAGTGTGTTCATGAAACCGCCGGAATGTTCCAGTCCAAAGGCCTCGTAGGAGTTGCCTGCACAACCTTTCTCGTCATATACGACGAGGGGGTGGAAACTCGTAGTGCCCACACCTTCTGCTCCATACGGGAAGAGGATGGTGCCGCGGTCGTACATGCGCAACTGGCAGTTCTTGCCGCTCTCAGCTGCCACTCCATCGATCTGGATGTAACCCAACTGCTTCTTTGCGTTGGATGGACGCAGGTTGTCGAAGATGACAACGGCATGTTCCCGGTTGGTGATATTCAGCGAACCGGTGGTGGTGAAAGGCGTGGTGGAAGTGATATGATAGTCCACGTCGCTGGATAACTCCACGGCTTCTGTTACCTGCGCCACCGTGGTGGTGGTATTGGAGGCCCACAGCAAGGAAGAGGAGCAGGCCGCAAGTGCCAAGGAGATAAATAGTCGTTTCATAAGGGTGATAATATTATCTTTAGATTCTGTGATTATTGACTTCCTGCATGCAGCAGTTTCCTCTTATTATTCGTTGGGGAAAGCTTTCTGAATGCGTTCCAGTTCCTTCTTTGTGATGGCGATGACAGTGCCGTGGCGGGGTGTGAAGTTGCCTTCGGTCTTGGTGTCTTGCACGCGGTGGAAGGTCTTCAGGTTGTCGGTGCTCTTGCAGAACTGATAGTGGCCGCTGGTGTAGCAGTCGTACATGAGAACCCAGTTGCCGTCGTGGAGCTGGAAGACGCCTGAGCCTTCCACCTGCACATTGGTGTCCTGGCACCATCCTTCCTGCAGCTTCCAGGTGCGTCCGTCGTAGAAATCGGTAGCGATGAACTGTTTGATGCCTTTCTGGCGGCTGCCTTCGGTCTTGAAGAAGATATGATACAGCCCATCGTTGTCTTGCACGATATCTGTGTCTATGCTGGCATTTCGCATATCAAAGAGAAGCTGCGGTTCTCCCTCGAGGTCGCTGAAGTTCTTGTTGGCGTAGGCCCAGTAGACGCGGTCGTAGGGGCAGGAGCCATCGTCGGTGAGGATGGAGAAGTACACGATGTATTTCTTGGTCCTGGGGTCATAGATGGTCTGCGGAGCCCACACTCGGGTGACATGTTCAAACATGGTACCTTTGTATCGTTCGGGGAAGTGAACGGTGTGATGCTTCCAGTTGACCAGGTCCTTAGAACGCATGAGCACCATACCGCGGTTGCTGCTCCATCCCAGACTGGATTTCATGTCTGTTACGACCATGTAGAACCACCCGTCGGCTCCACGCAGGATATGAGGATCACGAACGCAGCCCGTGCGAGCGATGTCGGCAGAAGCGATGATGGGCTTGCCGCCATTCAGGGGGGTGTAGTTCCATCCGTCTTCAGATACAGCGTAGCATATCTGTTCTTTCTCGGGTGCATTGCCTGTGAAGTACGTGAAGAGGTAGGCCTCTGTCTTCAGAGTCTTGGCGCTGACGCTAAGGGACATCCCAAGGGCCAGGATAAGTGAAAGGGAGGTGCGAATCATCATGTTTATAAGTCTTTTTATTAAGTAATTATGGGTTGTTTGTAGTCGGGACTTCGTGTGTTGTTTGCCAGAACTATGTATGATTCTGGCCATTTTACGCTACAAAGATATGAATAATTTGCATAACCCTCGCGTGTGCGGGTGTACTATTAAGGATATTTAACCGAAATCGGTTATCCGGGGGAGGTAGAATACGCTAAGCGGTTGTAGTTCTTGCAAGAACGAAGCTTCGTGGAAGCCCACACGAAGCCTTGTCCCCGACCTCTCTCCGAAGGGAGGAGGGGGGAGTGGTCGTATGAGACCTCTCCCCGAAGGCCGAGGGGGGAATGGTTACATAAGAGCTCCAGGGGAAAAGTGGAAAGATTATAACCTTCCAGCAATGTCTTAGGTGCCTATGCGGCAAGTGATGGGACACTTGTGGGGACAGGAGTCAGGGCACTAAAGGCTGTCGGTGGGTTCTTCCATCAAGATATCCTCAATAGGCTCGTCGAGTTGCCCTGCGTCGTCTAAAGGAATTCCTTCCAGGGCGAAACTGTCCATTTGCATAGTATCTTCCGGGAAGATGGTGGCAGCACATTCATATTCTGATTTCAGCACCCCTTCTGGCGCCCCAGGGAAATGAGCGTAGTAACAGGAGAAACGGGGGTCCAGAAGGGTCCGTTGGATGAACTTCCCGAAGATGGGAAGAGCTGTGCGGCTGCCCTGTCCCAGCTGTCCCGTGCGGAAATGGATGCTCCTGTACTCTCCGCCAACCCATCCTCCGGCTACGAGCTTCGGCGTCACTCCCACGAACCAGGCGTCGGAATGGTTGTTGGAGGTTCCTGTCTTACCGCCAAATTCGGCTTTGTCGAGAACCGGATGAATATATTGCCAGAGGGCGGCGGTAGTACCACCCGGTTGGGTGAGACCACCTCGCAACAGCTGTTGCATGAAGAATGCGCTTCTGCGGGAGAGGGCATGTTTTTTCTCAGGTCGGGCCTCGAAGATGGTATGTCCGTCGCGGTCCTCTATACGCAGCACCATCACGGGGGCCTGGTAGTTACCCTCGTCGATAACGGTGCAGTAGGAGTTTACGAGTTCCAGCAGGTTGACGTCGCTGGCGCCCAGACTGAGCGAGGGCACTGGCTCCAGTTCCGATTGGATGCCCATCTGATGAGCGGTGCGGATAATATCTCGTATTCCCACTTCATATCCCAACTTCACGGCGATGCTGTTGATGCTCTGGGCAAAGGCCAGCTTCAGCGTCATATTGGCTCCCGAGAAGGTTCCGTTGGCGTTATGAGGCGCCCATTGCTTGGGCTTCCCATCGATGGTGTCGGTGTAGGAACTCCATGCGTCCATACGTCTGTCGCAGGGGTTGAGGCCTTTGTTCATGGCTTCTGCGTACACAAAGAGCTTGAAGGTGGAGCCGGGTTGGCGCATGGCTGTCACCTTATCGTACTTCCACGAGTCGAAATCGATGTCACCCACCCAGGCTCGGACATATCGTGTGTCGGGCTCTATGGCCACAAATCCGCAATGCAGGATGCTGACCATATATCGGATGGAGTCCATTGTGGAGATGTCTCTGTAGATGGGACCGTCGTAGCTGAAGAGCTTGACCCGATGCGGCTGGTTGAGGTAATAGTCAACGCTGTCGGGTTGTTCGGGGAATCGTTTGGAGAGATATTTATAATAGGTGGTGCGCTTCGCCAGGTCTTCTATGAAGTGCGGAATCTCATGATGATATCTGTCTTGCCACGGATTCTGTCCGCGCCAGTGGTCGTCGAAGCGTTGTTGCAACACGCGCATCTGTTCCCTGGCAGCATCCTCGGCGTAGCGCTGGAGGTGGGAGTTCAGGCTGGTGTAGATGCGCAGTCCGTCGGCATAGAGGTCCAGCCGCTCGTTGGTAGGCCCCCCTATCAGGCCTTGGTCGCACAGGTCGTTGATGTAGTCTTGCAGTTGGGTGCGGAAGTAGGGTGCCAGTCCGTCGTAGCTGCTCTCCTCCACATGATCCACGCAGCGTGTGGGCTGTGCCAACAAGCTGTCGAACTGCTGGGGAGTGGCCTTCTGTCCGTTCAGAATGATTCCTCCTTGGTTGTATAAGTTCTGCAGTACGATGTTTCTTCGGTGCTGCGATGCTTTGGGGTGCAGACGTGGGTTGTAGGAGCTGGTGGCTTTCAGCAGTCCCACGAGGGTGGCGGCTTCGAGGTAGTCCAGACTGTCGGGGGTGGTGCCGAAATATGTCCTTGCTGCTGTCTTGATGCCAAAGCTGTTGCTGCCGAAGTCCACGGTGTTGAGGTACATAGTGAGAATCTCTTCCTTGCTGAAGGTCATCTCCAGTTTCGTGGCAACAATCCATTCCTTGGCTTTCATCACGAGGATCTTCACTCCTGGAATCTTACCGGTGAGACCCGTAGAATACTGGGTTCGTACGCGGAACAGGTTCTTGGCCAACTGCTGGGTGATGGTGCTGGCGCCACGCGGTTGTCCCTTGATGATATCCTTGATGGCGGCGAAGAGTCCTGCGAAGTCCACCCCGTGGTGTTTATAGAAGCGTTCGTCCTCGGTGGCGATGAGTGTTCTGATCACCAGCGGATTGATTTCCTCGAAGGTCACCGGCGTGCGGTTTTCATTGAAGAATCGCCCGAGCAACACGCTGTCGGCGCTATATATCTCGCTGGCCTCGCTGGTCACGGGGTTCTCTATCTGGTGCAGGCTGGGCGAGCGGCCGAAAAGCCAGAGCAGGTTGACATCTATGGCAACGAATAGTAATGCAATGGCAATAATAATGGTGAGTGTCCATACGAGCAGACGTTTGTACCAGGGTCCTGAGTAGATAGTATGGAGGATGTGTTTCAGGCGTTTCATAGGGATAATGATGTTTGGGTGTTGGGTAGGTCAATCCAGTTGATGGACGTGTCACGTGAGAACCAGGTCATCTGTTTCTTCGCGTACACGCGTGTGTTCTTCTTTATTCTTTCTGTGGCAAAGGGCAGCTCCCAGGTTCCGTCGAGGACTTGGAAGAGTTCTTTGTAGCCCACGGTGTTGAGGGCGTTTTCGTTGCGGTAGGGGAGCAGACGTCGTGCTTCGTCGAGGAAGCCGTCGGCCAGCATCTGATCCACGCGGCTGTTGATGCGCTGGAAGAGGTCGGCACGTTCTCGCCTCAGTCCTATCTTATGAATCCGGAAGGGGCGTTCCTTGTGAGTGGCTGTGCGGAAACTGGTGAATGGTCGTCCCGTCTGGTAGCATATCTCCAGTGCGTGTACGATGCGTTGTGTGTTGTGCAGGTCCACTTTGGCAAAGTATTCGGGGTCCAGCAGTTTCAGCTCCGCCGCCAGTCGGGGCAGTCCTTCTTCTGCCAACCGTTGGCGCATCATGGTGCGTGTCTCTTCGTGAATAGTGGGGATGTCATCAATACCCTTGCACACGGCATCGATGTACATCATACTGCCTCCGGAGAGCAACAGGGTGTCGTGGGTGCGGAACAACTCTTCGAGAAGTTTCAGGACTTCTGCCTCGTAGCGAGCAGCACTATAATAATCAGTGATGGAGAGTGTGCCCACAAAATAATGAGGCACGCGCAACTGCTGTTCGGCAGTGGGGGCAGCCGTCCCTATGGGCAGGTCGCGGTATAGCTGTCGGCTGTCTGCGTTGATGATGGGACTGCCGATTGCCTCGGCGAGGTCCAGGGCAAGATCCGTTTTGCCCACGGCCGTGGGGCCGAGGAGCACGATGAGTGTCTTCTGATTGGGGTGGGCGCTGTTGTGAACCTCGCTCAACATGGGGGAAAGGAGGTCTGCAGAACTCATTGTCCTTCGTTGAAGTCGAAGCCCTCGAGGTCCAGTTCTTCTATGTCAAAGAGGTCGTCGTCGCTGGGCTCGTTGTCGTCCTCTTCCTCCGCCTCGCCTTTGTCCTCCGTGGCCAGCGCTGCTGCGTTGAGTTGTGCCAGGAGGTCTTCACGCGAGAGCGTGGCGGGTTTAGCTTCTTTCTCGGACTGCAGCTCGGGTGCTGTTCCATGACTGCGTCTGCAACACGGCTCGTCGATGTGCTTGCTGAAGGCGATGTGTGCCACTTCCAGTAGCAGTCCGCGCCCTTCCTTGGGGGCGAAGAGGTATTGCAGTCGTTGGCCCTCGTCTTCGAGGTAGTCACCGAGCTCTACTTCGTCCATGGTGTCGTCTTCGTAGCTCTGTTCGCGGATGGTCTTGCGGCGGCGCCAGTGGTCGTCGCAGATATAGAAGATGGCTGGGTCCGCGGCTCCCCAACCACAACTCTTGCGAATCAGCTCATGCAGGTCCTGGAATGTGGCGCTGGATTCTATGAGTAATTCGATGATGAAATCGTCGACTTCCGGAGAAACGGCGTTTATTGTCAATAACATAGTTAGTTGTTTAGCCCTCGGGGGAATGAATAGGATGTGAAGTCCTGTGGAGCCCCTGAGCGGGCAGTGTCTTAAGGTGCTAATTCAGGTCTTTGGCCTTCGTTCTGTTGTCTGTTCGTCGCCTCGCGTTCTGCCGGTGGTTTCAGCAGGAATGTCCGTACCTTAAACTTTAGTGGACGAATCCGCGTTGTTTGGTGTCCTCGATGAAGGAGAGGATATACTCCACTTCGGGAATTTGGGGCAACTCGTTCTTTATTGTCTGCACGGCGTCGGCCAGACTCAGTCCGCCTTGGAAGATGATGCGATAGGCCTCGTGGATGGTGTTGATGACGTCGCGTTCGAAACCTCGGCGACGCAGTCCCACGATGTTCAACCCACAGTAGGTGGCCGGCTCGCGTGCACAGATGGTGTATGGCATAATACTTTGTGATGAGCGTGTGCCTCCGCCTACCATCGTGTAGCCGCCGATTCGGCAGAACTGATGCACGAGGACACAGGCCGAGAGGATGGCGTGGTCGTCAACGGTGACCTCGCCTGCCAGTTTGGTGGTGTTGCCGATGATGACATCGTTGCCCACGATGACGTCGTGTGCCACGTGGCAGCCTTCCATGAGCAGGTTGCCGGAGCCCACCACCGTCTGTCCTTTGGCGGCGGTGCCGCGGTTGATGGTCACGTTCTCGCGAATCTTGTTGTTGTCGCCTACGATTGCCAGTGTCTCTTCGCCACGGAACTTCAGATCCTGTGGCACTGCTCCGATTACGGCACCTGGGAAGATGATGTTGCCCTTTCCGATGCGTGAACCGTAGAGCACGGTGACGCTGTTCATCAGGGTTGTGTTGTCTCCTATCTCCACATTGCGATCGATATAGCAGAAAGGACCGATCTCCACGTTCTCACCGAGCTTAGCTTCGGGATGAATGTATGCAAGGGGGCTTATCATTCTTTTTTCTTATGGATTATGATTATTTGTTCTTGATGACTTGTGCCACGAGGGTGGCTTCTGCCACGACGTTCTCGCCGACAAACACATATCCGTGCATCTGGGCGATGTTGTGGCGGAAGGGAGCCGTGAAGGCAGCCTTGAAGAGAAGGGTGTCGCCAGGGACTACTTTCTGGGTGAACTTGCAGTTGTCGATGCGCAGGAAGTAAGTGCTGTACTCTTCCGGATGTTCGATGTTACTCAGCACGAGCAGTCCACCGGTCTGGGCCAGCGCCTCGATGAGCAATATTCCGGGCATTACGGGTTCATTGGGAAAGTGTCCCTGGAAGAAGGGCTCGTTGCTCGTCACGTTCTTCACACCCACGATGCTGTTGGCGTCCATCTCGATGACCTTGTCCACGAAGAGCATGGGGTAGCGATGAGGCAACAGTTGGCGGATGCGGTTGATGTCCATGATGGCGGCCTTGTTGGGGTCGTAGAACGGGGCTTGAATCCTGTGGGCCCTGATCTCCTTGCGCATCAGCCGGGCAAACTTATTATTAATTGTATGTCCCGGACGGGTGGCGATGATGCGCCCTTTTATGGGTTTGCCGATAAGGGCCATGTCGCCGATGATGTCGAGGAGCTTATGGCGTGCGGGCTCGTTTTCCCATGTCAGGGGTTTAGTCTGCAGATAGCCCAGCTCGGTGGCTTCGTGGTGAGGTGCTCCTATCCTGTCGGCCAGTTGGTCCAGTTCTTCCTGGGTCTTTTGGTTCTCGTAGATGACGATGGCATTGTCGAGGTCACCGCCGCGGATGAGGCCTGCTGCCAGCATCATCTCCACTTCGCGGACGAAGCAGAAAGTGCGTGCCGGGGCTATCTCTTTCTCGAAATGATCCATATCGTCCAGGGTGGCGAATTGACTGCTGAGGACCTTGGACTGGAAAGCAATCATGGCTGTGATGCTGAATTGCTCGTCGGGAAGGATGGTGATGACGCTGCCCGTCTGTTCGTCGCGCACCTCCACTTTCTTATGTACGACATAAAAATCCTTGGGGGCGTTCTGTTCTACG
>JAILFY010000202.1 GCA_024697285.1 Bacteroidaceae bacterium
GGTGAAGAGTTCTTTCAGTTCCGAGAGTCCTACGCCGCCCACCATGGAAGCCACTATCTGACGTTTGTAGTCGAGGATTCCTTTCAGTTGGTCCACCAGTGGTTGCAGTTTCCAGGGCTTCACGGCCAGCACCACGACGTCGGCGTCCTTGGTGCAGACGCGGTTGTCCGTTGTCGTGCGCATAGCAGGCTCTTTGGCCTTTATGCGCTCCAGTTTCTCGGGATGAGTGTTGCTGATGCAGATGTCCTCGGGCTTCACGAGGTTGCTCTGTGCGAGGCCGAAGGCCAGTGCGCTGCCGATGTTACCGGCTCCTATGATGGCGAATTTCATTTCTTGTTGTCTTTTTGTCTGATTTCTACTCTGCGGATCTTGCCGCTGATAGTCTTCGGCAGTTCGTCCACGAATTCGATGATGCGGGGATATTTGTAGGGGGCCGTCTCGTGCTTCACGTGCTGTTGCAGTTCTTTGATGAGCGCCTCTCCCGCCTTGTCTTTCCATTCCTTGCCGAGCACCACGGTGGCTTTCACCACCATGCCGCGGATGTCGTCGGGCACGCCTGTGATGGCACATTCCACCACAGCGGGGTGCGTCATCAGCGCGCTCTCCACCTCGAAGGGACCGATGCGGTAGCCGCTCGACTTGATGACGTCGTCTATGCGGCCCTCGAACCAGTAGTAGCCGTCCTCGTCGCGCCAGGCCACGTCGCCGGTGAAGTAGTAGCCGTCGTGCCAGGCGTTGCGGGTCAGCTCCGGGTCGCGGTAGTATTCCTTGAAGAGGCCGATGGGTTTGCGGTCGCCCACCTTCACCACGATCTCGCCTTTCTCTCCATCCTCGCAGGGTGTGCCGTCGGGCTTCAGCAGGTCTATCTGGTACTGTCCGTTGGGCTTGCCCATGGAACCGGGTTTGGGTTCCATCCAGGGCATGGTGCCTAAGGTCATGGTGGTCTCTGTCTGTCCGAAGCCCTCCATCAGCCGGATGCCCGTTTGTTCCAGGAACTTGTCATATACGGCGGGGTTCAGTGCCTCGCCGGCCGTGCAGCAGTAGCGCAGGCTCGAGAGGTCGTAGCGTGAGAGGTCCTCGCGAATCATGAAGCGGTAGATGGTGGGCGGGGCGCAGAAGGAGGTCACATGGTATTTCTCCATCTGGCGCAGCAGCCGGTTGGCATCGAACTTCTCGTGGTCGAAGACGAACACCGTGGCGCCTGCGAACCATTGTCCGTAGAACTTGCCCCATACGGCCTTGCCCCAACCCGTGTCGGCCACGGTCAGGTGCAGCGAGTCTTCCGAGAGGTTGTGCCAGAAGACACCCGTCGTCAGGTGCCCCATGGCATAGAGGAAATCGTGGGCCACCATCTTCGGTTCGCCCGACGTGCCGGAGGTGAAGTACATCAGCATGGTGTCTTCGTTGTTGTTCACGAAGGTCGGACGCTGGAAGGGTGCCGCCTGCCCTATCTCTTCGTGCCAGTTGTGGAACGAGGCGGGGATATCATCGCCGCCGTCGGCAGCCACTGCCACCAGGGTCTTCACAGTGGGACTCTCCGGCAGAGCGGCCTCCACCTGGCTCATCACGTAGGCGTCGTCCACGCAGATGATGGCCTTGATGCTGGCGCGTGTATTGCGATATACGATGTCGTGCTTGGTCAGCATGTGGGTGGCCGGAATCACCACGGCCCCCAGCTTGTGCAGCGCCAGCATGGTGATCCACCACTCATAGCGCCGTTTCAGGATGAGCATCACGGGGTCGCCCTTGCCGATGCCCATGCTTTGCAGATACGATGCAGCCTGGTCGCTCTCGGCCTTCAGTTGGCCGAAGGTGGAGCGACGTTCCACGCCCTCGTCGTTGGTCCAGAGCAGCGCCAGCTTGTCCGGCGCTTCCTCGGCCCATGCGTCCATCACGTCGTAGGCGAAGTTGAAGTGCTCCGGGATGATGAACTCGAGGTGCTCGTTGTAGTCCTCGAAGGAAGTAAATTGTGTTTGTTTCAGAAAACGTTCTACCATAGTCTTTTTCTCCTTGTTTTCCTATTCTACGGTGAAGGCCAGGAACCGCACCGCCTTGTTGCCCAGGGCTTTCATGCCGTGGGGGTGGTTCGAGTCGAAATAGATGCTGTCGCCCTCGCGCAGCGTGATGACTTTCTCGTCGATGTGCAATTCCATCGTGCCTTCCAGGATGAGGTTGAACTCCTGTCCGTCGTGTGTGTTCTTATAGATCTTATGTGCTTCGGGTTTGGGCTCCACGGTGACGATGAAGACTTCCGCGTTGCGCTGTACGAAACCGCTGCACAGGCTCTCGTACTTGTAGGCCTTGGTGCGCTCGATGCTCACTCCCTGTCCCTTGCGGGTGACGAAATAGCTGCGCATGTGGGCCTGTTCGCCGAATATCAGTTCGTCTGTCGACACGCCATAGTGCTTGGCAATGCGCATCAGCTTGGAGATGGTGATGTCTGCCTCGCCGCGTTCTATCTGTTCGTAGGTCTCTAAGGGCAGTTCGCACACTTCAGCCACTTCCTGGGCTGGGATGTCGAGGGCGTCGCGCAGGCCGCGCAGCCGTTCGCCGATTTGTTTGAGTTGGTCGTCCATATATTTATTTTGCTAATACTTTTCTGAATTTCGTGAGGAACTCGTCGGCCTCTGCCTGACTCAGACACAGAGGCGGCAGCAGGCGCAGCACGTGGGTGCCGGCACAACCGGTGAACACGTGTTCGTCCATGAGCAGCCGTTGGCGCACCTCCTTGTAGGGCTTGTTCAGCTCGATGCCTATCATCAGTCCGCGTCCGCGTACCTCTTTTATACAGGCACCTTCGGGAGTCTGAGCCAACTGGCGCAGTTCTTGTATCAAGTACTCTCCCACGCGATGGGCGTTCTCTATCAGCCCTTCGCCTTCGAGAATATCGAGCACTGCCAGCGCTCCTGCGCACGCCAGATGGTTGCCGCCGAAGGTGGTGCCCAGCTGTCCGTACACCGCCTCGAACCGGGGCGAGATGAGCACAGCGCCCATGGGGAAACCGTTGGCGATGCCTTTGGCCACTGTGATGATGTCGGGCCGCACGTCCAGCCACTGGTGGGCGAAGAACTTACCCGAGCGGCCGTAGCCACATTGTATCTCGTCGCAGATCAGCACCGTGCCGGTCTCGTCGCACACCCGTCGCAGTCCTTGCATGAACTCGGCCGAGGCCATGCGAATACCGCCTACTCCCTGTATGCATTCCACGATGCAGGCAGCCACGTCGCCCTTGCGCAGCTCTGTGCTCCAGGCCTCCAGGTCGTTCATCGGCAGATAGGTGACATGTCCGTTATCGTTGATGGGGGCGATGATCTTCGGGTTGTTCGTGACTTCCACAGCCAGGCTGGTACGTCCGTGGAACGCTTTCTCCAGCGAGAGCACGCGGGTGCGGCCCGTATGGAACGACGCCAGCTTCAGCGCGTTCTCGTTGGCCTCGGCGCCAGAGTTGATGAGAAACAGGCGATAGTCCTCATAGCCGCAGGCCTTGCCCAGGCGCTCGGCCAGCTGGCGCTGCAACTTGTTGACAACCGAGTTGGAGTAGAAGCCCAACTTACTTACCTGCTGGCTGATGGCTTCTACATAATGTGGGTGGGCGTGTCCCACCGAAATCACGGCGTGACCGCCGTAGAGATCCAGGTATTCTGTGCCCTCTTCGTCCCATACGCGACAGCCTTTGCCGCGTACGATGTTGATGGGAAACAAGGGATAAACGTCAAATAGTTCCATACTTTGGGGATTTTGCTGATAAATCGCTGCAAAGGTACGCATATATTTTGAAAAAACGCCTC
>JAILFY010000038.1 GCA_024697285.1 Bacteroidaceae bacterium
GTGGCCGTCTCCAGGGGATAGTGCTTGAAGTAGAGGGAGTAGCCTACGCCGAACTTCCAGTGCTTGACGGGTTTCCAGTCCAGGCCCAGTCCTACTTCGAAGCGGTCGGCCTCGTCGAACCATTCGTTCGTGCGGAAACCAGCGTCGAGTCCGAGCGAGAGGTTGTAGGGCAGCACTTTGGTGGCGCCGACCTCCGTCCAGAGGCCGCCAGAGGTTTTGCCAGCGTCGTCGCTGACGTAGTCCGACTCAGCGCGGGCGATGGTTGCGACGCTGCAGAGAATTACGAGGGTGAAAAGTAAACGTTTCATTGGTGTGGATGTTTTTTTCAACTCGGCAGGTGAGATGCCAGAGTCAGGAGCGCGGTGCGGAAAGAAACCTTGGGAGTAAAAAATAAAAGCAATGAGCGGTCCTGCGCTGAGCTCTCACCTTCAGGAGTTGATTGGTTAGAGGGATAAGAGATACAGGGTGGTTGTGTCTTACATTTCCTTAGGCATTCTGCCGTAGCGTGCGATGCTGTTGCCCACGTCGTCGGGGTCTTCGTAGAAGATGCGGATGAGTGCACTGTCCTTGAGGAAATCGAGCATGCCGATCTCTATGCGTGTGATGGTCAGTCCCGTGCGCTTCTCCAGGTCGGCCTTGAGTTCGTCGCGCTTCTCGGGGGTGATGAGTGCCACGTTGTCGTATCTGATGATGCGTGAGCATTCCGTGTCGCGCATCTTGCTGCGCTCGTAGGCCCATACCATGCAGATGAAGAAGATGTTCACGCAGAGGATGGTGATGATACCTATGCCGTCCCAGTACTCGGCCTTCGGGTGCCAGTCGGCGTGGGCCAGTGCATTGATGACGCTGATGGCGATGAGGATGAACATATAGGTCATCTCGCGGATGGGAACGGCCTCGGTGCGGAAACGCATAATACCGAAGATGGCAAACAGACCCATGGCTGCGCCCAGCTCCATGCCTCCGCCGTCCATCAGGTTGACGAGCATGAATATACTCATGGACATCAGGATGAAGACGAACATGTAGTCGCGACGACGGGAGCGCGGGAAATAGAAGTAGCGGGCTATGACAAAGACGACGATGAAGTTGATTATGCAACGAATGGCCAGCGAGAAGAACTGCTGGGGGTCAAAGAGAATAACTCCAAAGAGATTCGCAATGTCTTGGTTGAGTTGGATGATGTAGTCCATAATGAAGAATTTGATAGAGTATGAATTATTGATTATTATTATGCGTTGACTAATTTATGAATCTCTCGCATCTTCACCTTGAAGTTGTTGTGCTTCAGCGACTCGTTGGTCATGACACTTCCTATGCAGTACTTCGAGAATCCATGAGGTTTGATGCGCAGCTGTCGGAGCATGTCCAGCACGGGCGAGTAGACGTTGCCGTCGCGTTTCAGTTCGATGATGACGAGTTCTCCCGTGCCCTTGTCGCTCTGCGTCTCGAAGTTATGGAAGCTGACGTTGAAGTCTATCGTCAGTCGTTCCGTCTTCCCATAGTTCACGAGTGTGATGCGCTGGAAGTGGTTCTGCACGGTAGGCAGGATATCGTCGAAGGTCACGCCCGTGAGCTTCTGTGCGAACTCGCTGCCTCCGGCCGCCACGACCTCTTGTCGCTCCTGAGAGGGAACGGTGATACGTTTCTTCTTCGTGCGGCCGTGGTTGTTCTTGGTCTTTATTTCCAGGAAGGTGAGGCCGGAGTCCACATAGGTGCGGACGCGTATCTTCTGGCGAGGAGCGCGCCCGTTGTGGTGCTCCATGAAGAAACGGTGGATGGGTGTGTCCCAGTAGGTGGTGCAGTAGTTGGCAATGCGCTCGCCATCTATCTGCTGAGCAAAGTATTTGCCCTGGGTCAATTCCAGGAGTTGCGCCAGCTTGGCTTTGTTCGTCACGAACTTCGTGTCGGTGCGGTTCATCAGTTTGATGCCCCCCATCTCGTCCAGGGAAATGGGTTGCAACAGCGAGAGCCAATGGCGGATGGTTTCGTCGGAATTCATAATTGATTGAAGGGTTTGCGGGTGCAAATATAAGTAAAAGGTGGGAGTTTGGAAGCTAAAGTTTGAAGTTTTTGCCCTCGCTACGTTCTTTTTTCAACAAAAACGCGAATTGAATAAACAAAAAGCATTATCTTTGTCGCCAAAAGGATATAAAAGTACATCCTTGCCACCAATGGATTCCAAACCTTAAACCCGAAAGAATATGGCAGACATGAAAGTAATCCTCTCCGACGCCGAGGAGCGTATGGAAGAGGCTGTGATGTATCTGGACGATGCACTCTCTCACATCCGTGCCGGCAAAGCCAACATCAAGTTGCTGGACGGCATCCGCGTGGACAACTACGGAGCTATGGTGCCTATCAACAACTGCGCCGCCGTGACCACTCCCGACGCCCGCACCATCTCCATCAAGCCCTGGGACAAGTCCATGATCAGAGTCATCGAGAAAGCTATCATCAACAGTGAGCTCGGTATTATGCCCGAGAACAACGGCGAGATCATCCGCATTGGCATCCCCCCGTTGACAGAAGAACGGCGCAAACAGCTGGTGAAACAAAGCGGAAAAGAGGGTGAACAAGCCAAGGTCAGCGTCCGCAACGCCCGCCGCGAAGGTATCGAAGCGCTGAAGAAAGCCGTGAAAGACGGACTCAGCGAAGACAACCAGAAAGACGGAGAAGCCGAGCTGCAGAAGATGCACGACAAGTACATCAAAAAGATAGACGCCCTGCTGGCGGCAAAAGAAAAAGAGATTATGACCGTGTAAAGATGGTTGTCCGCACCTCGCCCCGCGGAAGCAGAGAGAGAGCAGGAGTGCAATCAGCATCGTCTGGAAGACCGCTGCAGCTTGCACCTCGCCTCGCGGAAGCAGGATGAGCAGGACAGTAATCAGAATTGTCAATACTACCGAATGCTAAAAGGCCTTGTAGTCCGCAACACAGGAAGCTGGTACGACGTCCGCACGGACGACGGCCAGCTTTTTGCATGTAAGGTGAAAGGGAACTTCCGCCTGCGGGGTATCCGCAGCACCAACCCCGTGGCCGTTGGCGACCGGGTGGAGATCAGACCCACGGCCGCCACGCTCCCCGGCGAGACCTCGTCGGAGCTGCCCACGGCCCTCATCACAGAAATCCTCGATCGCAAGAACTATATCATCCGTAGGGCCTCCAACCTCTCTAAACAAAGCCACATCATTGCCGCCAACGTAGATCTCGCGTGCCTCGTCGTCACCATCGCGCACCCCGAGACGTCCACGACGTTCATCGACCGTTTCGTGGCGTCCGCCGAGGCCTATCGTGTTCCGGTTCTCCTTATATATAATAAGGTGGACCTCTACGACGCCGATGAGCTCCACTACCTCGACCTGATCATGGCCCTCTATCGTCAGCTGGGTTATCCCTGTCTGGCCGTGTCCGCCGCCACGGGCGCAGGCATCGGTGAGTTGCAGGAGATGCTGCAGGACAAGATATCGCTGTTCAGCGGCAATAGTGGCGTAGGCAAGTCCACGCTCCTGAATCGTCTCGTTCCCTCGGCCCACGCCAAGACCGCCGAGCTCAGCGCCGCCTACGACCAAGGTCAGCATACGACGACCTTCAGCGAGATGGTGGCACTGGATGGCGGAGGCGCCATCATCGACACTCCAGGTATCCGCGGCTTTGGCACCTTCGACTTCGAGCCCGAAGAGGTGTCGCACTACTTCCGGGAGATATTCGCCACGGGGCGCAACTGCCGCTTCAGCAACTGCACCCACACCCACGAGCCGGGATGTGCCGTAAGAGAAGCTCTCGACAACCACCTGATTGCCGAGAGCCGTTATCTGTCTTATCTCTCTATGCTCGAGGATAAGAGTGAAGGGAAATATCGCGAGAAGTACTGACTACTCGACCACAGGAGCAGGAGCTTCGCCCTCGTTGAAGGTCAGCTGGTAGCTGCCGTGGCGCTCATTCATGAAGGCGCTCATGACGAGATTGACATGATTCAGTTTCACGTTCACGGAGCCCTCCACGAGCGTCAGCTCATATTCGCCGCCACCACCTTGCTGGCCCATGGCGCCGCGTTCCATGACAATCGTTGTCTTTGCACCAGCAGGAAGGACATAAAGGCTGTCCTGCTTCTCCATAGTCAGCGAGGCGAACTCTGCCTTGCCCCATGCATCGCTGGAGTAGGAGATAGTGAGATGGGTGTCATCCACCTTCGTGAGTTCTACGGTAGCTGTCTCGTTGGGAGAGTGGAAGTCTACGAAAAACTGGCGTCCGCCTTCGGGAGGCATGTGAGTGGCACTGGTCCAACCGGTGATGCCACCCGTCGTGGGAAGTTCTACTTCGGGTCCGTTTTCCTCCTCTTCGTCGTCTCCGCAACTGGTCACGAAGCCTGCGCTCAGGAGAAGCGACAGAGTCATAATAGCAGTTTTGCAGTTCATTGTGTTTGCAGTTTTTTTTTACTGATTAGAAAAATGATAATATTAAGTTTGCCTTAAGGCGGTGCAAATATACGATAAAGCCTGCTTACGTCCATACAATATGCCATGTTTTTTACGTCGTCTTAATTCAAATCAATAGATTTCTGCTGCTGCAGCAATACTTGTGCAGCAAGATTTGTAATCCCATAATCCTATTATATCCCTCTGCAACCCATGTTTATGAACTACCTCCGCGCCTTCATCAGGCGCTATTTCAACCTTATTCCGGAGAAAGTGTCGGAGGACGCCACAATCGCCAACATCAAGGCCGACTCCTCTTTCCGGGGCGCGCGACTCTGGGTCCTCATCTTCGCCATCTTCATCGCCTCGCTGGGGCTGAATGTCAACTCCACCGCCGTCATCATCGGTGCCATGCTCATCTCTCCACTCATGGGCCCCATCGTAGGGATGGGTCTGGCGGTGGGCATTCTGGATCTCGACCTGCTCCGCTCCTCGGCGAAGAACTTCTGCATCGCCACCGTCTTCAGCGTGCTCACCGCAACCCTGTACTTCCTGATATCTCCCTACACCGAAGTGCAGTCGGAACTGTTGGCCCGCACTTCTCCCACTCTCTTCGACGTGCTCATCGCCTTCTTCGGCGGGGCGGCAGGCATTGTTGCCATCGGCACGGGCGGCAAGGGCAATGTCATTCCTGGCGTGGCCATCGCCACAGCCCTGATGCCGCCGTTGTGCACCGCCGGCTATGGGCTTGCCACGGGACAATGGCTGTTCTTCCTGGGCGCTTTCTACCTCTTCTTCATTAACACCGTCTTCATCTCGCTGGCCACCTTCCTGGGCGTGCGTTTCATGAACTTCAAGCAGCGTCAGAACATCACCCCGGAGCGGGCCCGCCACGCTCGCCATATCTTCATGGCCATCGTGATTATGACGATGGTTCCTGCTGGCATTCTGACCTTGAATCTGGTGCGCAAGAGTCTCTTCAACCAGGATGTCATACGTTACGTGGAGAGTGAACTGGCCTGGCCCGGCACACAGATCATCTCCCAGCAGGTGAACATGGACGACAAGACCTTGCGCGTGGCGGTGATCGGACACGAGGTGGAGGAGTCACAGATCGCCACGGCCCAAGAGCGGCTGGCGGACTACCGACTGGAAGGCTATCAGCTGACCGTCATCCAGGGCACGCAGTCCGACAGCCTCATGCAGCTTGTGGGACAGCTGGAATCCTCTAAGACGGACTACAAACAGACCATGATGCAGCAGAGCACTCATATCCATGAGCTGGAATCCTCTCTGCAGCACTATACCCGCCTGGAGGTTTTGGCCGAGGAACTGAGGCCGGAACTGGTGGTACTTTGTCCGCAGGTGCAGACGTTCAGTCTGTCCCAGACCATGGAAGTGCGGACGGACACTGCGCTGACGACGCCCGTCGTGGTGGCGCTGGCTGCCGTTCCAGAGGGCAAGCGCCCCTCGGCCGCCGAAACCGATAAGCTGCGGGACTGGCTGCTGGCACGTACGGCCGCCGACAGTCTCCTGCTGGTATTTCGCGAACCTTGATACCATCACTCATTTTCGGTTAACAGACGTATATTATTGCTGTCCGGTAAAAAATAATCATGAACATCTCTTTTTCACACGAATGCTCATTAATTAGGGACATATAATGAATCATAAATAACTATTCATGAACATTATATGTCCCTAATTTATGAATATTATATGTGAGAAAATAAATATTCATGAACATTTCTTTTTCACACGAATGCCCATTATTTAGGGACATATCCTCCGGCCAACGGGCATTTTTTTATGAACATATAATTTTCACCGGATACCAACACTGCTTTTTTATTTTTTTAACAAAAAAAGTGCGCACCCGTCACCAGCTCACCTTACCTACGCAGTCTCTGCCATCAGCATTTTTCTTTATAGCATTACTTGCAGAATAGTCAACAGAATACTTATGTCAACAGGATACTTATAAAGATACGAAGCCATCTCTTGCAATCCTCTGAACCTGCTGATGCAATCTTCTGAACCTGCTGATGCAATCTCCGGAACCTGCTGATGCAATCTTCGGCACCTGCTGATGCAATCCTCGGAACCTCCTGATGCAATCCTCTGAACCTGCTGATGCAATCTTCGGAACCTGCTGATGCAATCTTCGGAACCTGCTGATGAATTCTACAAATCACCGAGTGGGTTTTACAAATCACCGAGTGGGTTTTACAAATCACTGAGTGGTTTTTACAAATCACCGAGTGAGTTATATAAATCACCGGGTGAGTTATAGAATATGATGGAATGTTTGGAAGAATAGTGTGGGGAGTATTGGAGATTTCCATAGAAGCCTTGACTTTATGGTGGAGGTGGGGAGCTGGAGTATAATAGGTGGGAAACAAAATGTCCCGCCTTTATGTATTCAAGCGGGACATGGGTGGACTCGTAGCCAAGATTTGGTGTAGTATGTAGTTTATTTTGAATAACATTTTTCGCGGGATGATGGCGGGCGTTGCTTTTTATCTGGAGAAAAAGGTGACGGGTGCGCACTTTTTTTGTTAAAAAAAGTTTTTTCCGGATGCCAATGATTTTTTATATGATCATATATTCCCACGGACACCAATAAGAAAGTATAGCGTGAACCATCCTGTCTAATTCGACCACACAACCTTGGGATTGTCCGTGATGTCCAGCAGACCGTATATGGCAGCGAGCTCCTCCTCCGCCTCAGTGCTCTGCCGCACGGATACCCTGCAGCCGTCCATGGTGTCCATCTCGGCTGTCACCACTACTTGGGCCTGGGCGATTCGCATGATTTCGTCCCAGCAGACATTGGGATATTTCTTCAGCTTCAGCCTGAACTTGGTGACCGACACCACCCAGTAGGCCAGCACGGCCAGGTTCAGGTGTGCCTTTTCGGGCTTCCCGCGAATGATTTCCTTTCCGTTTCTCCCTTGCGGGCTTCCCGCCGTCTTCTTTTTGCTCCGTTACACTATTTTCGCTCCAAAGATAGCGATGTAATCCTCATGCCTTTATCATTTCGTCCAAGAAATGCTTTCTTCTCATCACTGCTCGTTCAATCTGCTCACCTACTCTGACGATAATCTCACCCGCTTCACTATCCAGTTTCCAATCCGGGAAACTCAGGTACCGTATTTACAACTTATTATGTGTCAGTTAGTTTTGATTAAAACGGTAGAAAAGTGATGGCGTAGATTCTTTAGACGGTAAATAAGTCGAAGATTTAACGTGTTTAACTTTTGTAAACCACAAAAAGATGGTTTTTTGTGCAAGTTTTCTCATAACCATATCAGCATCTGGCTTCATTGATATGTCACCCCTCAGACTTCACTTATTTAGCTCCATTTTGCCCCAATAATGAATATATTTTTATGTTTTGGGGCAAAAATATGTCGAACAATGGAGTATTCTCAATAATTGTTTGTACCTTTGCCAGCAAATGTGCGATCATCAATATGGAACAGAAGCTTATTGCGAGAGACCGAGAGTGCTCTATGCTACGGGACTGCATGGAGTCAGACCGTTCAGAATTTGTTATCGTTTATGGAAGAAGGCGCGTGGGAAAGACCTTCCTCATAGATCAGTACTTCAAGATGAATTATGATTTCAGTTTCGTGGGCTCGCATCGT
>JAILFY010000065.1 GCA_024697285.1 Bacteroidaceae bacterium
CCCATCTTCCTTGGGTCGAGTGCGCCGCGGTCCGTCCGCGGCGATTCTCCACCCTCCCGTGAAAAATGTTGTTCAAAATAAACTACATACTACATGAAAACATGTAGAAAAGGCCATTTTAAGCCGTAGTTCCCTTCCGTCTGGAAGGGGTCCTCCCTTCAAATCCTCTCCCCTCCCTCAAATTCCCCTCCCTCAAATTCCCCTCCTCTCAAATGCCCCTCCTCTCAAATTAACCTCTCACATTCCCCTCCTCTCAAAATCCCCTCTCCTCACAATCATTCCTTTCCTATCCACACGTATATACATCTTCCTCCACACGTATATACATCTTTTGTATACTTATATACCTGTTGCTGTACACTTTTTTATTACTTTTTCCGCTTAAAGGAGCATACTCCAGTAATAAATGTGTATCTTTGTACCGTTTAATACGAAAAGATAATGATATGAAACGGTTTTTCACGACACTTACTACTTTGTTTATTGTTGTTAGCTGCTGGGCAGGTGATATTGACAATTCTGTTGTCAGATCCTTTGATTTGAATCGTTTTCTCGGTAGTTGGTACGAAATAGCACGCTTCGACCACTGGTTCGAACGGGGCATGGATCAGACGAAAGCTTCGTATAAACTGCTTAGCAGCGGAAAGATTGAAGTGCTGAATACAGGTGTCAAGAACGGTAAACCCAAGGAATCCAAGGGCAAGATAAAGACGACCGACACGCCCGCTTTGTTGCGCGTTTCTTTCTTTGGTCCTTTTTATTCGGACTATCGTGTGATGTTTGTGGACAAGAACTACCAATATGCTCTCGTTGGCAGCAGCAGCGACAGCTATCTGTGGATCCTTTCGCGTAAGCCCAAACTGACGAACGAGGTAAAGAATCTCATTCTGAAAGAAGCCAAGCGTCGCGGCTACGACACCTCGAAACTAATCTGGGTGAAACAAAACTGATGCTTGTCTGCCGGAAGATATCTGCAAGGTCTTATGTGTAGCTCTCAACTTGTGAGTCCATATAATGATTCTTTGATTCCACTTTCGTCGATAGAACTGGATTTCCCTGCATAAGATAATCAGGGTTGTCTCGTTTTGCTGACTTGCTCGCGGGATTATCTCAGGAGTCCTTTTGCGTTCTCCCACACCTGTTCTCGCAACTGTTCTGTTGTTGTCTGCCGCAGCTTAGATACTTCTTCGTATAATGGGCTGATGGGTCTTGGAATATCATCTGTTTCGAGAAACAGTCGGGATTCTGGACAGGCGCGCAGGCTCTCGGGATTATAATTAAACCCGAAGCTGATATAGAAATCATGGTCAATCAGTTGTTGCAGCTGTTGCGGTTTTCCGCGGAACCCATGAAAGATCCAGTGCTGATGAGTACCTCGTTTCAGTCGAAGCACATCATCTATGGCACGTACACAATGGAGGACCAGCGGTAACCGATAGCTCTCGCTGAGCCGAATGTGCTCCTGAAAGACCTCTAATTGAATATCATAGGGTGTGGCACAAAGACGGTCCAAACCACATTCACCAATCATCATCGTCGGCACCCCCTCCGCCTTTTGTTCCGCCATCTCCTGAACAGAGCGAGAGTTCTTCAGTTCACTCTCCAATTGTCGCACTTCTTCTGTCCAATTAGAATGGATGTGCCAGGGGTGAACGCCCAATGATGGAATGGTCTGTTCGCCTTCGTGTAAGGGTGAATGTGTGTGGAAGTTCAGGTAGGTCATGCCCGGTGAGGTACTAAGGGAACTCAGTGTCGATACTGAGGGTGACCTGGTTCCCGGAAGAAACTGAACTCGTCTGGCACGGGATCATAACCATGTCCGCCCCAGGGGTGACAGCTGAGCACTCGCCTCGTGGCGAGGTATAGTCCTTTCAGTACTCCGTGTTTCTGAATAGCCTCTACTGCATATTGTGAACAAGTGGGTGTGTAGCGACATGACGGAGGAGTCAGCGGAGAAATAAACCGCTGGTAGAACCGAATGGGAAGTATGAACAGTTGTCGTAGCATGCGAAAACCTGATAGACAATAGGATTATACGGATTCCTCGGGTAGCCCTGCGGTGGTGGCTGTCGTCTCTTCGGCTATGCGGTGGAGGAGGTTCTTCATTTTACGATGAATGAGGTCAGATGGCAGAGGTCGGTCTGACAGCCAGATGAAAGCCAGCAACAATGGTCTGCTTTCCTGTCCCTCGCCATCTTCTCTGGCTCCGCACAGAATACCTCTGTGCAGGCGCCACGCTTCACGCATCTGTCGCTTGGCGCGGTTGCGGTCCACTGCATGTTTGAAGTGCCGCTTGCTCACGGACATGAGCACTTCGCAGCCGCTGGGCGTCTCGTCCTTTGGCAACTCCTTGACCCCATAAACTACGCGGAGCGGAAAGGCCGTCAGGGAACGGTTTCCGCTCGCGAAGAGATTCTCTATAGCCTTGCGGCGGCAGAGTTTCTCGGATTTAGGAAAGGAATGAACGGAGTTCATTGCCTCTGTGGGAGTTGTTATTTCTTATTGTTGACTTCTTCTATGTAGGCATTCAGTGCGCCCGTGATGCTGGGATATTTGGCTGTGGGTGCCTCGAGGTCCAGGCGCAATCCTGCTGTGCGGATAGCTTTGGCAGTGGTGGGACCGAAAGTGGCAATGGCCATATCTCCCTGCGTGAAGTCGGGGAATGTCTGAAGCAGGCTCTGCACTCCACTGGGGCTGAAGAATACCAGCATGTCATAGTCGAAAGGCTCGTTGCCAACAAAGTTGTTGGGAACTGTTCTGTACATGACGCCCTCTTTGTGCTTCAGTTTCTTTTCGTCCAATATCTTGGCGATGTCGGTGTTATGCACATCAGATTGTGGAATGAAGAAATTCTCGGTCTTGTGCTTTACCATCGTGGGAACCAAGTCGGCAAACTTGCCTGTGGAACCATAGAATATCTTGCGCTTGCGGTATTGAACGTACTTCTGGATGTAAAGTGCCACCTGCTCGGTGATGCAGAAGTACTTCATGTCGTCGGGAACTGCAAAACGCAACTCTTTGGCCAGAGCAAAGAAATGGTCTATTGCATGGCGCGAAGTGAAGACGATGGCGGTGAACTCAGAAAGGGATATTTTCTGCTGACGGAACTCGCGAGCAGACAAGCCTTCCACCTTGATGAATGGTCGAAAGACAATCTCCACGTTGTGTCGTTCAGCAATATCGAAGTAAGGGGATTTTTCTGAAGAGGGCCTTGGCTGGGAAACCAGAATCTTCTTTATCATCTGTTTTACTCTATAGTGTTGTTGTCAAATGGTTTGTCAAACGGTCCAACGTAGCCCATAGGACAAGGAGGGGTGCCGCTTCCAGAGCGCAAAAGTACAGAAAAAGATGCAAAACGCCATAAAAATTTCTGAAAAAGTGTGCGAAATCCTTCGTAAAGACTAGAAATTTGACAAAAAGTAACAAAAGTACGAGCCCTATAAAGGCTTTTTTAAGGGATAAATTGAGGAATATGGTTAGTGTGGTGAGTAAAAAAAACAGAATGCTTTCCAGAGAGAAGATCATTGCATAGTCTCTGCGCCAGAGATTGCGCTGGTGGTTGTCGAAGAAGATGGAATTGATGCTTGCAAGTAACCATTGCTTAAGCACAATGATACATAGGAATATACAGCTGTAGATGGCCAGTAGTTGCCATGTCTGCAGGGGGAAGAACAGAAAGTCCCATTGCTCAAGGGCATAGCGATAGTAGAGGAGTGCTCCCAGCAGACAAGTCATCAGCATCGTAAGTCTTCGGACCCATTCCATGTTATTGCTCTCTACCTCCGTGAGTTCCTTTGGGGTGGTGAAGTTGAAGAAGGAACTCAGTTGTTCTTTGAGGGGCACCTGTCGGATGAGTGTGGCCGTCACCAGCAGCAGGAAAGCTGCTGCCAGGAAAAGTAACACTTCATCTTCCCGATACATCATGGGTGGCACGGAATCTGCGTGCATGCCCCACAGACCAGACTGATAGTCGCCTGGCTGATGGAAAAGTAGGGAGTCGTTGCGGAGTAGCGAGTCGCGTGTGAAAAAGCCTTTGTAGAATAGGCTGTCCAAGGCTGGATGAATGATTTATGGTAATACGTATGGGGTTCTCTGGAACCGGCGGTACTGTCAGATGGCTGCGAATTTCCTGACGCTGGCGTCCCAGAGTGGGGTGGAGAGTACGAGGTCAATGGCTTCTTCCGGAGTGGAGGCCACGCGCCAGATGCTGGCATGGCGTTCTCCCAGGAAGTGCTCTTCGATGCCTCGCTGCAGTTGCTGGAGCAAGGGGTCGTAGTATCCGCGGCTGTTCAGGATAACGATGGGCTTCAGGTACAGTCCCAACTGTTTCCAGGTCACGACCTCCATGAGTTCTTCCAGAGTGCCGCAGCCACCGGGCAGTGCGATGCAACCGTCGCTGAGGTCGGCTATGGTTTGTTTTCGCTCGTGCATGTCCCGGGTCTCGATGAGTCGGGTCAGCCCCGTGTGGTGCCAGTGTTGGTCTATCATGAAAGTGGGGATGACACCTGTGACCTCGCCGCCGGCTGCCAGACAGGCATCGGACGAGGCACCCATCAGTCCCATGTGGCCGGCTCCGTTGATAAGGCCGATACCTCTTTTGGCCAGACCCTCGCCCACGGCACGTGCGTCGGCGAAGTAGTCGGGATGTATTTTCGTGCTGGAGGCGCAATAAACTGCTATTTGCATGGATGAGAAAGAATGATTGTCGGGGGCATGAAACGTGCTCCGCTGCGGGGAGAGGAGGGTTATTTCTGGATATTGAAAGCTTGCTGGATGCGTTCCACATAATCCAGTTTCTCCCACGTGAAGAGTTCTACGTCCACTGTAACGGGCTTTCCGTAGGGGGTGTGGAAGGTCTTTGTCTTGCATTGTGGCTGACGTCCCATGTGACCATAGGCCGCCGTCTCCTCGTAGATGGGAGCGCGCAGTTTCAGCCTGTCCTCTATGGCGCGAGGCCTAAGGTCGAAGAGGTTCCGTATTTTGCGGGCGATTTCTCCGTCGCTGCCCTCGATGTGACTGGTGCCATAGGTGTCTACGAAGATACTTACGGGTTCTGCCACGCCGATGGCATAGGAGAGTTGCACCAGCATCTCGTCTGCCACACCTGCTGCTACCATGTTCTTGGCGATATGTCGTGCAGCATAAGCAGCGGAGCGGTCTACCTTAGAAGGGTCCTTGCCGGAGAAGGCACCTCCTCCGTGAGCCCCTTTTCCGCCATAAGTGTCCACGATAATCTTGCGACCCGTGAGGCCGGTGTCTCCGTGAGGTCCTCCTATGACAAATTTGCCGGTGGGGTTTACGTGATAGGTGATGTGGTCGTCGAAGAGTGCCCTTACCTCTGGGCTCTGAATACTTTCGATGACTCTGGGCATCAGGATTTCCTTCACGTCGCGGCGTATCTGAGCAAGCATCTGGTTGTCGGCGCGTGCCTGGTCGCCATCCGTGGGAAGCACAAACTCATCGTGCTGAGTGGAGACCACGATAGTGTCTACTCGGCGTGGACGATGGTCGTCGCCATATTCTATGGTCACTTGGCTCTTGGCGTCGGGGCGCAGGTAGGTCATCTCCACACCTTCCCGACGTATGTCTGCCAATACTTGCAGGATGCGGTGGGCCAGATCCAATGCCAGAGGCATCATGTTTTCTGTCTCGTTGGTGGCATAGCCGAACATCATTCCCTGGTCGCCGGCACCTTGGGACATGGGGTCTTCACGTTCTACACCTCTGTTGATATCAGGGCTCTGTTCATGGATGGCCGAAAGGACTCCGCAGGAGTTGGCCTCGAACATATATTCTCCTTTTGTGTAGCCAATACGTCGGATGGTCTGCCGGGCAATCTCGGGCAGGTCCACGTAGGCCTTGGATTTGACTTCTCCAGCTAATACCACTTGTCCTGTGGTGACCAGGGTCTCGCAGGCCACCTTAGACTGTGGGTCGAAGGCCAAGAGGTTATCCAGCACAGCATCGCTGATTTGGTCGGCCACCTTGTCGGGATGGCCTTCGCTGACGGATTCTGAAGTAAATAAGTAAGCCATGGTTATAAGTATTATATTGGGCGTGCAAAGGTATGCAAAAATAGTGAGACCGAGACAGAAAGGACTCCTTTTTTTTAGTTGCTTGCTGGGAAAGGTGCTACTTTTTGTCTGTGAAAGCTGTTTTCAGGATATGAGGAAGCATCTCTTATTCCTGCTTGTTGCGGGAAAGAAGGCTGGTGGAGTCTGGCAACAAAAAATTATTGCTGTCCGGTAAAACTTTTTTGAAAGCATATTTAGGGCTGTTATTCGCATGAAGTATCAGTCCTTTTTGATTATCCTTGCTTTCGCCACAAATCAAAGCATAATCATGGGCAAAGATTGCAATTTTACCGGGCAGTCGGTTTATAATCAGGTATTAAAGTTACTGGCTCGTGAGTTTTACCGTACAGCAATAATTCAAAATATACTACAAACAACACAAGAAACACATTGAAGAGTCCACTACCTCCCCTTTTCCCTCCCTTCCCCCTGTCTCCCTTGGGTCGAGTGCGCCGCGGTCCGTCCGCGGCGATCATCCTCACTCCCGCGGACATGTACTTTTGCCACTTGTGATGACAGCAGGCTGGATGAGTAAAAGTGGAATAAAACAAGGTGCACAATGAAGACACAGGGGATAACCGAATTGGTAGAATCTTATACGAATAAGATATATATCTTGTGGACCGAAGATATATATCTTATGGACCGAAGATTTATATCTTATGGACCGAAGATATATATCTTTTGAGCAGAAGATATAAACATCTTGTAATCTTATCTACATTGCTTTTTTCAGCACGAAGCTTCATCTTCGCCAACACGAAGCTTCATCTTCGCCAACACGTATATACATCTTCGCCAACACGTATATACATCTTTGCCAACACGTATATACATTCCCGACAACTCCTATATACATCATCGTCAACACGTATATACATCTTTGCTAACACGTATATACGTTCACGTCAACACGTATATACATCCTCGTCAACGCATAGGAACCTTTGCAAACATGTAGCTACATCTTTGCAAACATGTAGCTACATCTTTGCAAACACGTAGCTACATCTTTCCCCATACATAGGGTCGTATAACAATTCTGCTCCCCTCTCGCATTTTCTTACAATAAGAAAAGACTTGTAATAGCAGTTGCCTTCAAGACAGG
>JAILFY010000093.1 GCA_024697285.1 Bacteroidaceae bacterium
ATATCTTTCTCGAAATCCTTGGGCTCGGTGGTGGGAGCAAAGCGACGGATATCGCTGCCGTCCTTGGAGATAAGGAACTTGGTGAAGTTCCATTTGATGTCGCTGTCTTTCTCCACGCTGGTGCTGATGGTCTTGAAGAGCATGGCAGCACTCTTAGCCTTCAAACCTTTGTATTCTTCCTTGGGTGCCTGTGACTTCAGGTACTCGAAGATGGGGTCAGCTGCAGCTCCGTTGACGTCAATCTTCTTCATTATCTGGAAGGTGACGCCGTAGTTCAACTGGCAGAACTCCTCAATCTGACTATCGGAACCGGGATCTTGCTCCTTGAACTGATTGCAGGGGAATCCAATGATGACGAGGCCCTTGTCCTTGTACTTCTGGTTCAACTCTTCGAGGCCCGCAAACTGGGGAGTGAATCCACATTTGCTTGCTGTGTTCACTATCAGCAACACCTTACCTTGGAACTCAGAAAAATCCAACTCTTTGCCCTTGCTCGTGAGGGACTTGAAATCATAAATCTTAGTCATGTTCTTATTCTTTATTATAATGTAAGTTTTTATTGCCGGACTCCTGTGAAGGGGAACCTTTCGAAGGGCTTCATCCCGCGACGAGAAGTCTTTTCTATCGTTTGCGATGCAAAGGTAGTAACTCTATTGCTTTCGGCCAAATATCCAATATAATATTTAAGAACAATTAACTAAATATCGCCCACGATACACAAATTTATGTGCTTACTCAACTTTCGCAAAATCAGTATAAGGCGCAAAGGCGCAGTTTAAGGGGCGAGCGGGGCTCGATGACTTGATACTTCGCGGGGAGGGAGGGAGATTGCCGCGGACAGACCGCGGCACACTCGACCCACACAAGGATGGGGGAGTTGGTAGGCTCCTCCGTGGGGGAGGGAGGCGAGCGGGGCTCGAGGTTTAAGGGGGTAAGAGTTCAAGTATGCAGCCTCTGTATGCATCCGCTGTTACGCCGCAGGCTCCCCCGTCTCCCACGGGAGAGGGGGCGGGGGGAGAACATATCTGATTGATTTGGAAAGAATTGTGAGATTTATCGCCGAAGGCAACTCTTATAAAAGATGTAAAAGAGTAAAAGAAAAACGGCAAAGGATGAGAAAAGACATCGATTGCCGCTATGTGACAGGATGATTTCCTACTAAGGAAACAGAATCTCAGAGGTATGTTCTCCTTACGAGGGCTACTACGATGTCGAGGGGGAAACCTTCGTAGCGCTCACGGATGTATTTCGTCTTGTGGTTGGCCAGTCGCTGGAGGTACTGCTCGAAATGAGCGACCACGGAGACGTTGTCCTTGGGCTCCGTAGCATAAAGACCAATACTGCGTCCTTTGCGGCGGTCGTAGTAGGTTGCCTCGTGATTATGCACGAACCACCAGTAGGCTTCGAAGAAAGTTTTCTGCTGTTTTTCCGTAAGAATGGCTTCGGTGAGAAACAGGGTACGTTGGTCTTCGAGGAAGGAAGTGGGTGGCTCGTCGGGAGCGCGCAGGCCAAGTATCGCGGGGTACTTGGCACGATAGTATTCGGGTGCGGCCAAGAAATGTCCCACGAAATCATGGAGCGGCGACCAGTGGTTGACACCGAAGGTCTCCAGTGCAGACATATATGTAATGGAGTCCGTGGCCGCCCGGGCGGCGGCGAGCATCGCTGTCTTCTGTTCCTCAAAGCGGATCTTACCGAGGCGATAGGAGAGGAGTGCGGCGTCGATAAAGAGGAAAGGTGGCATTAAGGTACTATCCATGCTTACGGAATCAGCAAACTATTATCAAGTGAGTGCTAAGAGAAACTGCTGATGTAATAATCATCAGAGGCCATGCTGCGAGAGGACGGAGGACATCTGCTGCTGGACCTCCTGAGCGCGCTGTGCTGCCACGGCGGCGAAACACTCCGTAGCATCTGCGTAGATGATGGCGCGACTGCTGTTGACAATGAGTCCACAACGATCGTTCCAGCCGTATTTGCATACCTCTTCCAGACTGCCACCCTGCGCTCCGATTCCGGGAACGAGGAGGAAATGGTCGGGAACCAAACGACGGATATCCGCGAAGGCACTACCCTGCGTGGCACCCACTACGTACATCATCTGCTGCGAGTCGGCCCACTGCTGGCTGCGCTTGAGCACCTTCTCGAAGAGGCGTTCCCCGGCGGGGTCTGCGGTGAGCTGGAAGTCGGCGCTGCCCTTGTTGCTGGTAAGTGCCAAAAGGACGACCCACTTACCCTCGTAGCCGAGGAATGGTGTCACGGAGTCCTCGCCCATGTAAGGGGCCACGGTGACAGCATCCACATTCATCTGCTCGAAGAAAGTGCGAGCATACAGTTTTGATGTGTTACCAATGTCTCCACGTTTGGCGTCGGCGATGATGAACTGATCGGGATAGTTCTCATTCAGGTAACTCACAGTCTTCTCGAAGGCTATCCATCCGCTCACGCCATGTGCCTCGTAGAAAGCGAGATTCGGCTTATAAGCAATACAATAGGGGGCAGTGGCGTCTATAATAGCTTTGTTAAACTCGAAGATGGGGTCGAAACCAGGATCTGTGCTCGCCTTGTCAAGCAGGTGTTGCGGTACTTTCTTCAGGTCCGTGTCCAGACCCACACAAAGGAAACTGCGTTTCCGACAGATGTTCTCAAAAAGTTGTTCTTTCGTCATAGTTTTTAGGGGCGAGCAGAGCTCGCGGTTTAGGGTGCGCCAATGGCGCGGTTTAAGGTGCGAGCGGGGCTCGATGACTTGATACTCCGCGGGGAGCGGGGAGATTGCCGAGGACGGACCGCGGCACACTCGACCCACACAGGGATGGGGGAGTTGGTAGGCCCCTCCGTGTGGGGGGGGGGAGGGAGGCGAGCGGGGCTCGTGGTTTAAGGTGCGCCAAGGCGCGGTTTAAGGGGTTTAAGGTGCATGCGAGTTCGAGCACTCAAGACCTCTGCTGGAAAGGTATCAACTCGTCAACTTGTCAACTCGTCAACTCGTCAACTAAATTCAACTTGTCAACTAAAAATCAACTTGTCAACTAAAGAGCGTATACAACGGTGCAAGCGTCATAAAAGATAAAGATGCAAGCATCGAAGACGGAGAGTGCTGCGGGCGCCGCAAAACAAGATGCAGACCATTCTTGTAAAGCGTGCCATCAAGGGAGCGTCGTACTTAATTGGTTGCAAAAGTAAGAATCTTCTTTTAATTGACCTTAAAAAAGAAACATGATTTAGGAATACTTAACAAGTCGCCCCACCAGTAGTGACCACCAACGGAAGGAAGAACACCTGCTTCGGAGTCATCGAGAGGCAACACAGCAGCAGAAGCGACAAACAAAAAAAGAGAAGAACTTCAGGGGCATCGAAAGGCTGAACAACAACAAAAATGACGAACAAAGGAAAGGAAGGAGTCTTATCATCCGATTATTGTCTGAGAAAACCCACAAGAATAGAAAAAAGAAAGAAATTTAATAAAAAATTGTCTTCATCTACCAAATATTAGTTAAAATACTTGTTATCAATAGAATTAAATGGTAGATAAAAAATGAATATAAGTAGATGTAATTTCATTTATAAACATAAAAATGCAAGAAAATGGGACTATTATTAAAAAAACATGAGAAAATATTTGCAAGAAAGGAGATAATCACCTATCTTTGCCCCATCAAAACAAGAGAAACGGACTCCACTGGGCGGAAAACGCCCCTCAAGAAAAAAGGAAAAGAAGGAAATATGCAGGAGGCGCTGCCGAATCATATCCCTTCCGGCAAAGACAGCTGAAAGAGCAAGTCTCACACCTCACAGATTATGCTTTGCACAATATACAGTAAGACGATAAGGAGTAAGAAAGAAAAGACCAGCATCTTGGACCTGGAAGAGCTCGGCGCTCGGTTCCAGACTGATGAGAAACGGAGAAGGACGGTGGAAGCGTTTCGGGCAGAACTGCCTACGCTTCCACCGCATTTTCATTGGAAGGACATCAACCGCCTGCCGCAGATCTGTCCTGGCCTCTTTCTGAAAACACATCGCAACGGCCAACAAGATGCAAACTACAACGGAGTAGTGTTGCTGGAAGTCAGCGGGCTCTCGGATCTGGCGGAAGCCGACCGCGTGAAGGCCCGAGTGGCTGGTTGGCCCACGACCCTGGCCGCCTTCACCGGTGCCAGCGGAAAAAGTGTGAAGATTCTGGTGGGCGGAACGCTGGACGACGGCAGTCTGCCCCGCGAGGAGGAAGCCACTCAACGTTTTCACCAAGCCCTCTACACCACCTGTGCCGCAGCCTACACCAGCGTGATATGCAGACCGCTGAAGGCCAAGATCGCTTCGCCCGACGACACTTTTCGCTGGACCTACGACCCCACCGCTTTCGTGAACCCCAACGCCCAACCCATCCAGCTGCAGCGACGGGACGTCTGGCGCAACACACCAGCGGGCGCCGGAGAAGAAATGCGAGACAACGCCCTGGAATACAGTCCGGAAGCAGCACAACCCACCACAGAAACCCGAAAACTCTACCGCCGGCGCTTTGCCTTAGCCATGAAACAAGCGCGGGAGAAACTGCTGGCCATCGACAGCACGTACTCCCCCACCCTCGCAAACGGAAAAGGAAGCAATCAAGAAGATTGCGAGACAAAGGAGGCAAACAATGCCGAGCGACTGCTGGAAGCCACGGCAATGGAAGCCCTGCAGCTGAGCATCCCGCAAGAGGAGTCTGTATGGCTGGCCTCCCGCAACATGAACTTCCTGAACCTGGGCAACGACATCGTGAGGACTACCGTGGAAAGTGTATATCTGGAAAACCCACAGAAGTCCGGCACTACCCGCACCCGGGACATGCAAGAGACGGCCTTCTCCCTGCAGCACTTCATGCAGACACGCTATGACTTGCGCTTCAACGAACTCACCAACGGAGTGGAATGGCGACACAACGAGTCGTCCTCCTATATCTTCCAACCCCTGGACAGCCGCGTACTGAACACGATGCTCCAAGAAGCTCACGAGAGCGGACTGGAGATAACGGAACGCGAGCTGAAACGTTTTCTCGGTTCCACCCGGGTGCGCAACTTCCACGCAGCTCGTGCCTACCTCCGAAGCGTAGAGGGTTGTTGGGACGGACAGACAGATTATATTGGGGCGCTGGCCGAACGAGTGCCAACCACTAACCCCCACTGGAAAGAGTGGTTCCATACATGGTTCCTGGGGATGGTTGCGCAATGGGACAGCTGGGACAACCTGCACGCCAACTCCACAGCTCCCCTGTTGATGGGACCTCAAGGCTGCGGCAAGAGCACGTTCGGACAACTGCTTTTGCCGCCGGAACTGCGGGATGTGGGTTACCGCGAGCTGGTGGATTTCTCCTCGAAGAACGAGGCCGAGAAGCTGCTGACGACAGCCTTGTTGGTGAACCTCGACGAGTTCCAGGATATACCGGAAAAAATACAACAAGGATTCCTGAAGAACCTTATACAGAAGACAAGCGTGAAAGGCAAGAGGCCCTACTCCACCGCCCTGCAGAACCTGCCCCGTTTCGCATCCTTCATCGCCACCACCAACCGGGCCGACGTCCTCTCGGACCCTACGGGCAGTCGGAGGTTCCTGGTAGCCGAAATCCTCCACGGCACACAGATAGACACGTCTGGTCCAATACCTTACGCAAAGATTTATGCTCAGGCCATCGACGAACTGGAAGCAGGCAAGCCCCGGCATTATTTCACGCCCGAACAGGTAGCGCAAATTGAGACCCACAACAGCAGATATGCCAACGTCCGAATAGAGGTGCTTCAGTTCCTGGATATCTTCGAACTCGCCACCCGAAACGACGAGACGACCACTCGTATGAAACTTTCGGACATCATTGATGCCGTTCAGGAACAAAACGGATGCATCTATTCCAACAAAGAACAAAACTACCTGGGACGCTGGCTGACCAACGAAGCCAGAATGTCGCACGTCCGGAAAACTACATCCAACGGCTCTCCCATGTATCTCCTGAGAAAAAGGAAGTGAGGAAGAAAGACTTTCCAAAACAAGGAACTAAGGCGACAAAAAGCAAGGAAGTGAGGAAGAAAAAATTACCAAGAAAAGGGATATTGCGACAAAAAACAAGGAAGAGAACCAGGGCAAGGAAGGAGATATAGCTACAAAAAGCGGGGAAGGGAAGAATAAAACTGGGACAAGGAAGGGACTATTGCGACAAAAAGCGGGGAAAAGAGGAAGAGTGGAAGAAATCTGCGGACAGGAAGTGAGGAGAGGGAACGAGGACAGGGAGCGAGGAGAGATAATGAGGAGAGGAAAATGAGATGAGCAGACGGAGAATCGTTCGATGGGTGGATGGAAGTGTGGCCATTTTTTCTTAAATATTGTCCGAAACCATCCGATTTGACCTATTAAAATATAAACGAACGAAATTTAACATCTGCAAATTAGGTTATCTCCGTCAAAAGCACTACCTTTGCGGCGCAAATCATAGAAATCCCAAAAAGGACATGGAATTCAAAGCCCAACAGATAGCCGAATACCTCGGCGGCACAGTGGAAGGTAATCCCGACGCCAGCGTCAGCACCTTCGCAAAAATCGAAGAGGGTGTGGAAGGCGCTCTTTCCTTCTACTACGACCCGAAGTTCGAACCCTATATGTATCAGACCCAGTCTTCTGTGGTGCTGGTGCCCACTACTTTCCAACCCTCACAGCCCCTCTCCCCCACCCTCATCCGCGTGGCAGACCCCCGAATGGCTATTGCACGGTTGCTGGACCTCGTAGAGAAGATGAAGCCCAAGCGCAGCGGCATCGACCCCCTGGCCTCCATCGCCCCTACCGCCAAAATCGGCAAGAACGTTTACATCGCACCTTTCGCTGTCATCGAAGAAGGCGCTGAAATAGGCGACGACACACAGATATACTCCCACACCACCATCTGCGACGGAGCCAAAGTGGGCAAAGAGTGCGTGCTCTACCCCAATGTGACCATCTACCACGACTGCGTGGTTGGCGACCGCTGCATCCTGCATTCCGGTTGTGTGGTGGGTGCCGACGGATTTGGCTTCCAGCCCAGCGCCGAGGGCTACCAGAAGATTCCACAGATAGGCATTGCCGTGCTGGAAGACGACGTGGAACTCGGAGCCAACTCCTGCGTGGACAGAGCCATGATGGGAAAAACCATCATCCACAAGGGAGCGAAAATCGACAACCTCGTGCAAATCGGGCACAACGTGGAAGTTGGCAGCAACACAGTCCTCTGCGGACAAGTGGGAGTGGCCGGTTCCACGAAGATTGGAGAATGGTGCACCCTGACCGGACAGGTGGGAGTTGCCGGACATATCGTAGTGGCAGACCACACCACTGCGGGAGCCCAGTCCGGTATCAGCGGAAGCATCAAGAAACCGGGCCAGACATTGCTGGGCTCACCCGCCATAGATGCCAAAGTAGCTATGCGCTCCTATATCGCCACAAAGGGTTTGCCAGATATGGTGGCGAAACTGCGCCAACTGCAGAAAGACGTAGAAGCCCTGAAAGCAGAGAAATAAGTCTATACATCGAATTACAAACCTTCCCAATATACTCATCGTGCTGAAACAAAACACCATCGGCAGCAGCTTCACGCTGCACGGCAAGGGACTTCACACAGGCCTCAACCTGATTGTCACCTTCAACCCCGCCCCAGAGAACTATGGCTACAAGATACAACGCATAGACCTACCCGGCGAACCCATTATCGACGCAATAGCAGAAAATGTCATCGAGACCACACGCGGCACCGTGCTCGCTCAGGGCGAGGCCCGCTGCAGCACCGTGGAGCACGCCCTGGCGGCACTCTATGCCCTGGGAGTGGACAACTGCCTGCTGCAAGTCAACGGTCCGGAGGTCCCCATCCTCGACGGTTCCGCAGAAATCTACGTGGAGAACATCCGCAAGGTGGGAGTCGTAGAACAGAACGCCCCCAAGGATTTTTATGTCGTACATAAGAAAGTGGAGGTGCGCGACGAACAGACGGGCAGCGTCATCACCATCCTTCCCGACGAGCAATTCAGCATCACAGCCATGATTGCTTTCCAGTCCAAGGT
>JAILFY010000095.1 GCA_024697285.1 Bacteroidaceae bacterium
GCCGACAGGCGGTAAGATAACAGGCGGAAACGATTTGCGAACAACAAACCTGGGTGCACACGTACAGCCGTTCCGGCTGTTCGGGCTGGCACGGGGGCCTGCCCCTACAGAGGCAGAAAACGCCTGGCGGAGCGAATACAAGCCAAGCAAGCTCGATGACTTGATAAAAAAAGTCGTGACAGATATAAAACACTTGGCAAACAGGAATTTTCCTACCTGCGAAACTTCAATCAAGTAATAAAAGGGGAGGGAAGTTGCAACTGCAACTTCCTTCCCTTCCGTTCTGAATGTTTCAGCGTTGCTGCAACTTCCCTCCCTTCCGTTTTGTACGTTGCAGCGTTGCTGCAACTTCTTTTAGGCGTGTTTGTCTCTCCAACTGAACAGCCCGGCAAGAATGGTTCCGCTGATGCTGTGCCAGGCACAGCTGATGGCACAAGGAAGTACTGCCAGCGGCTGGGCAGCAAAGAAGTTTCCGGCAAGCACGGTGGCCAGTCCGGCATTTTGCATCCCCACTTCGATGCTGATGGTGCGTTTCTTGGCTTTGGAGAAACCTGCCAGTAGGCCTGCTGTATAGCCAAGAAGGTAGCCAAGGGTGTTGTGGCAGAATACCACGGCAAACGTCCAGAGGAAGAGCCATAGTCCACGGGCCACCAGGTCGTCGTGGACGGTAGATATAACTCCTCCCACGATACAAGCCAGACAGATGACGCTCAGTCCGGGCATCAGTTGCTGAATCGTTGGGAAATGCTTGCTCTTCGAATAGGTATAATTGAGGAAACAACCTATTCCAACGGGGATAATCGTCACAATAAGAATATTCAGAAACATCCCGACGGCGTCTATGGCGATGATCTCGCCTGCCGTGATTTCCATGAGCAGGGGAGTCATAACTGGAGCCAGGAGTGTAGAGACGCAAGTCATCCCAACGCTGAAAGCCACGTCGCCATGACAGAGATAGGACATGATGTTGCTGGACACGCCGCCAGGGCAACAGCCCACAAGGAGTATTCCCAAGGCCAGCGCTGGTTCCAGATGAAACACCCTGACCAGCAGCCAGGCAACGCAGGGCATGATGAAAAACTGTGCGCAGGCACCTATCAGTATATCAAAGGGCCTTTGGGCGAGAATGCGGAAGTCGTTGGTGGTAAGGGTGAGACCCATCGTAAGCATAATGATGCCGAGGATGATGGTCTGAGTGGTGCCGTGGACCCAGGTGAATAATTCTGGCAGAAAGAAAGTGATGATGGCTATGGCGATAATGAAAAGCGATGCGTTGGCCGTCAGCCATCGGCTCAGAAAGGTTAGTAACTGCATGTCTGTTTGTTTATTGATGGTTTGACCGAGCAAAGGTACAAAGGATTATTGAATACGTCTGTTTTTACATGTATATACCCCTTTTTTCACACGTATATACGTCTTTGCTCACACATATATACGTCTTTGCTCACACGTATATACGTCTTTGCTCACACGTATATACGTCTTTGCTCACACATATATATATGTCTTGAAAAGTCTATAAACTTCATTTTGATTGTGGCTATTTTCGATGGAAGGAATCATGACTGTAGAGTTTGGCCACGAGAGCACCGCTGATGTTGTGCCAAACGCTGAAGATGGCGCCGGGGATGGCCGCCATGGGATATGCGGCGAAATGAATGGTGGCCAGCGACGTGGCCAGTCCGCTGTTTTGCATACCTACTTCTATGCTTATGGCGGTTCGTTTGTCGTGACTCAAGCCTAACGCCCGACCAATGCCATATCCGAGTGCGAGGCCGCTGAGGTTGTGGAGCACTACGGCAAGAACCACCAGCAGGCCGCCTACGAGCAGACGTGAAGCGTTGTGCCCCACAATGATGGCCACAAGTACGGCTATCATCACGCTGGAGAAAGCCGGCAGGTAGGCCACGGCTTTCTGGGTGAAACGCGGCAGGTAGTGCTGGATGAGAAAACCAAGGGCGATAGGTGCAATGACCACATAGATAATACTCATCAGCATTCCCCAACCATCGACATCCACAAAAGTTCCTGCCATCAGCCACGTGAGAAGGGGGGTAAGCAGGGGAGCCAGCAGGGTGGAAGTAGCCGTCATCCCTACGGACAGCGCAAGGTCGCCTTTGGCCAGGTAGGTGATGACGTTGGAGGCCGTGCCACCCGGACAGCAGCCCACGAGGATGACGCCTAACGCGAGGTCGTTGGGCAAAGAGAGAACGCGCGTCAGCAACCAGGCCAACAGCGGCATAATGGTAAATTGAGCCAGACAACCGATAAGGACGTCCTTAGGCCTACTGAAGACGATGCGGAAGTCCTGAGGCGAGAGCGTCAGTCCCATTCCAAACATGATCAGTCCGAGCATAGGGTTGATGACCCAGGTGCCAACAGACATAAATGGTGCGGGGAACAGCAGTGCCACGAGGGCCAGCCCGAGTACCAATGCGCCCATCCATTGGGCAATGAAATCACAGATTACTTTCATTATTCAGATTCTTTCGAGCAGAGCCTCCAGCGTTCTCTTGTGGTGGCCCGGCATGATAATATGGTGATTGCCAATGGGACGGGTGAGGAAGTAGTTGGCTTGTTGGATATCTGCCAGCTGAATAATCTGTTGGGTGCGACAGAGGTCCGGTTTGGACTGGTTGCTTACAAGCACTCCTTCGGCGACGAAAGCACGTTGAAGGTCTCCGGAGAGTTTGAAGATGGTGACTGCTCCGGGCGTCATCGCTCCACGGATGCCTATTCCGATTCCCGATTCGAAGTGGGTGTCCAGCTCGTAGTGCTCCACCATATTCAGAGGAATGGTGCAATGGGCAAACAGCAGTTGGCCCGTCTCGGGATTGATGGTTGCGGGGTTGGCCTGGAAACCAGAGACACCAGTGAGGACGTTCGTCACTGCCATAGACAGCAAGGCGGGAACGTCGCCCTCGCAGCCTGCCACGACTCCCTCTGCATTCAGTCGAGCCAGAGCGAGACAACCGGTGTTGCGGACAGCAGAAAGGAGGTCGAAGCAACGAAGGGTGAAACCTTGCAACTGATGTCGTTCTACGAGCGCCTTCAAGGCTCGATAGATGACTTCGGCGCCTTCGCGGGAGGTGAGTCCTTCCAAAGTACCAATCTCTTCCAGCAGTTCCTGCATCTCGATAGAAATCAGTTCAACCCCCATCCTACGTTGAACCACGGAGGGCTCTACTTCGCTGGCAATCAACCAGTCCGATGGTTGTCCGATGATTCCCAACCGATGCCCGTGCAACCGCCGGACGGCCTCTTCTACTTGCTCCAGAAGACAGATGCGCTGATGGATATAATCCGGCGTGCCGTGCAGAATCTCTCCTTCCAGCTGGTGTTGCTGCAGATACGACAGTATCTCCATTGAAGCCGCGAGGGAGTTGCTCTTGCCGGAAGTGAGCAGGAGGAAAGGGCGGGAACTCCTGAGCTGAAGGTCGGGCAACAGACGGCGGAAGATACCCTCCGTGCCACCGGTGCGGACGTAGATGAGGTCCAGTGTGTGGGTGCCGTAGTCGGCGTAGTCGGCTCCCCGAAAGACATAGTCGAGGTGGAGGCTGCCGAGGAACTCGCCTGTCACGGCGGCCACGGCCTTCTCGTCGTGCAACTCGGAGGTGAGGGTGTAGATGGCGATATCAGACATGAGGTTCTTATTTGAGGAATGCGCTGATATATTCCATCGACTTTGCGAACTCCTGAGGCTTGAAGCCGTGGCCAGCACCCGGGATGACGTAGAGGTTGGCTTTCTTGTAGAGCTTCACTGCCCGGCGGGAGTCGTCCATGGAAACGACCTGATCGGCGTCGCCCTGCACGATGATGGCGGGACCGCGGTAGCGACCGATGGTCTTGAAGACCTTCAGGTCACGCACTTCGAGGAAGAATCGACGTCCCAGGGGAACGCCCCACATGAGCGTCGTATCAGGAATCATGGTGACGTCGGGGTAGCGTTCGTTCCAGTTGTCGGGGATGCACAGAGCGGGATATACCAGCACGAGCTTGCAGATCTCCTTTGGCAGGGCAGCGGCCGTGAGGGCAGAGACGAGTCCACCCTGGCTCTCGCCCAGCAGTACGATGCGCTGCGGATCTACGTCCGGTTGCTGCTGGAAATGATGTACGATGGCTTCCAGGTCGCTTTGCTCATCGAAGACCGACATGTTCATCGTGTTGTTATCGCTGCGGCTGTTCACGCTTCCACAAGCGAAGTCGAAGGCATAGACTTGATAGCCGAGGTCGTTCAGCGGACGGAAGTAGTTGCGACCATAGTGATGGGTGCCGTTGAAGCCGTGGGAAACGATGACCAGGGGTTGGCGGCCCTCCGCCTTCGCGGGACGGCTGAGCAGTCCGTAGATCTGTCGCGAGCCGTTCTGCACCCAGTGGCGTTCGGCCCGTCCTCCGTCTGGTGTGTTTTCATAGAAGAGTGCATCGGCTCGGCGCATGGCGTCTTCCAGAGCGGGTGTCACGAACTCCCAGTTGTGGTCGCCGCCACTGACCTGCATAGAATAAGGAATCTTCTTGTTGCGCAGCGCCTCTGCGAACTCGGCGTTGAGGCCGAGGGTGAAGTCGTGGTCGCCAACACGAATGGCCCAGTCCACTTGTTGCCATGCTTTCGCGTCCGCCTCCGTGCCTTCTGCCACACGACGAATAGGACTGTTGTCCTCGATGACTTGCTGTCGCCATTCAGCCGAGGGATCGTTCTTCAGCCACTCCAGAGGCAGGCGACGCAGGTAGCCGCTGATATCATAAACGAGTGCGAACTGTTCGGGATGATGAACGCCATAAACCGTAGCAGCGCCACCTCCCATGGAAAAGCCTGCCACGGCTCGTCCGCCCTTGTCGGTGCGGGTGCGGTAGTTCTTCTCGATATAAGGAATGAACTCTTGGAAGAAATAGTCCTCGTAGCGCCACTGAGGGGCGTTGAAGTACATCATATTCTGTTGGTTGGCTTCGGGACAAACGAAGATGGCCTCCTGAATCTGACCCTCGCCGATGAGGCGGTTGGCCAGTTCGGTGAGATGTCCCATTCGTTGCCACACGCTATGCGACTCGCCGCCTCCGTGCAGAAGGTAGACGACGGGGTATCGGCGCAGGGTGTCGGTGGAGTAGGAGGGGGGCAAGTAGATAGAAAACTCCCGTTGGGTGATACCGTCGAGCAGACGGCAAGGCATCTGACAAACGTCCATACGGCCCGCAGGAACTTGCGCCCAGCTGCTCATCGACAGGCACGCCACCACGAGGAAAAATGCAAGAGAAAGTTTCTTCATAGGATATATCTTTTTTTGTTATTGGATGATTCCTTTCAAAGTTGCCCCCTCACTCCTCTGCCTGCTGCTGAGGGGTTGGCAGTTCTGCCTTGGCTTCTTGCTCAATGTCATCAATGTCCAGCAGTTGTGGAAGGGGGTTCTTGTCGGATTGCTTGGCCCCTAACTTCTGGAGTTTGGCACAAGTCTGGAGGATACTCTGTCCGGCGGGGCTCAGCTTGCGTGTCCCGTCGTCGTAGGCCGTTTGAGCCTTCTCCAGGGCAGTGCCCAGAGCTTGGTATTTCTTCATGAACTGTCCGACGCGGTCCATCATTTCATTAGCCAGTGCATACACCTTCTCGTGGCTCTCGGCCTGCCGGATCTGTGTCCAGGTGAGGCTGATGATTCGCAGGGCGGCGAAGAGTGTCTGTTCGTCGGCGATATACACCCCCCGTTCCATGGCTTTGCGCCACAGGTCGGGTTGTGCTCCGAGTGCTGTCCAGAGGGCGCCTGTGTTGGGCACGAACATGATGACGTAGTCCATGCACACCTTGGGCGGCTGGATATACGAGCTATAGTCTTTGCCAGCCAGTCTGTTGACTTGTTCCTGCAGGCTTACGACGTGTGCCCGGAGCAGTTTCTGGCGCTCGCCCTCGTCGGTGGCGTTGACATAATCCATGTAGGCTGCCAGGGAGACCTTGGAGTCGATGACCACCTCGCGCCGTTGGTCCAGGTGCAAGATCACGTCGGGCCGCATTCGTGCTCCGCTCTCGCTGAGCACCGCGTTGCCAGCGGCGTCTCGGATGGTGGGTTGTACGTCGTAATGAATACCTTTGGTGAGCCCTTGTGACTGCAATAATTCGTCGAGCACCGTCTCGCCCCAACTGCCTTGCACCGTGTTGCTGTGTTGGAAGACATTGGCCAGGCGGTCGGTGCTGCGGCGGGTGGCTTCGCTGGCTTGCATCATCTGTTCGATGATGGTCTTCAGCGTTCCGTTGTCGGCGCTCTGTCGGTTCTGCGTCTCCGTCATGGCTTGTTGCATCTTGTCGATGGTCTCTCGCAGGGGACTTACCAGTTGTCCGATGCTGGTTCCGGACGCCTCCTGGAACTCCCGTTGCCGCTGTCGCAGCATCTCGTTGGTGGCATCTTTCATCTGAGCCGTCACCTTGGCTATGGTCTCGTCGAAGCGGGCTTGCTGGTCGG
>JAILFY010000101.1 GCA_024697285.1 Bacteroidaceae bacterium
TGGGTTTCGAGGGTAAGGAAGCGGGCTACATGATTATCTTCTGCTACTGTGCCGTGGCCTATCTGATTGCCTGGACTTGCATGAAGAGTCTCGTTCCTAAGTACAAGAAGGTGGAACTCTAAGGTTTCCTATATGTATTAAGGTGGAACCCTAAGTTACCTGTATGTATTAAGGTGGAACTCTAAGTTTCCTATATGTATTAAGGTGGAACTCTAAGTTTCCTGTATGTATTAAGGTGAAACTCTAAGTTTTCCTGTATGTATTAAGGTGAAACTCTAAGTTTTCCATATATAATAAGGTGGAACTCTAAGGTTTCCTATATGTATTAAGGTGGAACTCTAAGGTTTCCTATATGTATTAAGGTGGAACTCTAAGTTTCCTATATATATTAAGTTGGAACTCTAAGTTTCCTATATATATTAAGTTAGAACTCTAAAAACGTTTGTTTCCTATGGAATTCACTTGGCGTTGGTTCGGAAAGAACGATAAGATAACCCTGTCTATGCTCCGGCAGATAGGTGTCGAGGGCATCGTCACGGCATTGCACGATGTGCCTTTAGGAGAGGTGTGGACACGTGAAAGCATACGCGACCTCAAGGAATATATCGAGGCAGCAGGCCTGCGATGGAGCGTCGTGGAGAGTCTGCCCGTGACCGAGACCATCAAATATGGCGGTCCCGACCGCGACGAACAGATAGCCATTTACACGCAGAGTCTGCGCAACCTGGCTGCAGAAGGTATTCACATCGTCTGCTATAACTTCATGCCCGTACTGGACTGGGCACGCACCGACCTGTTGCACCCCAACCCCGACGGCACCTTCAACCTCTATTTCTCCTATTCCGAGTTTGCCTATTTCGACATCTATATCCTCAAGCGCCCCGGAGCCCGCGAGGAGTGGGCGCAGTTCCGTCTGCCCGAAGGGGTGGGAGAGGGGCGCGATATTCTTGCCGAGGTGGAGGCCTTGCGCCAGACCATGACACCCGAGGGCGAACATCGCCTGGTGGATAACATCATCGTGAAGACACAGGGTTTCGTGAGTGGCAACATCCGCGAAGACGACGAACATCCTTTGGAGCTCTTCCGCCAGCTGCTGAGTAAGTACGAAGGAATAGACAAGGCCCAGCTGCGTGCCAATATGAAGTATTTCCTGGAAGCCATCATGCCGGTGTGCGAGGAGTGCGATATGAAGATGTGCGTGCACCCCGACGATCCTCCCATTCCCGTTCTCGGACTGCCCCGTATCGTTCGCACGGCGGAGGATATCCGTTGGTTCCTCCAGGCAGTACCCAACCCCCACAACGGCCTCACCTTCTGTGCCGGCAGTCTCTCGGCCGGCGCACAGAACGACGTGGTGGCCATGGCGCGTGAGTTCGCCGTCCGCACCCATTTCGTCCATCTCCGCTCCTGCCATATCTTCCCCAATGGCGACTTCACGGAAGCCAGTCACCTCGGAGGACGCGCCCACGTGGTGGAGCTCTGCCGCATCTTCGAGGCCACGAATCCAGCTCTGCCCATGCGCGTGGACCATGGTAAGACCATGCTGGGCGACGACACCCGCGGCTACAACGCCGGCTACAGCTTCCTCGGCCGTATGTATGCATTGGCACAAGTACAGGGCGTGCTGGCAGCACTCAGATAGAGTAGCTCGGTTCTTTTCTCCCCGAGTTCGTGCGCCGCGGTTTTTGCCGCGGCAATCGCACCTCCCTTTCCCTCCTCACAAAAGAAGAGTAAGGAGAGCGGAACGCTTGCTTGTCTTGCCCTTGACGAACGAAATAAGGTTTTTTTCATTGCTGAAAGTCCCCAATCCTTTGTTTTGCATTCAGAATTTGTATTTTTGCACCCATTAATAGTCATTTGCCTATGAACTCCTTATTTGCTGCCATTTGTCAACTTGTCTCTCCTTGTTTCGGGAGACGGACTCTCCCATTTGTCCTGTTCGCCTTCCTCTCTCTGACTCTGCAGGGCCAAGGTTATAAGGACGTCACGCGTACCTATATAAAAAATGCAGACCAGCGGGCCGCCACCGGATGGACCTACACCCGTCAGACGGTGGCTGGCGAGACCAAGACTTGGTCTCAGACCAACAAGTCCTACAGCGGCAGCTACGACAGCGAGATCTATGCAGGCGAGACGCTGAACTACACCACCTTCTCGGCCACCCAGACCATCACCCTGCCCCGCGGTTCCTATCATCTGGTGGGCAAGGCTTTCCAGCGCGACGTCCCTGATGTGGTGCTCTTTGCAGAAACCGACGGTCAGCGGACGACGACCCCTGTGGCGAGCGTCTATGGCCAGTTCTCCAGTTCCTCGGGCGACAAGTCACCCAGCTCCATGGAAACGGCCGCCAAGGCTTTCAACGGCAATATGTACTTGAACGACTTGGCTTTCAGCGTAGAAAGCGATGAGGCCGAGGTCACCATCGGCTATTCGGGCGAATTCACCGCCGCACGCCAATGGTTCATCTTTGGTGCCATGACTCTTTATGCCATACAGGAGGAAGTGAGTCAGAGCTATCCCATCGACATCACACCCACTCTGGATCGCTCGCGCACCGCCTACACGGGTCTCACCGGTCGCTACGAGAAAGCCAATGTCTATATCCACGAGAAATATTCCGAATCCAACTTCGAGGCGGGAGATCTGGTGTCACAGACCTTCGCGGGCCTGGACAACGGCATCTACGAAGTTGTCATTCAGGCAGCCATCAGCAAGGCCAACGGAGTCGGCTCGTTACCGAGCAAACGGCCTCAGGTTTTTGCAGGCAGCGTGACGTCGTTGATGACGGCCAAGGAACAGAGTTCCGTCTCCACCCTCAGTACCTTCAGACTTCTGCGCGTGCCCGTCACCGACGGCACCTTGCGTGTGGGGTGCTATAACCAGTCGGAGGGCTGCAATTGGTTGCTCTTCAATGTCCAGAGCGTGAAGTACTGCGGTCAGGACCTCTCCACCCTGGTCACCACCTACGAAAAGCTGCTCAAGACGGCCAAGAGCCTCCAGGGCACAGCGATGCAGGCAAGCTTGTCTGCTGCCCTCGACCAGGCCCTCGTCGCTGCCGAAACGGACGTCGACACCGAGTCACAGGCGTGGCTGGAGGCTACTATCAACATTCTCAGCCAGGCCGTGGAAGCAGCCCAGAGCAGCCACAGCCTCTACGAAGGAGCCATCCTCACGGCTGTCACGACGCTGAAGGCTCAGTCGGCCGTGGAGAGCGTGGCCGCAGCGTTGCAGGAAGGCTACGACAATGGTACCTTCGCTTCCGTAGAGGAGGTCCGCTCTACCTACCAGCAGCTTGAAATAAAGGCCTTGGGCCGGGAGCCTGCCACCGACTACACCTCCGTCATCATCAACCCAGGCTTCGAGGCTGGAACCATCGATGGATGGGACATCCAGCGCGAGGGCGAAGATACTGGAGTATACTTCACCACCAGCACCACCTACGGATTCTCCAGCACCCAAGGCCGTTACCTTTTTAATACCTGGTCCTCCGATATTCGCACACTCGATGTGGGACAGACCATCCACGGTCTGCCCAATGGCTACTACACCCTCTCCGTCGTCGTGGCCGGTTATGGCGACCTCTCGCCAATCAGTCTTACTGCCAACGACGCCCTCGCCAGTGTCAGACCCAGCAACGCCGAAGATGTGGAAGCCGAGACGTCTGTGGGCCACCCGCTGACCCTCCCCGACATTCTCGTGTCCGATGGCACCCTGCACTTCCGTCTCCAGAACACAGGCAAAGGCAAGACGCTGCTGAAGGCCGACTGCTTCCAGCTAATCTACGACCGACCTTATCAAGGACCGGACAGCTACCAGAATCTCTCCCTGGAGGTGAACCTCGAGAACAGCGCCGTGGCTGCTTTCCTCGCCGAGAATACCTACACGGAGACCACTCCCTCGGCCGTGGCCAATTACACCACCGACGAGGCTGCTCGCTATGACCAACCCGCCACCCTCTGCATCCCCCTGCCGCTGCAGACGAGTGCCGCCGAACTCAGCATCACCTGTGGCGAGAACCTTGTCTCCACCTGCACCATCGCGGCAGGTACCGAGCTCTTCGAGGTGAGAAACCTCGTGCCGCAGCAGACCTACTCTTATGTCGTGACCGCTGAGGGTGCTGCCGTAGCCAGTGGAACCATTACCACCAAAGGTCGTCTGCGCATGATAAAAGCCGATGGAATCGCGAATATGCGGGATATGGGCGGTTGGACCAACAGCGACGGCCACCGTCTCCGCTATGGCCGGCTCTACCGCGGTTCGGAACTGCGGGCCGGCAAGAACTACACGGCCTCCGACCCGGATCTCCTCATGTTGCAGGAGTTGGGCATTGCTGCTGAGGTTGATTTCCGCGAGGACGTGGACTTCGCAGGCCAGCAAACGCAGTCTGCCATCGACGGCGCCACCTACTACTATGCCAACCTCAGTCAGTGGGGCGAGGACGCCCTGAACCTCCAGACGGCTAAGTTCCGTCGCGCCTTCGACCTCGTGCTGGCAGCGCTGCGTTCCGGCAAGGCCGCCTACTTCCATTGCATCTTCGGTGCCGACCGCACCGGCTGTTTCGCCCTCTTGCTCGAGGGGCTGCTGGGCTTGCCCGTGGACCAGCTCTGCAAAGACTACGAGCTGACCTCCTTCTCCTCGGCCGGTGCGCGTCCTAAGGAGGGCATAGAGCATAAGTTGCAGTACATCCAGTCCCTTCCTGGCACCAGTCTGCAGGAGCAGTTCTACAACTACTGGCGCGGCGCCGTGGACGTCAGCGAGGAGGACCTCAACGCCTTCATCAACCTGATGGTCGAGGGCGAGAGTCCCATCACCACCGCTCCCCACGCCGAACTGCCCACTCCCGCTATTGCCGACGGCAACTATTACCTCTATGCTCCTCAGCTCCAGCAGTTCCTGGGCCGTGGCTTGAACTTCGGCACCCGTCTTGTTGCCGACAACTACGGTGTTCCTGTTGCCATCACTACCAACGGCATCGGCGTCTCCACCCTTCGTTTCCTCGACAACAACCTCTATCTGGGTTCCGATGGCTACAGCGACAAGCTCCCCAGCTACAACACCGCCTCCTGGATTCTTGAACCGAAGGCCGACGGCTTCGTCCTGAAAACCATCTATGGCAACTACCTGCAGCTCTACAGCGACGAAAGCGGCACCCGTGCGCGTCTGGAGGGGACCACTGCCGCCGATGCCACCACCGTCGTCGTGAAGAGCGCCGCCCAACAGAAAGCCCTCGTCGCCGCCGCCCACAATCAGAATGTGCAGGCTGCCGCCGAGGCCGCTGGCATCATCTTCGAGGAAGGATTCAGCACGACTGCCTTCGAGCAACTACTGGCCGATGACTACAAGGCGCTCACGCGTACCTCTTGTATCAAATACGCCCGAACAGGCAGCACCGCCGGCTGGCGATTGAGCGAGCCCTATGGCCACGGAGAACAGGACAACGCCTATAATGTCGGGAACTACGGCGGCGACCTCTACCTGAAGAACGGCAACGTCAGTCAGCTCATCAGCCCACCACGAGCCGGACTCTACAAACTCACCCTCAATGCCTTCTACCGCCAAGGTCCCATCGCCACCTGCTACAACCTCGGTCAGGCGGGTTACGACAACCTGAGCAACGCTTACGTAAGCTTCAGCCCCACAGACGCCGACACGATCAACACCGAGCTCTCCACCTACTACGCCCAAATCCCCTCATGGTACAGTTATCATGCCAGCAATGTCAATCCCAACACCACCGATGAGGCCAAGGCCTTGATGGACGCCGGGAAATACGAGGTGGAGGTCTATGCTTATATCGGTGAGGCGCAGAAGGCCGTCATCACCATCCACGTTCCCAACTTCATCCCGATGGGATGGTGCATCTTCAATAACTTCACCCTCACGGAATATATCCCGATGGATGAGTACATCGGTGTCTCCGACCTCGAGGACGGCACCAGCGGTTCCGTCCGCCCCGTCTACAACCTCTCCGGTCAGCGCCTCCACCAGCCCCG
>JAILFY010000179.1 GCA_024697285.1 Bacteroidaceae bacterium
ATATATGAACTACATAAAATGCCCAAAGTGTCAGTCTGAGATTGAAGGCGACAGTTATTTCTGTGACCAATGTGGTGCGGAGCTTTTTGTCTGTCCTAAATGTGGAACTTATGGCAAGGGCAAATGCTGTACACGTTGTGGAGAGCCGCTGGTGGCGGCTAAGGACATGGGGAAGGGCGCAGCAGCCCCAGAGACGGCTAAACCAACTGAGCAAGCTGCAACTCCTGCAGACAGGTCGGCGGGCGCCAACGTAAACTCCAATGTTAACGGACTTGCTGGTGGTCCTGCACAGGCTACTCCCTCCCAGCAGCCCAAGGTTGTGTCTGCCGAAAGTTCCATAACTTCCGATATCGATCGTGTACTGGAGGGGGCGACACCTTCGCACCTGATGGGAGCTGGTGGTACGGTGAGGCCCGGCAACAACCCACAACCAGCTGCTCAGCAACGACAAGTGCCTGGCCATCTGGTTTGTCGCGATCCACAACTCCGATTGTATATCGATGATGTACTTATCGGAAGGCGCGAAGGAGGTTACGCCAGTGTCTTCTGTGCCTTCGGAATGGTATCAGGAAGGCACGCTCAGATCAGCAGGACACCCAGCGGGGGATGGCAAGTAACAGACCTCGGATCTACCAACGGAACTCGACTGAATGGAAGGCCATTGGCACCTAATATAGCAACACCTTTCTGGGTGGGGGATGTCATCAGCTTTGCAGACAAGGACTTCGAGGCGGTGCCATGAAGTGTGCTGCAGAATATTCCTTCCATCACGTGGTATCGTCTTGGCGGCGATTGTCGCTCATGAGGACTGCCGGGTGTTGACCAGAAGATAAATTGATTAGTCATATGGATGTATGCAGCTCTTCTCAGGGAGGCTCCGAAGAGGATGGAATTCTGATTGGTAAGTTGATTCCAAGCGGGGCTGCATAATGATAAAAACGAGATAAAACCTTGACTTTGAAACTTGAAGACGAATATGAATATTAATCTGAAATGCCGGCTGATCTCCGATGTGGGATGTGTGAGGGCAAACAATGAGGATATGGTTCTGATGAATGGTGAACTATATCGTGACCAGGAAGCTGAACAGAGCTACACCTTGGAAGGGGATGCGCGATTCACCACCCTCGTGGCAGATGGGATGGGAGGTACGAATGGAGGGGAGTTTGCCAGTGAACTGGCTTTGCAGTACTTCGATCAGTTCCTGGCAAGGGTGCCCGAAGGACTCTCGGATGAGGATTTCCATGAACTCATTGACCGATGGGCAAAGCAAACTCATCAAGGCATCGTCAGCAGGGGAATAGAACAAACGGAGTACAGCAATATGGGAACCACGCTGACGGGACTGTTTGGCTATGGAGGACGTATATACCTTATTAATATAGGGGACAGTCGTACCTATCGGTTCCGGGGAGGTGTTCTCAAGAGACTCTCTCGCGACCATTCCATGCAAGAGAAGTATCATGACTATTCCTTGCCAAGTAATATGATCTATAATTGTCTGGGAGGAGGGGCTCCGGTTGAAGAGGTCTTCGCTGATCTCACGGATATTACTGACCAGGTGATGTCCGAGGACCGTTTCATCATCTGCAGCGATGGTCTTCATGATATGATTGACGATGACACGATAGAACGTATTGTGGACGAGTCATTGAATTCCGAAGAGGTTGAGCGGCAAGATACGGTGAAGGAGCTGGTGGAGGCTGCAAAAAAAGCGGGCGGAAAGGACAATGTGAGTGTCCTTCTCGTCCACTTTGTCTCTGTAGAATAAATGTTAGGTGAACGCCTTACTTGTGGCGCTCCCGAAAGTGCCGTCTGTTTTCGGCTGGGGCAGCGAGACTTATCTCAGCCGGTCCAGCGACCCCACAAGTGCTTCGTCTCTTGACGCCGTCACCGCGCCTTCCAAAATTCTTCTTAGAACAATATGCCATAGGCTTATGCTTCCTCAAGCGGAGGTCAGCCATGACAATTGTGGTTGGAAATAAACTACATACAACGCAAAAACGGAGAAAACGAACTATTATCGAATACTTACGTCCTTGCATACTTGTTTTTGAATATACCAAACAGCAATTATAAATATACCAAACAGCAGTTATAAATATACCAAACAGCAATTATAAATACACCAAACAGCAATAATTTCTAATCGGTAATAGAGGCGCAAAATGGAGGATGAATGTTTGTTCGGTTCGGGGGAAATAGTTCTTGTGGATGGCAAGTATAGGGAGGGGAAAAAGGGGGTTATAGTGTCTTCTTTGTTCGGTCATGATCGAACGTTTGTTCGAACATGATCGAACGTTTGTTCGAACATGACCGAACAAAGAAGGGGCTATAGCCTCTTAATTCAAGGGTCGGGGCCTGTTGAAACAAGGGTGGAAACCTGTTGAAACAGGGGTGGAAACCTGTTGAAAGATGGAACTATACAAGGGGTGGGGAGAGTGGTAGTTGTCTTGAATGGAGGCTGTAGAGCGAGGCTGATAAAGGTTAATATCTGAAGTTTTACATATTCATAATGCTCAGATTATAGGACCTTTTGTTGTCTGGTGGCCAAGTTCAGATGCTTCAGATTCGTTTTAAGCCTTGAAATCCTTGAAACCGCTAACCCGCTCGCACCTTAAACCCCTTAAACCGCGGCATCGCCGCACCATGAACTCCTTAACCCGCGCGTTTGCTAGCACCTTAAACTCTTAAACCGTGCCCAACGGGCGCACCTTAAACCGCAGCCGCAGGCTGCACCTTAAACCGCGAGCTTGCTTGCACCTTAAACTGACGAAACTGATCTTGCGATAGTTGAGCTAATTTGTTTCCGGTTGAGGGTAAATCGGATTTGTATGCATTGGCAAGAGAGGGAGCAAGGGTTGTGAGAAATATCCTCGCGCGCGCACGTGAGAACATTGTTTTCCATACATTTATACATTCAAGATGAGTTAAATGATTTAATTTCATTTGGTTAATATGATGTATTTATGATGTATTTTAGGATGTAAAAATGTATTTTGAATGATTTTTTTACATATTAATTCCATTTATGAGGATGTTGTCGATGTTGGCAACAACACACAAGGTCATCTCCATCTCATATTCACAAGCCCTACGCTCCTCACCATACAGGTCAAGTTCCGGATGCATCTCCAACTTGCGGAGACGTATCCACTCCAAACTTTTCTGGCTGAGCTGAATGACTTCTGATTGTCCTTGGCAATGCCGATAGTATGCAGTTCCTTGTTACGACCCGAAGATTAGTCTACAATAACTACAAGACTACCTTACATCCTGAAATTCTGAAACTTGTTACGACCCGAAGATTAGTCTACAATAACAACAAGGCTACCTTACATTCCAAATGTCTGAAACTTATTACGCCCCGATGATTAGTCTACAATAACAACGCTTATACTACCAGGTCTGTTTTTCTTCAATCTTACATGCATAGGACTTGTATTACGTTAAATATACATTTTGCGCCTCCCTATAGTTGGCGGCGCAAAGTTGTAAATAAGTCTGTATAAGCTAGTTGTGTTTTAGCAAAAAAAAGTGACGATGTCAGGTGCCTCTCTCTGCCCCCTCATCAGCGTGTTTTTATTTAAAAAAAATCACAAGTTTCTTGCCCGATATTGCTGTTGAGAGGGATTAAAATGTACATTAGCAGGAGGAAAATGGATTTTTCTATACTAAACATTGGTGCTACATGAAGAAAAATGGATTTTCTTCCACTGAACAAGGTTGCATAGTTGATGAAAATGAATTTTGCTCCGCTATACAAGCATGCTACAAGGTTGAAAATAGATTATGCCCCGCTATGCAAGCAGGTTTCATGGATGAAAATACATTTTCCTCCGCTATGCAGAAAGGGCAACCACACCTATCCGGTGGTCCGCGGATGGACGTGGGCCACGCTGGCTGCCCATCATCCTCGCGCCCTGACGCTGGACCCCCTGCCCTCGCCTCTGGGAGTGGTGCCGGCAGTGGCGGCAACGCGCATTGCGGCCATGGGGCGCGCGGCGAAGCGGGCGACTCTACGTGGCGCTGGACGGACGACTGGTGAGTCCGGCGGACGTGGTGGAGGCCGACAAGCTGTACGAGCTGGTGGGGATGGAAGCGGAAGGGGAAGCAGAAGTGGAAGGGGAGACGGGAAGGGAGACGGAGAGCTAAAGCGGGGAGGAGGATGAACTGCCGATGGGCTTGTACGTGCCTCGGGGTGCTTTGGCGACTGCGTCTATAGTCGTCATTGCAGAGATATGGATGTCAGGCGGTTCGGCGCCGGAGGGAAGAATCTGTTCAATAGGGGTGAGGGCTTGTTGATTCCCGCATGGCCAAAGGCGTACGTTCTGTTGCCGCACAAAAAATCCCTTCACCCTGCGGGAGGATGAAGGGATGAGAGGCTTCTCACGAGAATCCTCGATGGGGAGTGCATGAGATCGTTTGCACGGTTCCCGCTCGATGGGGAGGGAGCCTTACTTCACCATGACCTTGCGGCCGTTGATGATGTTGACACCGCGCTGGGGTGCGCTGAGGCGCTGACCTGCGAGGTTGTAGAAGACGGAGGGAGCAGCAGCGGGCGCGAGGGCATCCTCCACGGCGTCCACGACCTGCACTACTTTCTCATCGGCATTGATGAACTTCTTGGCCGTCTTGTCGTAGAGCATGGCGATGACGCGCAACTCCTTGGCCAGGGGCACGAGCTTGTTGGTCTTGGTGTTCATCTTCGCTGTGTGCGTCTGCACCTGTCCCTCTTCCACGGTGGTCTTGAGGCTGCCGCTGAGGCCGGAGATGTTGCCGATGCCGGCAAGTGCCACGTGGTCGTAGGCGATGTCGGCCTGGATGGCCCATTCGTCGCAAATCTCACGCAGGTAGGGATCTTCGTCGCCATAAGCGCCGGCATAGTAGGTTGCGTAGGCGTTGGTCTGCAGCCAGTTGTCGCCCTCGCCCTTGAGGCCGTCGCCCACGAGGACGTAGGCCAGGAGGTAGGGAGCGGAGGTGCGGTTGATCTGGAAGGTGACATCTGTGGCTATCTGTATGGCGCCGGTGTTCTTGTCCATGTCGGCTTGCTGCAGTTCCACGGAGGCTTCTACGACCTGACTGTTCTCGTCCTCGATGACTGCTCCTAAGCCCCATACGCTGGAGTCTTCGCCGTAGTAGGGGTCGCAAGAGCGGTAGCGGTTGACATTGGCCGAGGGGAATCCCTGGACGCTGCTGAGTTGCGTGTTGAAGGCGGCCACCTTCATGGGCTCGGTGTCGCTGCCGCCATGGATGGCCATGAGCACGGCGTCGTCGGGATATTCCACGGAGGCACGCTTCAGTCCGGCAGCGCCGCGCGGGCACCACATGCACCACGTGCCGGTGTACTCCTCCACGACGGTGCGGCGCTTGGAGAGTTTGGCCACGGTCATGATCTTGCCGGTGGAGGTCTTGGAAGAGGTGGCTTCGTTCTCCTCGCCATTGACCTTGGTGATGACGATGGTCTTGGTGGAGAAGCCGGATTCGGACTCTGCGGGTACGGGGAACTGCACGTCGGTGTAGAGGCCGAATGAGGTGATGGGCTGTTCGAGAGTGACCTGCATGGTGTCGCTCTCCTCGCTGCCCGTGCGAACGACATAATCGATGGTGTGGATGCCATTGCTGCCGTAGTTGGCCACGGGCACTGTGACGACGCCTGTGGTGCCCTTGATCATGCCGGTCTGGGCGAAGACCTTGACCTGCATGCGGTTCTTGGAGAAGTCTTCGGAGATGGCCACAGGCTGGATGTCGGCATTGACGATGGAGCCGTTCTCGGTGTTGAAGAGGATGGCCACGACATGGAGCTTGCTGAAGTCCTGGAGGATGGTGTTGCCCGTGAGGTTGATGGAACCATTGAGGGTGCGCGAGACGCCGTCCTCGATGGGCTTGGCCAGCGTGCTGCTGCCGTCCATGCCCTTGGCGGCGATGGCTACGTGGTCGAAGGAGGTGAGGACATAGGAGTTGTCGTCCACCCAGGGCTTGAGGTTGGAGTCGTCGGAATATTCGCTGCGACCGCTGTAGAAGTTGGACTGTGCCCAGTCACGACCGCTGCCCTTGAGGCCGTCGGCCACGAGGACGTAGCCAATGGCGTAGGGGGCCTTCTCGGAACTGTAGTGGAAAGTGATGTCGGTCTTGAAGGTGATGTTGCCGTTCTTGGACAGAGTGGGCTGCTGCAGGTTCACGCTGGCTTCGGCAAGGATGGCGTTGCGCTGGGCCACGAGGTCACAGATGCCGAGAGGTGCGTCGCCGGTGATGCCATAGTAGGGGTCGGCATTCACGATGCGGTCCACGTAGGCGTAGGGATAGGAGGGGGCGGAGATTCCGTTGTAGTCAATGCTCATCGGGTCATCGCCGTGGATGGCGATGGTGATGGCCTTGTCGGGGAACTGCTTGTTGATAGCCTCCAGACCAACGGTGCCGCGTGGGCACCAGCCGCACCAGGTCCCCGTGAACTCCTCGACGACGGTCTTGCGAGCCACGGCCTGTGAGAGTGTGACGAAATAGCCCTCGGCGGTGCTGTTCTCGATGGCATTGTCTTCGCCGTTGACCTTCGTGACGGTGATGTAGCGTGGAGTGCGGCCCGAACTGGCGTCGGCTTTCAGGGGAATGGAGACTGTTGTCTGCACGTCCATTCCGGAGATGGGGGCGATGTCGAGGTGCTGTTCATCGCCATCGCTGTTGGCGTCGCCTACGATGTAGTCAATGCTGCGGATGGTGCCCAGGCCTTTGCTGGTGAGCGTCACCGTGGCCTCTGCCGTGCCACCGGGCAGGGCGAAGACGTCATTGAAGGAGCTGGAGATCTGAATGGCATTCTTGGGGAAGTCTCCCTCCAGCAGCAACTGCATGGCAAGGGGACCATACGCCTGGTACTGGTTGTCCCAACTGGGCGCGAGATTCTCGGCGCGGACAAAGAGGGAATAGTCGATGTCTGCTCCGTTGTAGACCAGAAGTACGGGATAGTTGCTCTTATCGTTGGATTCGGTGATGGTGAAGGTGTAGCCGATATAGAAGATCTTGTCGGGGATGGCGTAGGGAGTGGGCAGTACCACTTCGCTGGCTGCGTCGTCCACCAGCTGCGAGGTCTCCACGGGAATGTCTATCTTGACATCCGAGAGGCTGTTGGGCAGCTTGCCTTCGGCTATCCAGAGGTGGAAATCTTTCATGTAGGCACTGCCGGTGATGGCAAAGCGCACGCCTTTGATGGTCTTGCCCTTTGGCATAGACTCCGAGGTCGGAACGCCCATGGCGCCCCAGTAGGTCTCTGCGGCACTGGCGCCGAAGCCCACCATTCCGGAGAACTCACCGGTGGCGTAGCCCCACCACATCTGCTTGTCGGTGTCCACCTCAATGGCCGGACGACGAGGGACGAAGCGTGGCGATGGTTGGAAGCCCATCAGGGCGGTGCGCTGAGAGGCGGGTATCTCTGGCAGGACGCGCGGACCGCCTATGCGGAGGCCCTGTGCAGAAACAATCCCTGCGAGGAGCAAGGATGCAAGAAGAAGGTGTAATTTTCTTAGCATAGTTTATTTTATAGTTTTTTATAGTGAGTAATTAGGTGTTATTTCCGCAACAGCAATGCAAAGGTAGTTAGTTTTTTCGGAAGAGCCAAATATTTGCGCCGAAAAATGCCCCCTGTAAACCTCGCGGCCGTTCCCCTTCGCCAGGAAGGGGTCAAAGCTGCAAGCACAATGCCCCATGCCCCTCCCTTAAACCTCGCGGCCGTTCCCCTTCCGTCAGGAAGGGGTCAAAGCTGCAAGCACAATGCAAGCACAATGCCCCATGCCCCCCTTAAACCTCGCGGCCGTTCCCCTTCCGTCAGGAAGGGGTCAAAGTGCTCATTATCGCCCGCATGTGAACCGGGATTCCCGCCGCAAACCTCCGCCCGCGCCGCACTCCGCCCCGCGCCGCACACCCCCGCCCGTCATGGCATCCACATCAGCTCTGCCATAATAGAATCAGAAACCATGAGAGCGGACTCCGTCAGCCGAAGCCGGGCAGCGGACGAGTGATAATATCCTCCGGCGAGAATCCGATTCGAGCAAGCGATAGAAGGCCCGCTCAATAATTGATGCTGATGAGGATCGGAGAGTGTGAGGCGCCCCGATTGCAGGTGAGGAGCAGCCATCTTCAGGAGGTAGGCTTTCTTCTCTGGGCCGAATCTTTCCTCGAGGCGCCGAAGATCAATGCCGTTGATGGTGCGGAGGCCGCACATCACTGCTTCGTCGTAGAGTTCAGCGGTTGTGAGTTCTTCGATTATCGGATGAATGTCCTCGGACGACAGGTAGGAGCGGAGGTCAGAGGGATTGGCGCGGCGGGTGCGTTCGCCGTCGTAGCCGTGGGCGCCCGGCCCGAAGCCCAGATAAGCTGTGCCGGCCCAATAGCTGCTGTTGTGGCGCGACTCGTATCCCGGGAGGGCGAAGTTGGAAATCTCGTAATGCAAGAATCCCTCCTCGCGGGCTCGCTGGCACAAACGTCGATACATCTCCACGGAGAGCTCGTCGGGCGCCTCAGCAACCTTGCCCTCTCGCCGCAACCGCCATAGGGGGGTGCCCTGCTCATAGCTGAGGGCGTAGGCCGACAGGTGTTGGACGTGCAGAGCGAAAGCGCTGCTGAGGTCCTGCTCCCATCGTTCCAAGGTCTGACCGGGAAGACCGTAGATGAGGTCGATGCTGATGTTATGGATTCCCGCTTCCTGGAGACCCTCGACGGCTTGCCTGGCGGTGGCTGCATCGTGGCGGCGGCGCAGCAGGGAGAGCAGGTCGTCGTCGAAGGTCTGTATTCCCAAGGAAACCCTGTTGAATCCCCTCAGCCCCCGGATATACTCCGGCGTGACATCTTCCGGGTTCAGCTCCACGGTTATCTCCGCACCCGCCTCTACGGAGTAGTTGGAACGAACACATTCGAGAATCTCCTGCAACTGCTCCGGACTGAGGCGCGAAGGAGTGCCACCACCTATATATATAGTGCACACGCGTGAGGATGACGCCTCGTCCCTGCGGGCACGAATCTCGCGGCACAACGCTTGCACGTAGGCTTCGGCCAGCGACTCGTCGGTGGTGGAATAGAAATCACAATAGATGCAACGTGACTTGCAAAAGGGTATGTGGATATATATGCCTGCCATAATCACGGGCAAAAATAGTATATTTGAACCATTAAATGCTCGTTAAATGCAAAAAAAAGAGTATTCTGAGGCCTCGTAATCGAAAAAAGGGTGTCAGAAGTGTGCGGTTTCGTTATTTTTTCCTACCTTGCGGGCGTTTTCGGTTCAAATGAATCATTTTACCTCTCGTTTTGTGATAAATTGGACCATCGGAACACGCCTCATTAATAAATAATACTAATAAATAACCCAACAACTACATCTCAATGAGAACCTATCAGACCAAAGAAATCAAGAACATTGCCTTGCTTGGCAGTGACGGGGCTGGCAAGACCACCCTCACAGAAGCGCTGCTCTTCGAGAGCGGCATCATCAGTCGTCGTGGACGCATCACGCAGAAGAACACCGTTTCCGACTACCTCCCGGTGGAGCAGGAATATGGCTACAGCGTCTTCGCAACGCCCTTCCATGTGGAGTGGAACAACAAGAAGTTGAACATTATCGACTGCCCGGGCAGTGATGACTTCGCCGGAGCTGCCCTCACTGCCATGGGCGTCACGGACACCACCATCATCCTCATCAACGGCCAGAGCGGTGTGGAAGTAGCCACGCAGAACCATTTCCGCCTCACCGAGAAGATGGAGAAGCCCGTTATCTTCCTCGTCAACCACCTCGACGAAGAGTTCGACTACGACCAGTTGCTGGAACAACTGCAAGGCATCTATGGCAGCAAGGTCGTTCCCGTGCAGTACCCCGTGAAGACCGGTCCGGATTTCAACGCCGTCATCGACGTACTGCTGATGAAGAAATACTCCTGGAAACCCGAAGGCGGTGCTCCCATCATCGAGGACATCCCCGCCGACGAGAAGGATAAAGCCATGGAACTGCACAAGGCACTGGTGGAAGCTGCTGCTGAGCACGACGAGGGCCTGATGGAGAAGTTCTTCGAGACCGAGGAACTTACGGAAGACGAGATGCGCGACGGCATTCGTGCCGGCCTCGCCTCTCGCGGCATGTTCCCCGTCTTCTGCGTCTGCGCAGGCAAGGACATGGGCGTTCGTCGCCTGATGGAATTCCTGGGTAATGTCGTTCCTTTCGTGGACCAGATGCCTACTCCCCACAACACCCGTGGTGAAGAGGTGAAGTGCGACGCCAATGGTCCCACCAGCCTCTACTTCTTCAAGACTGCCGTAGAGCCCCACATCGGTGAGGTGCAGTACTTCAAAGTCATGAGCGGTGTCGTGCACGAAGGCGACGACCTGACGAATGCCGACCGCGGCAGCAAGGAGCGTATCGCACAGCTCTTCGTCTGTGCCGGTGCCAACCGCATCAAGGTGTCTGAACTCGTAGCTGGCGACATCGGTTGTAGCGTGAAGCTCAAGGATGTCAAGACGGGTAACACCCTCAACGGCAAGGACTGCGACAACCGCTTTGCCTTCATCAAGTACCCCGAGCCCAAGTATATCCGTGCTATCCGTGCCGCCAACGAGGCCGAGACCGAGAAGATGATGAATGTGCTCCAGCGCATGTCTCAGGAAGATCCCACATGGCTCGTGGAGCAATCCAAGGAACTGCGTCAGATCCTCGTCAAGGGACAGGGCGAGTTCCACCTCCGCACCCTTAAATGGCGCATGGAGAACAATGATAAAATCAATATCATCTACGACGAGCCCCGCATCCCCTATCGCGAGACCATCACGAAGGCAGCCCGCTCCGACTACCGCCACAAGAAGCAGTCCGGAGGTGCCGGTCAGTTTGGTGAGGTACATCTCATCGTGGAACCTTATGCCGACGGCCAGCCCGTAAGCGAGGTTTATCGCTTTGGCAATCAGGAGTTCCGCATCAATGTCAAGAACGAGGAAGTCGTTGACCTGGAGTGGGGTGGCAAACTCGTGTTCATCAACAGCGTCGTGGGTGGTGCCATCGATGCTCGCTTCATGCCTGCTATTCTGAAAGGCATCATGGGCAAGATGGAGCAAGGACCTCTGACCGGCAGCTATGCCCGCGACGTGCGCGTCATCGTCTATGATGGTAAGATGCACCCCGTGGACAGCAACGAACTTTCCTTCATGCTCGCTGGCCGCAACGCCTTCAGTCAGGCCTTCAAGGAGGCCGGTCCGAAGTTGCTGGAGCCTATCTATGATGTGGAAGTCTTTGTGCCCAGCGATAAGATGGGTGACGTGATGTCTGACCTCCAGGGCCGTCGCGGCATGATCATGGGTATGACTTCCGAAAGCGGCTATGAGAAGCTTACGGCCAAGGTACCCCTGAAGGAAATGTCCAGCTACAGCACCGCTCTCAGTTCCATCACCGGTGGTCGCGCCAGCTTCGTGATGAAGTTTGCCAGCTACGAACTCGTTCCTGCCGACGTACAGCAGAAACTGCAGAAGGAGTTCGAAGAGAGCCAGAAGGATCAAGATTAATAGGGCCTCACCCCCCTCGGCCCCCTCTCCCGTGGGAGAGTGGGGAAGAGGGCAGGTCTCAGAATTAGCCTCCCCCCGACCCTTTCTCCTTTGGGAGATGGGCCGGGGGGATCTTTTGTGGGGAGTGGGTGATGATTCCGGGTCCTGTTTTATTGCGCCTTCACCACTTCCTCTATCGCCTGAATCATGGTTGCTGGCAGGCCGTATCTCTTGTCGTCTTTCTCCACACGAATGCAATTCAGGAAATGAGGCAGTTCATCTTTATATACAAGCTTCATGTGCAGGTTGGACTCGTTCGAGTGTGTGAACGAATACGTGATATTCGCCAACCTGTCTGCTAACTTCACGAAGGGTGCGTAGGGTGTTTCACGTATTCCTTGGTAATACCTCTCTCCCGCTCGTTCGGCGCGAGTGCGTCCTTTGTCGTTGGTAAGTGCATAGACAATCTCTGCGGCCATGGTCGCTTGTTCTTTATCCATATACTGACATGCTATCTTCACCACATCATTATAGGTGAGCCGTGCATCCTCTATGCTGTCGTGATAATACGCGCCGAAGAACAGTGGCAGTACGTCTTCCTCTTTCTCACAAACCTCGTGACCATACTTATACACCGATTCCACGACCATGTCCAGATGAAATCCGTATGGATGACTCTTGTCGTAGGTCTGATTCACGTGTTCGTGCGCCCTGTGGGCAGACGATTTAATCTCCTCTATCGCACTCTTATACTTATTTATATATCCTTGGAATTCGTTGAGTGTCATCGTATCGAAAAAGTTAATGTTATAACCTCTCTAAACTCTCAAGTAACTCTTCACTTTCCCCTCTAACCTCTCAAGCAACTCTCCACTTTCCCTCTAAACTGTAAAACGACTCTCCACTTTCCAACTACCCGTAGGTATGCACACTCATTCCTTGTGCTGCAGGAAGGTAGTTTATGCCCCACCAGCACACTTGCAGGAGGACGAAGCAGAGGATGAGCATCCAGAGAGCGATGCGCCTGCGATGGGTGGGCATCTGACGATAGTGGATATAAACCAAATATCCAAACCAGGTGATGGCAGCCCACGTCTCTTTGGGGTCCCAAGACCAGTAGTGTCCCCATGCCTCTTTGGCCCATAGGGCACCGAAGAGCATGCCGAAGGTGAGAAATGCCAGACCCACTCGCACCAAATCGTCGATGGAACTCATGAGCGAACGGTGTGCAGTTCCAGAGCTTGAAGCGGTATGGGACTTAGGACGTTTTGCCAGACTATAGACAGCCATCAACGTGGCTGCGCCCAAGAGGGCATAGGCAAACATATATACAATCACGTGCGGAGCGAACCAAGGGCTCTGCAGCGCCGGCATGAGTGTCTTACTGTGGATCTCCGGTCGGAAGATGTTCACGCAGATAAAAACGGTGGAGAGTACCGTGGAGAAAGAGAGTATCCACTTGTAGTTCCAGCGGGCATAGACGATGAGGCCCACGAGAGGCAGGAAGGCCGAGTACCAGAGGCGCGTCTCACCCATGGTGCGCAAGGGCGGGTGCTCCAGGGTTATCCACATCCCGATGATAAAGCTGAAAAAGACGAGCAGACCGCCAGCGGTGAAAAGATAAGCCCCGCGGACTTTTTCCTTCCATGCAGACAGGGCGCCGAAGGTCCATAGCAGGACTGCGACGATGGCGAAATATATAAAATAAGACCAAGTCATAGATGTAGCTTCTTCTTAGTGTTCGACGTGGAAGTGAGGTGGCAGTGGGTCGTCGGAGTCCGAATGTCCGGAATGTCCCGAATGATCTGAACTGCCCGAGTGCCCCGAGTGTTCCGAGCTGCCAGAATGATGAGAATGATGCTTGTGGTGTTCTGTCTTGTCGGTGGAGAAGAACTCCTTCTGTTTCTTCGCCTTTTCTGCCTTCCTGGCATCCTTCGCTTTCAGTCGCTTGCGGTATTCCTCTTCGGTGAGGCCCCTGGAAGAATAGCTGCGCTGGAGGAAGAGCAGGAGCGCTCCGGCAAGCATCATGTAGATACCTGTGTAGACATAGGGCAACCACGGGTCGTGAATCAATTCCAGAATGCTTATCTGCGAGTCGGCACCTTTGGAGGTGTCGTAGCCATACTGATAAATCTTCCATCCCTGGATTTTCGCGGGGTGATTGACGTCCACGGTGGCCATGACCCGTTTCTTCTTGTCGACCAACACCTCTATCTCAGAGGCGAAGCGGCGGGGCGAGCCATCGTCGTAAGTCTCCAGAATGAATCGCTTCAGTTCGATGGTCATAGGGATGGATTTCACCAACTGTTCTTCGTTGAAAGCCCGTGATTCGGGCTGTCCGATGGTGGCAACCATCCTCAGTCGTTGGATGTCGGGACTGCCCAGCGAGGCACAGACGAGGACGAGGAAGAGACCCACGTGGTTGAGTAGGAAGGAGATGTCACGGAGCCAGTTGCGGTGCGTTCCTTTATGATGACGCTTGTCGTGACGCAACATGTGGCTGAGCCTGCGGAAGGAGATGAGAGCCAGAAGAAAAGCGATATAAACGTAGATGAGCGCAAAAGGCCAGAATGCAAGCATATCGTGGAACCAACTGCCCCCTTCGCTCTGACGCGTGAGCCCCATGATGATGGTGAGCGCTGCGGCATAGACTAATGCGGGAACAGCGGCCCGATGAGTCGTGAGAAAATGGAAGGGATAGTTGTTGTTGCGCAGGAAGGTGGCAACAACAATAAACAGCAGAAAAGCTGTCAGGACGATGAGGTTGACAGGCCATGCAAAGGCATACCACCGTATAGCACCAAGCGTAAGCTGGAGCAGTAGCCCTATGGCTAGAAGGCCACCACCAATGGCGAAACCTTCTTTCATTGACCATGGTTTAGTCCACATGGAAGTTCATTAGTTGATAAGTGAGGTAATCGGACTCCATGAAACCACAGGAGATACTTGCAGATGCTGCCGCGTACGGGAGGTGATGCAAGCATAGAATGGTGATGTGGTTATGGCGTCTCATTAACTTAATAAATGTTACTTTTGCAACCTCGGCGAGACTTCCGATGAATGGCAGACAAAGGGTCTGGACTATCAGATGAAGGCTACATACGAGAAATGCCGTGATTATTTTGCCGCAAAGGTATGAAAAATGTACAATATGAACAAAAAATACGCAAAAAAAACCATTTATTGTTCGATTATTAGGTGGAAAACGTATATCTTTGTGCCGTCAGAAGGTGCTATTATCTACCAAAAACTACCTTTAATATATTTAATGTAACCAAAAACGATCATGCGAAAAACCTTTGTTCTTGCGGCTCTGACTCTCATAGCCATTGCCGTCTATGGTCAGCGGACCCCAACCATGGGCTGGAGCTCATGGAACACTTTTGCCCTGAATATCAACGAGGAACTCATCAAGGGACAGGCAGATGCCATGCACCAGAATGGATTGCAGGAAGCAGGCTATCTGTATGTGAATATTGACGACGGCTACTGGGATGGCCGTGGTGAGGACGGACATCTGCGTCTGAACACGAAACTGTTTCCCAGCGGAATGCGTTCGTTGGTGGATTATATCCACAGCCTCGGACTGAAAGGGGGTATCTACTCCGACGCCGGAGACAACACCTGCGGCAGTGGCAATCGCCACGCCTGGGGACTTGGAGTGGGATTCGCCGGACATGAGGAGCAGGACTGCAAGCTCTACTTCATCGACTGGGATTTCGACTTCATCAAGGTGGACTATTGCGGCGGACGCCACATGCAGCTCGACGAGCAGGAGCAGTATACCAAGATATCGAATGCCATTAAGAACTGCGGCAAGAAGGACGTGGTATATAATATGTGTCGCTGGGCCTTCCCCGGTACGTGGGGAGCAGAGGTCAGCGACAGCTGGCGCACCACGGGAGATATCTATGATGCGTGGAAGAGCGTACGTGGAATCTTAGCGGAGAACCTCTATTTGAGTGCCTTCTGCCACGATGGCCATTACAACGACATGGATATGCTAGAAGTGGGTCGCTCCATGACCCAAGTGGAGGACGAGACCCACTTCGGAATGTGGTGTATCATGTCTTCGCCCCTGCTGATAGGCTGTGACACCCGCAATATCCGCGCTGAATCCCTGAATTTGCTCTGCAACAAGGACCTCATTGCTCTGAACCAAGACCCCCTGCACCTGCAGGCTTATGTGGCCGAGCGCCAGGGCGAGTGCTATATACTCGTGAAAGATATTCTGAAGCGACAAGGGAAAACACGTGCCGTGGCCATCTATAACCCCAGCGACGAACAACAGACGGTACGCCTGAATCCTGCCTCTATTGATTTGGGCGGTGCGGTTCAGTACTACGACTGTATCCTTCAGCAGGACTATATTTATGACCAGAACCCCATCACGCTGACTATCCCGGCCCATGGCACCAAAATCTTCCGGGCAAAGGGACAGAAGCGTCTGGAACGCAAGGTCTATGAGGCTGAGACAGCTTTGCTGCCAGCCTATCAGGAGTTGCGCAACAATCAGGTGGAGAAGTCCGGTGTGTACGTAGCTTCTGCAGAGGCCAGTGGAGGCTACAAGGCATGCTGGTTGGGCAGCCGTTCAGACAACACGATACAGTGGAATGATGTCTATGTTCAGAAGAAAGGCACGCGCCGGATGACCATCACCTTCTTCTGCGCCGAGGATCGTTCCATGGACCTCACCGTCAATGGCAAGACCGTAGCCACTTTGCAGACACATTCACGAGACTGGAACCGGCCAGCCACTATTGCCTTCGATGTGGAACTGAAGAAAGGTTGCAACACCATTGAGCTGAGCAACGACGAAGGATGGATGCCAGATATTGACAAGATGACCATCGAACCCTAATCGGTCGTCAGGTCGAGCTGAAAGTTTCCGTCTGTATAAGTCTGAACAGATTGTAGGCCGAACAGAAGTTTTCCTCCCGTTAAGGCATAACAGAAGTTTTCCTCCCTTTTATGCCAAACAGGAGGTCTCTTCCCGTTCTCAAACTGAACTGGTAGTTTTCCTCCTGCTTCGGTCCTAACTGGTAGTTTCCTCCCGTTTATGCCGAACAGAAGGTTCTCTCCCGTTCTCAAACCTAACTGGAAGTTTCCCTCCTGCTTCGGTCCAAACTGGAAGTTTCCTCCCGTTAAGGCCGAGCAGGAGGTCTCCTCCCATTCTCAAACCGAACAGAAGGTTTCCTCCTGCTTCGCTCCGCACAGAAAGCTTCCCTTCAGAAAGAACACAAAATGAACCCTAAAAACATGAAAATCAGAACTCTACTCTTCTTTGTGATGATGTGCTTGGTCTCTATCTGCAGTACCCAGGCCGAAACGTATGAGAATCCTATTGTTGGAGAAAATGCTCCGGACCCTTCGATCATCAAGGGCAACGATGGCTATTACTATCTCTTCTCCACTGCAGAACATGTCTATCGTTCCAAGAACCTCACGAAATGGAACTATGTGCGTCAGGTCTTCGACGGAGGCACGCGTCCCACCTTCGTGGAGGGCGTGAATGTCTATTGGGCCCCTTGTGTGACTAGACAAGATGGCCGCTATGTCCTCTATTTCGCCCTCTCGAAGTGGGGTGGAGAGGATACTGCGAGCATCGGAGTGGCCACGGCTGACAAGGTGGAAGGACCTTATACTATCGTGGGAGACGGAAAACTCTTCACCAGTTCCGAGGTAGGTGTGAAGAACAGCATCGACCCGAACTACATAGAGGAGAATGGACATAAGTACATCGTCTGGGGTAGCTGGCATGGCATCTGGCTCATAGAACTGACGGAAGACGGGCTGGCAGTGAAGAACGTGAAGCGCAAGCGCCAAATAGCCAGCACTCGTTTCGAGGCTCCTTATATCTACAAGCGAGGCCGTTATTTCTATCTCTTCTGCAGTATCGGCACCTGCTGCGATGGCGAGAACAGTACTTACGAAACAGTGGTCGGACGCTCTACCTCGCTCTTCGGGCCATACGTGTCGAAGGACAACAAACGGATGCTTGATAATGAATATACACTGTTCCTGACCAGCAACGAGATATGTATTGCTCCGGGTCATAACTCACGCATCATAGAAGATGAGAACGGCACCACGTGGATGTCTTATCATGGGTATCTTCGTTCGAATGTAGACAAAGGTCGCGTGGCTTGGTTGGACGAAGTGAAATGGGACGAAGAGGGCTGGCCCTACATAGAAGGAAGAGGTGCTTCCAGTGGAAAACAGGAGGGTCCGGTAGTGAGCCCTTTTAGTCTGGATGTGGATGAGGTCCACGCCGAGTGGGGGGTGGAACAAGGTACGTTGGTGCCGGTGGACCTCACGGGCAGCGGTACCCTGGACCTCCTCCTCGCGGGACAACGAGCAGACGTGGAGCAAGCGGCTGTGCCCTGGAACACCCTGCTGAGACAGGATGCACAGGGCACTTGGACGGAGGTGGCAACCGGACTGCAGGCGGGCCTCTGTCCGTCTGTAACCCCCGCCGACCTCGATGGCGATAGACAGTTGGAACTGCTGGTGCTCAGCACTCCGAATGAGACGCATAATCCTGCCGGAGCAGCCAATGGTATATATAAGGTGCAGTCCGATGGCTCTTTGCGTCAGTCCGCCGCTGTGGTGGAGGGCGTCAGTTTCTCTGACCTCACCGCTGCCACGGTGGCCGATGTGAATCGCGATGGACTGCCCGACATCATTGCCGTGGGTGCAAACGGAAAGAATGTGGTGCTGATGGCGCAGAGGAGTGTGCTGGATGGCACTTTTGCCTATCAGGCTCAACCTTTTGCTGATGAATCGGTGACCTACTGTCAGGTCTACGTGGCCGACTTCAGTTGCAATGGACTTCCAGACATCTTCGCCTGCAGTCCCACCTCCGCAGAGTTGTTCCTTCTCGACTCGGCTTCGGGCACCTTCCAGCCCACCAACTGGATGGCCACGAACCCATTGCCTGCTGATGGCGGCGTGACTTTTGCCGATGTCAACAACGACAGTTTCTTCGACATCCTCTGCACTGGTTCCCAAGCCGTTGTTTGCCTCAACGATGGCACCGGACATTTTGCCCCTTCGGCAAGTTCTGGTCTTGCTCAAGAGAGCATCAACGGCAACAACTCGGTGACAGCCGCACATCTTTTCGACTGGAATGGCGATGGGTTTGCCGACTTCTTCTATCAGGGAGAAGATGCGGCCACGGGCCTCACCACAGGTGCGCTGTGGTTGGGGAGTGCCAAGGGAGTGTTCACCCACGAGCGCCGTTATGGCGCAGGCTCCCGCGCTGCCACGGCCTTCCTGGACTGGAACGCCGATGGCGCTCCTGACCTCGTCACTGCGGGCACGACCAACGACGGCCACCTGTTCCCGAGGACCACAGGCACCCTTATGGCTGTGCACTATAATCCCTTTTCGGCCACGTTACGCATCGCAATGGTCTTGCAGTTGGAGAGCAATGTGGATGGTAATAAGGTGCGCTTGTCGTGGAAACGTGGTCTCCAGGCACAGACCTATGAGCTCTTTGTGCGTGACGATCAAGGTAGATACTATGGTAATTGCCGAGCCTACACGGAAGGCGACTTGAATGGCGTTCGAAAGGTGGTGGCCCACGGCAACTGTGGCACCACTACGGAAGTCTTCTTCCAGCTGCCTGCCGGACATTACACCTGGGGCGTGCAGCGCGTGAATGCCCGTTGTGAGGGTTCCGCCTTTGCATGCAGAGAATTCACGATAGAAGCCGATGGTATCTCGCAGGAGATCTCCACGGCAGGACAGCAGAAGACACCCGAACGTTATAATCTCATGGGACAGCGCGTGGCGGAAAAACATCGTGGAATACAACTCCTGCGTTTTGCCGATGGCAGTTCCCGAAAAACCTTTGTGCCATAAAAGGATAACTTGTCTGTGGGGGTATTCATTATTTAACATAAAAAGTTTGGCGTAGATTCTAATTATCTCTATTTTTGCAGCGCAAAAGAAGGTAATTCTATTATTTATGTCCAAATACTTGAAGTTTTTAGCCTGTATCTTCATGGCTTTTTGTGGAGTGCAGTTCGTCTCGGCCCAGAATATTGCCGAGGCCGCAGTCTCCGATACCCTGTTTGTTTATCAGCCTGGAGGCCGTTTGGATGTCTATCCACCGGCGGTGGTCAAGAGCGTAGTGGAAGATGATAAGCAACTGGTCGTCACCACCATAGATGGTCAAAACCGTGTCTATAAGCAAGCTGTCGTGGATTCCGTGGGCCACAGTGCTCCCCGGAATATGCCTGTATTCACCTCCTTCAAGTTCAACAATAAGTTCAATGGAGGACTCTACACCGATGTCCTTTGTGAAATAGGAGCCAATGGTCTCATCACCGGTTCTGCCTCCGTTATCGGGAAGTGGCTGACCCCTTCTTTCCAACTGTCGGCCAGCGAGGCAGAAGTCTATATAGGTCGCACTCGACAGCGCAGCAAGGTTTCCCGCCTGAGCTTTGCAGAGCCCGTGGATTATGTGGTGGCTTTGCCTGGATGTCAGATACTTACTCTTTCCAAGGATACCCAGGAACCCGTAGATCCTGTGGACCCCGTGGATCCGGTCGTCCCCGACTACTCGCTCGATGAGAATGCCGTGAAGATAGCGCTGACGTCCGACATGCTCTCTACGAATGCACCTACGATGCTTGAAAACGAAGGGTTGCCGATGCTGCTTGATGGCAACGAGTACACCTTCTTCCATTCCACTTGGAGGGCCAGCGGCTACGAGACGTTACCTCTCGACAGTTGTCCCTGGATTGAAGTCAATCTGCCCGAAGCCATTCATAACCTGCAGTTCCGCTACGAGACACGCGAAGCCAATCAGAGGTGGCCTCTGGCTCTGCGGATTGACGTGAGTGAGGATGGCGGGACGTGGACGGCCGTGAAATCTTTCAACTCAGAAACCGATGGTATTCCTCAGGCATCCCTCACTTGGTGGACATCGCCAGTCATCGACTTAGGCAATGACTATAAGTACTTGCGAATCGTGTGTACCCAGGCGGCATATAAGAATTATCTCTGCATGGCTGAGTTGGAGTTGTACAAGGTCACGGGCTCTTCTTCGGAACCAACACCAGTGGTGGTGCCAACCTTGGGTGATGGCGAGTCGCTTGACTGGCAGCCCTTTGGCACGAAATATACGGTGAGCGTGGACTGGCCTACCGACCGTGCCGTGGCGGTGCCATCTATCTACATCACCACCGACGAGGGGCGCCTGCCTTATAACAAGACGACGTATCTCACCGGCACTTTCCGCATCGATGGCGCTGGCGTGTTCCCCGATATGGAAGAAACGCCTGTCAATATCAAGGGACGCGGCAACAGCAGCTGGGCCGGAGAGAATGGCAAGAGCCCCTATCGCCTGAAGTTCGACGAGAAAGTGAAACCTTTCGGCATGACCAAAGGGAAGAGTTGGGTGCTGCTGGCTAATAATATCCGCAACTCCATGCTGACAAATGCCATCGGCATGAAGGTTGCTCAGATGGCCGGCGCTGCCGGAGCCAATCATATTGTTCCTGTGGAACTCTATATCAACGGCGAATACCGGGGCTCGTATAACTTCACAGAGAAAACGGGCTTCAGCAACAATAGCATAGACCTCGTGGACGAGAGTAGGGCCGCATTGCTCGAACTGGACACATATACCGATGAGACCATCTACAGGTCCGACTTCTACTATGTGCCTGTGAAGATTCATGAGCCGGACTTGGAAGATTTATTTGCGCTGACGCAATTATCGTCCACCGATATCATGAATGACTTCAACGAGATGGTTTATGCCGCTTCCCTGGGCGAAGATATCTCTCGGTGGGTGGAGGTCGACACGTTTGCGGCTTTCTACCTCACGAACGAGTTTATCATGAACCTGGAGCTCATGCATCCCAAGAGCACCTTCCTCTATAAGGAGTTCGTGGGTGATTCAGATGACCTCTGGAAGTTCGGACCCATCTGGGACCTCGACTGGAGTTTCGGCCACGAACTGAACGGTGGCTACTTCTCCACGGGCGCTACCTCTGATTACCTCACTGCAAGGAACATGGAATGCAACAGCCTCTGGAAAGCCTTGCGCAAGGCCGGTCCCACTCTGGATAAGGCTTATTATAAGGCGTGGACACGTCTGCTGCGCCTGGGCGGTGTGGAAGAACTGATGGACTTCTGCCAGCAGTATTATGACTATGCAAGCACCTCCTTCACTCATAATGCAACGATGTGGGGAGATGGCTACAACTACGGCTCCCAAGTTTCTCAGGCTCAGACCTGGCTGCAGAAACGAGCTGAGTATATCTATAATGGTCTGACACCCTACGACCTCAGCGAGGAACTGCCGGAAGACGAAGAATGGCAGCCCTATGGCGAGGTCGAGGTCCCTGACCCGATTGATACCACGCCCTACGACAGGGTGCGTGATGCCATTCAGAATTTGCTGGCCAATGCAGATGCTTATGCTTGTAATCCCAACGACAAGACACATCTGGATAATACAATCGCACAACAGGACAATGTGGTCGCTAAGGCCACTTCCGACCTGCAGGTGGCAACCTCCAAAGATATCCTGAAATCGGCTTTCGTGGATTTCCTCTCGACAGATGAACTGGAGATAAAAGCTCCCCTGGAGCTCACGGACATCTTCTTGGACAATCCCGCTCCTGTTGAGGACACGTTGGGTTGGTATTGGTCGGAAATGCCCCATGCCTTTGATTCCATCCACGCCGTGGCCGACTTCCTGGATCAGCCCGGAGCCTTCCTCTCGCAGAAAGTCACCCTGCCCGCTGGCACTTTCCAGTGGTATGCCCTGGCACTCACTCGCACGGGCTATAAGAGCGCCATCTTCGTAGACGACGAGACCCGACAAGTTCGTTGTGCCACTACTCGAATGGCCAATACCTTAGAGGAAGCACGGACTTGGTTCGACCAAGGGAATGGCGTGACGACCCTCACCTTCACCCTTACCGAGTCCGCGCAAAAGGAGATGGGATTGAAGGCCGACGATACGACGGGCGACCACTGGACGGTGTGGAGTAATTTCCGGCTGTTCATGACGGACAAACCTGTCAAACCGACCGTGAAAGAGGAGCAGTATAAGGATGCTCTGGCCAGTGTCAAGGACAACACGCAGTACCGTATTCTCACTCACTACAACGGTTCTGCTTTCACTACTGCCACCTATTACCTCTCGCGCCAGGGTCGTCTCGTTGGCGAGAAGACGGATGAAGATATCTTCATGTTCGTGCAGACCGAAGGTAAGGTTGGAACGGGCAATACGGACTTCTTTGCCTCTCCCGGATGGCAGACGGATGCCTATTTCACCAATCCCACTCTGAGCAACAATAGTTCCGGTGACATCATCTCGCGAGGCAGCATCAGTGTGAACACTGTTTCCAAGCGACTGAACTGGGAGGGCCAGGTGTGGTACAAGGATGGCGACCGCTATGCCGTTCGTGCCACCAACAGCCCTGCTGGCAGTTGGGGTGCAGAGTCGTATTGGACGGTGGAAGATGTGGATTCCGACGGCACCCCCGAGGCCGGCTATAGTTGGGAACCATATTTCTATTGGGAACTGGAGGAAGTGCCTTATGATGGCATTTCGGATGAGTTGGGTGAGGAGGACTTGTTGGCGGCGCCCGTCTTCGACCTCAGTGGCCGTCGCCTCGCCTCCCGTCTGGACATCTTCCTCCGTGCTCCTCACGCCCCGGGTTTCTATGTGGTGCGTGGCCGTAAGATTGCTCTGAAATAGTTGACGAGTTGATAGCTTAGTTGACGAGTTCTTGAAGGGTCAAGCGAGCGTAGCTCGAGCGGACGGGTTTCTCTAAACTCTAATCTCTACGTTCGGCGTTTGCGACGCTCATTCGAGCTTGCGAGTCTTGAGAACTCTATAACTTCTATAACTTCTATAAATTCTATAACTACTATAAACTCTATAACTTCTATAACTTCTATTACTACTATAAACTCTTAAACCGTCGCGCAGCGACACCTTAAACTCATAAACCGCGAGCTCCGCTCGCACTTCCTTATGACACGAGTAGGCTTTGGATTCGATGTACATCAACTGGTTCCTGACCGCGACCTGTGGTTGGGTGGAATTCGCATAGAACATAGTCTGGGGCTGTTGGGCCACTCAGATGCCGACGTGCTGATACACGCTATCTGCGACGCCTTGCTGGGAGCTGCCAACCTCCGTGATATTGGTTATCACTTTCCGGATACGGCTGCTGAGACAGATGGTATAGACAGTAAGATATTGCTGCGGAAGACGATGGCGCTGTTGGCCGACAAAGGGTATCGGTTGAATAATATAGATGCCACCATTTGTGCCGAGCGCCCGAAACTGAATCCCCATATCCCGGCGATGCAGGAATGCCTGGCGCAGGTGATCGGATGTGATATAGACTGCGTGAGCATCAAAGCAACAACCACAGAACACCTCGGCTTCACGGGTCGTGAAGAAGGTATCTCTGCCTATGCGGTCTGTCTGATAGAGAAATAAATTATGGTAACGATATACGAGTTGGTGTAATATATCAAATTGATAAATTACGACTCTTAATGTGCTATAGTTGGTTGTTTCTATGCAACATATTTGTTCGTTTCTGGAATTGAACTAACGTTCTGATATGGCTTGAGCGTTTTACACCAACAAATATATCATCGCCTATATTATTGTAGTTAGTATGGTTGAACCCCTCCGCCGTGGAACCGTCGAAGGGGCTACAGACCATAGGCAAGTGTGCATCTCCCTGCAACATCAGCATCTAACAAACGATTCCCGACGGGGCGACAGAGATCGTAGACGATGATCTGTCACCCCGTCGGGCTTCTGTTATATGTAATGAATATAGCAGGGGATTCATGCCAAGCACTCCACCCTTGCCTGTCTTCTTTCCCCCCTCCCCCTCGGTTTCACTCGCTACCAGCGATATTTCAGTTTTTTTATTCCTTTGCCGGAGTCGCCTTTTGCGTGAAATTGAATAGATCCAGTCATAACAACCAAGTGTCAGATATTTTCTGTTTGATTTGCTTTGATGCATCCGATTCCTGCCCCGCTAGTGGCATACAACTTTCTGTTTCGTGCGTAAAATGTTGTTCAAAATAAACTACATACTACATAAAATTATGGTGAAAAGGCCAAATAGACCAAATAAGGCCTCACATCAACGGGCTCTCTCACCATCCTCTAAACTTCTCCGTGATTATAGTCGAGTGCTGTGACTACGATAACTATGTCATGTTTTTTCTGTGCGATTTAAAGCCAACTCTGAAATAACACTTA
>JAILFY010000004.1 GCA_024697285.1 Bacteroidaceae bacterium
TCCTCCGGCACCTCTATGCTGAGATCTTCTACAGGTTCGCAACGCTGGCCGCCTATAGTCTTGTCCAGCACCTTCGGCTGGCCTACCTGGCGTTCGAAGCCCTCGCGACGCATAGTCTCGATGAGCACCGAGAGATGCAGCACGCCACGCCCGTAGACCACGAAGGTATCGGCCGTAAGACCGGGCTTGACACGCAGGGCCAGGTTCTTCTCCAGCTCCTTCTCCAGACGGTCCTTTATATGGCGTGAAGTCACGTACTTGCCGTCCTTTCCGAAGAAAGGAGAATTGTTGATGGAGAAGAGCATGCTCATCGTGGGCTCGTCTATGGCGATGGGCGGCAGGGGCTCGGGGTTCTCGAAATCGGCAATCGTGTCCCCAATCTCGAAGCCCTCTATTCCCACCACTGCACATATGTCGCCGCAGCGGACGGTATCCACGTTTGCCTTGCCGAGTCCCTCGAACACCATCAGCTGCTTGATCTTCTGCTTCTGGATTACGTCGTAACGCTTGCAGAGGCTTATCTGGCTGCCGGTATTGAGTTCTCCCCTGGTGATGCGTCCCACGGCGATACGGCCTACATAAGGAGAATACTCGAGGGAAGATATGAGCATCTGAGGTGTGCCTTCGACTACGGGAGGGGCAGGGATGACTTCCAGTATGGTATCCAGAAGCGGGGTGATGTTGTCGGTAGGCTTGCGCCAGTCCAGCGACATCCAGCCCTGCTTGGCGGAGCCGTAGACCGTAGTGAAGTCGAGCTGCTCCTCGGAGGCGTCCAGATTGAACATAAGGTCGAAAACCTCTTCCTGGACTTCATCCGGACGACAGTTGGGCTTGTCCACCTTGTTGATGACAACAATGGGTTTCAGACCAATCTGCAGAGCCTTCTGCAGCACGAAGCGCGTCTGAGGCATGGGGCCCTCGAAGGCATCTACGAGCAGCAGACAGCCGTCGGCCATGTTCAGCACTCGCTCCACCTCTCCGCCGAAGTCCGAGTGACCCGGCGTGTCGATGATATTGATTTTCGTGTCGCGGTAATTGATGCTTACGTTCTTCGAGAGGATGGTGATGCCGCGCTCGCGCTCCAACTCGTTATTGTCGAGCATGAGTTCGCCCGTCTGCTGGTTGTCGCGGAAGAGGTTGCCGGCAAGCAACATCTTGTCCACGAGCGTGGTCTTTCCGTGGTCTACGTGTGCAATGATTGCGATATTGCGGATATTCTGCTTCATAAGTTATGTGTTCTTGATTCTTGGGGGTTGCATTAATTTGGCTGCAAAGTTACTGAATTCTTTCTTCTTTGGCCATACCTCCTCTCGATTTTTTTGTTGCGCAGCCCGCGCAAGGGGGGATTTTTGATGTAGCGCATGACCGCGCTGCAAGGCTGCGGCCGGGGCGACTATCTGTTGTTGAGTATTTGTTGCTTACGCCACTCCAGCATCTCGCGCACGGTTAGCTTCGATGCACCCTCGTATTGCTCCGTGTAGTCCAGCACGAGTGTATTGCCCTTGCGTGTGAAGGGCGCCTCGAGGTCCTCGTCCTCTGCCAGCAACTGCTCTGCCTCGTCGGCCTCTTCGGCGGTGTAGAAGATGCGCGTTTCGGTGGCGCGCACGCAGAGATTCCTTTCGAAGTGGTATTCCAGGCGGTAGGCGATGGCGCTCTCATCGCCCCACGCCTCGCCCCACGAGAGAATGAGTGCGTCGTCAGTCTCCTTGAGTTGTGGCTCCAGATTAGCTATCTCGTCGAGGGGGATCTCTACGCTCTCCTCATGGTCGTTGCAGGCGGCGAGGGCAAAGGTGGCCATCAGTGCCAGCGAAAGTAGTTGCAGAAACTTCTTCATGATGTATAGTTTTGGAAAAGTTGGTGTTATGCGGGGATAGTTGGTGTTATATGGGGGATAGCTGGTGTTATTCCGGGGAATAGTTGGTGGTTTTGGGGAAAGTTGGTGTTGTTGTGGAGAAAGTTGGTGTTTTGTGGGTGCAAAGGTACGTAAAAAATACGACGTGGCAGGCTTCATGAACCTTTTTCTTGCTCTAAGGGGCAGAAATGAGGGCAGATGAGGCCCCAAGGAGAGCAAAGGTGGAGGAGTGGAGGGCGTGGAGGAGGGTAATGGTGAAATGGGAGGAGGGAGAGTGGAGGGCGGGGAGACGCAGCACCGCTGCGTCACACGGAACGGCCTGCGGGGAGGAGGCTGGTCTCTTCCCCGCCCCCTTGCTTTCCCTGCAGAGGCTGTTCCGTATGACGCAGCGGTGCTGCATCCCCTCCTCCTCTCCATCCCCTCCTCCCCGTACCTATATATAATAAGGTAAGGTCCCTCCTTGTCCCTCTGCCAGCCCATCCTGCACCCTCAAACATCGCATTCTCTCATTTCCACCGCTTTACGCCCCCTTTCCTTTGCTCAGCAAGCCGCATACAGAACTATCAAGCATGCTTTTAATGACGAAAATCGACATTTTTCGGATTTTCCGAGAGTAATTAATGTTTTTTTTCCTCTTTTATTTTGCAGCATTCTAAAAACAACCTATCTTTGCAGCGATTAAAGCATACCCGGAGAGAATAATCTCTCTATTCTTACAGTTCTATTACGACGTGAGTCGAAAACAACTGGTTCATCAGATGCCAGATTATCTCTTTTACATCTGATTAACATTATTAGCCTAAGAGCCGCCAGGACCGTGAGGCCAGTTGGCGGCTTTTTCTTATCCACGGACAACGCGCAGCACCCGTGCCGCACCGCGCACAATGAATAGAGAAATCCAAAACATGCATACGCAACCCATCAAACAAACAGACCTGAACAGAATGAAAGCAAACACAAATTTCGCGTTCCTGATGCTGACGGCGCTGATGCTTGCCACACCAGCACACGCACAGGTCGTCATCAACGAAGTGATGGCCCAGAACAGCAACACCCTTGCTGACCCCGACTTCGGAGAGTCCGCCGACTGGGTGGAACTTCACAACTGCGGCCTGGAGGACATTGACCTCAGCGGTTGCGGAATCACCGACAAACTGTCCACTCCCCTTAAATACGTTCTGCCGCAGGGCACTATCCTGGCGGCCGGCGACTACCTGCTGCTCTGGTGCGACGACCAGTCGGCAGGCCTGCACACCAACTTCAAGCTCTCGGCCGACGGCGAGTGCGTGGCGCTCTTCTCGTCGGAGGGAGTGCTGATGGACAGCATCAGTTTTGGCGTGCAGTTGCTGGACATCTCCTATGGTCGGCGGCGCGATGCTACCGACGAGTGGGCATTCTTCCTCACACCCACACCTGGCGCAAAGAACGCTGTAGAGGCCTACATGGGCAAGGCCAACCAGCCCATGATCCTCACGCCCGGAGGATTCTTCAGAGGCGCCGCCACCACCAGCATCACCAACGACCTGGGCGGCACCGTACACTACACCACCGACGGCTCTGAGCCCACGGCCGCATCGCCCGTCTACGAAGGACCGCTGACCTTCGAGAAGACCACCGTGCTGCGGGCACGCATCATCGAAGAAGGCAAGATTCCAGGAAACGTGGTCACAGCAAGCTACTTCATAGACGACGCTTTCGAAGGCCACCACCTGCCCATAGTGTCCATCGCCACCGACGACGAGAATTTCTGGGACAACGAACAAGGCATCTATGTCCAAGACTTCAAGCCAGACTGGGAAGTGCCGGTGAACATCGAACTCTTCCTGAACAACGGCAGCGACCGACCCGCCTTCAACGAGCGCGCTGGCATCAAGGTCAACGGGCTCTACTCCTGGCAGTTGCCGCAGAAGATGCTGGGCGTCTATTTCAAGAAGAAGTATGGCGAGAGCAAACTGGAGTACCAGCTCTTCGTGGACGACTCCCGCGCCTCCTTCGACAACTTCGCTCTGCGCGCTTCGGGCAGCGACTGGAGCTACACGCTGATGCGCGACGGCCTCGTGCAGCAGGCCGCCCGACGCGGAGGCATGAACCTGGATCTGATGGCATTCCGACCATGTGTGGTCTATGTCAACGGAGAGTTCCTGGGCATTCATAACATCCGAGAGAAGGTGGATGAAGACTATGTGACGCGCCACTATGACCTCGGAGGAGCGCCCTTCGATATGGTAGAGGGTGGCGACGAAGCCGAGGTGGGAAATATCGACGCGTGGGTGGAGTTCCTGAAGCGAGCGAAAGCCACCGACTACTCCGACGACACCCCTTTCGAGGCCTTGAAACAAGAGATAGACCTCGAGAACTTCACCGACTACATCATCACGCAGTCCTACAGCGCCAACACCTCCCTCAGCCACAACACCATGACCTGGAAGACGTGCGAGGGGGGTAAGTGGCGATGGATTCTGATGGACTGCGACCGCGGATTCTTCAAGTTCGACAACAGCAACATCAACTACGTCGTCAAGCAGTCCTTCTGGCCGCTGAGCCAGATGCTGCAGAACGAAGGCTACCGACAATACTTCTGCCAGCGCATGGCCGACCAGCTCTTCACGACCTTCAACGCCGACGAGATATGCCGCCAGATCGACGAGCACCAAGCCGACATCGAGCCCATCATCCGCCAACATGTGGAGCGGTGGCAGGGCACCACGTCCGACTACGGCGATGCGCTGCCTTCCGTGGACTACTGGCGCGACGAGGTCGAGGAACTGCGCGACTTCGCCCGCGGAAGAGTGACCATACTGCTCGACGACCTCAGTTCCTACGGCGCCGAGAAGCCCGCGTTGCTCTCGCTCGCATCGCAGCCCGAGGAGGCCTGCCTCTTCTGTTTCAACGGACATCCTCTGCCACGCACCCACTGGAACGGACTCTATCCCATGCAGATGGACATCACCCTCACTGCCGAAGACCGGGCTGGATACGTGTTCCGCGGATGGCGACAGACGCAACTCACGGACCTCATCGCCCGAGGCAGCGAGTGGCGATACTTGGACAACGGCAGCAACCAGGGCGAAGCATGGCGACAGCCCGACTTCGACGACGAAGCGTGGAGCAGCGGAGCAGCGCCACTGGGCTACAAATGCGATAACATCCAGACCACGCTACCTTCAGGCTCCAAGAGTTCCAAACCCTACACCACCTACTTCCGACGCCATTTCAGCGTCGACGACCCTGCGGCCATCCGGCGGCTGAAGGTGCAGCTCTGTCGCGAAGACGCGGCGGCGGTATACATCAACGGACAACGCATTATCAACTCCAACCTCCCGCTGCAGGGCCTCAACTATAAGACAAAGTCGCTCATCTACATGGACGACTACGCAGGCTACAACTATCTCGCCTACGACATCCCGACCGACGCACTCGTGGAAGGCGACAACATCATCGCGGTGGAAGTCCATCAGACGTCGTCCACCAGCAGCGACCTCGCCTTCGACCTGCAACTGCAGGCCGAGACCCTGGAGCCCAACGCGCCTTTGCTGGGAACCGACACCACGCTGCGATTGCGCCTCGAGGGCGACATGGGAGTGGTGGCGATGTATGAGCCCGACGGACAAAACATCTTGCCCGACACCATCCACAACGACATGTTGTTGCGCAAGAGCCTCTCGCCCTATCTCGTCGCTCGCGATGTCGTGGTGGCGCCCGAGGCCCGACTGACTATAGAGCCGGGAGTGACGCTGCTCTTCTCGCCACAAGCGAATATGATTGTCCACGGCGCCATCACCGCCGAGGGCACGCCGGAGGACAGCATCCTCTTCCGACTCAATCCCATCTACGACGAGAGCATGAGCTGGGGAGCCGTCTGCTTTATCAACACCGACGACAGGGTCTCCAGCATCAGCTATGCCGAACTGCGCGACGGTTCACGCGGACCAGCCGAGTACAACTGCGTGGCAGTGCTCTCGGGATTCGCCACCACGCTGCAACTTGACCACTTGCGCATCACCGACACCGATGCCAATCCCATCGCATGCCGCTACAGCGATGTGCGACTCACCAACAGCTTGCTGCATGCGAAGATCACTGGCGACCTCATCAACGTGAAGTACGGCAAAGCAACCATCGCCGACTGTGAGTTCATAGGCAACGACCAGATAGACACCGACGCCATCGACTACGACGGCGTGGAGGGAGGCGTCATCCGGCGCTCCATCATCCACGACTTCCTGGGCAACAACAGCGATGCCATAGACATCGGCGAGCAGGCCACGAACGTCTGCATCGACAGCGTGCTCATCTACGACATCACCGACAAAGGCATCTCCGTGGGACAGCGCTCGTCCGTGAGAGTCACCAACTGCACCTTCATCCAGACTTGCCTCGGACTCGGCGTGAAGGACTCTTGTCGCGCAGAGGTGGACCGCTGCACCTTCTATGCTGTGCAGACGCCCATTGCGTCCTACGAGAAAGTGCTCGGTCGCGCCGGAGGCAACGTCACTGTAACGGCCAGCGTCTTCGCCAACAGCTTCGTGGCCGATGTGGAGCGCGACGACAAATCGACTGTACGCATCAACAACTCACTCTCCGACACCTCCTCGTTGCCCTTCGGCACCGACAACACGATGGCCGACCCCGCCTTCGTCGCTCCCACCCTCTATGACTTCTCGTCGGCCTCGCCCTTGCTGCTCGGCCGCGGAAGCAGTTTCCTTCCCCAGAGGCCGGAGGTGCAGCCAGTAATAGCAGAGATATGCTATGCGCCCGACGCGCTGAAGGGCGAAACGGAGTATGTGGCTATTCATAACGCCGGCTCCGCAGACATAGACCTCTCTGGCTACCGCTTCTCCCGCGGCTTCGACTTCTCCTTCCCCGAAGGCGTCGTGCTGTCGGCCGGCGACACTCTCTTTATCGTCGCTGAATCGAGCGTACTGTCTGCCGGCCAAGAGCAACTGGTTTGGAACAGCGGCAAGTTGGCCAACGAGGGCGAAGCCATCGAGCTCACCGCTCCCACCGGCATCATAGTGGATCAGGTGCACTATCTTCCCACTGCGCCTTGGCCGCTCCTGCAGCCCGACCGCCCCAACGTCGTCCAACTGAACGACGCCCTTCGCGCCAATCACATCGCCGCCAACTGGTCGCAGAAACCCTCCACCCAGCCCGACCACGTCACCAACTTCCTCGATGCCACCAAGCAGCAGAGTAGCTACGACCTGCAGGGCCGACCCACAAGCGGCAAACCCGCAAGAGGCATCATCATAATAGGTGACCCCACAAACAAGAGAACTGCAAGGACAATCATCATCGGCCGAATAAGCAAGTAAACTGCAGGATACCTATATATAAGGAGAAAGATACCTTATTATATAAGAAGGAGGCCGCAAACACCTTAATTATATAAGGAGGCCGCAAAACCTTATTATGTGGAGACTGCAATATACCTTATTATATTAAGGAGGAACAACGAGTGCCGGTGTTTGCTGTTGCAGTGCCGCCAGCTCCGCCGTCAGGACAGACAATCTGCGCTCCTTCTCCAGGACAAACTATATGCATTCCGCCGCTAGGACTGACAATATGCACTCTGTCGTCAGGACAGACAATCTTCACTCCGCCGTCAGGACAAACAATCTTCACTCCATCGTTGGGACAGGCAATATGCCTTCCGCCGTCAGGACCATTTATCCCCTCTGAAACCTCCTTTCAACCGCTCTTCAGCCCCTGTCAGCTCGCAAAAGGAACGTGCGGCGTTCAAAAATGCAAAAAAAATGGGAGAAAAGGAAGCAGAGTGAAAACTTTTTCGTACCTTTGCGCCCGCAAAGCCCGAAAGCCGGGTGCATTCGAGGGTGGGTTCACGACGATTGATGACGACGGTTCGCCACCTGAAGGATGTAATTAATCACTTCAATCATCAAACATTATGTACTTAGATTCCGCTAAGAAGACCGAACTCTTCGAGCAGTTCGGAAATGGCACGACCGACACCGGCAGTGCCGAGAGCCAGATCGCACTCTTCACGTTCCGTATTAAGCACCTGACGGAGCACATGAAGCAGAACCGCAAAGACCACAGCACCGAGCGCGCACTCACGGGCCTCGTTGGTAAGCGTCGTGCACTGCTGAACTATCTGAAGAAGATCGACATCAACCGCTACCGCGCTATTGTCAAGGCTCTGGGTCTGCGTAAGTAAGGCGCAGCCTCTTCGCGACAACCCTCAGCTGCGCCTTCCATAGTGGAGGCGCAGCTTTTTCATCATCTACACACCCACTCCAAATAAGACCCCTCAAATATGAAGCAACTGAAATCCTTGTTGTTCGATGTGGCGGCCATCGTTTTCTTCCTCCTTCTCTCCTTCGCCTACTTCGCCACCCCCCTGAGCAAGGGATATGTCCTCACAGGCCACGACCACAGCGCGGGCGTGGGCGCTGCCAGCGAGATGGAAGACTACCGCGCACGCCACGACGGCGAGCGCACCCGATGGACCAACACGCTCTTCTCGGGAATGCCCACCTACCAGATGGCGCCCTCCTATCCCTCTACAGAGCGGTTGGCGCAAGCAGAGCGCATCTACAGGCTAAACCTGCCGGACTACGTGGTGCTGGTGTTCATCATGCTGCTGGGCTTCTACATCATGCTTCGCGCCTTCGACTTCAGAGCATGGATGGCAGCGCTGGGAGCAGTGCTCTGGGCCTTCTCCAGCTACTACTTCATCATCATAGGTGCCGGACATATATGGAAGTTCTGCACCCTGGCCTATATCCCTCCAACCATCGCTGGCATGGTTCTCTGCTACCGCGGCAAATATGGCTGGGGACTGCTGCTCACCTCTTTCTTCATGGCGCTGCAGATCATGTCGAACCACGTGCAGATGAGCTACTACTTCATGTTCGTCATCGTGCTGATGGCGCTGGCAATGATGCCTCTGAAGACTTCCAATTCGGAGGAAGGCAACAGCAACCCGCTGGGTACATCCTCCTGGAGCAACTGGATAAAAGGCTCGCTGACCTTCGCACTGGGTTGCCTCATCGGCATCGCCATCAACGCCTCTAACCTCTACCACACCTGGGAGTACTCCAAGGAGAGCATGCGTGGCAAGAGCGAACTGACCCAGCAGACTAAGGACCCCACCGACCAGACCTCCAGCGGACTGGAACGCAGCTACATCACTGCATGGAGCTACGGCATCGGAGAGACGTGGTCGCTGCTGGTGCCCAACGTGAAGGGAGGAGCCAGCCAGCCACTGACGTATAACAAGACGGCGATGAAGAAAGCCGACCCCACCTACATGCCCGTCTACCAGAGTCTGGGACAATACTGGGGCGAACAGCCCGGTACCAGCGGTCCCGTCTATGTGGGAGCTTTCGTGCTCTTCCTCTTTGTGCTCGGACTGTTCATCGTCCGCGGCCCCATGAAATGGGCACTGCTGATAGCCACACTTCTGAGCATCACCCTGGCATGGGGAAAGAACTTCATGCCGTGGACCGACCTCTGGTTGGACTACGTGCCCATGTACGATAAGTTCCGCACCGTGGCTTCCATCCTTGTCATCGCGGAATTCACCATTCCCCTTCTGGCCATGTTGGCACTCCGCGAGCTCATTCTCGACAAGAACTGGCTGCAGCACTATCGCACTCCCCTCCTTGCCTCGCTGGCACTGACGGGAGGCTCCTGCCTGCTCTTCTGGCTGTTCCCCGACCTCTTCTTCGGCAACTACATCAGCAGCTCGGAATCGGAGATGCTTACGAACGCCGCACAACAAGGCTACATTCCGCAGGAGATGCTGGCTCCCATCCTCGCCAACCTCAGCGAGATGCGCCGCGCCATGTTCACCGCCGATGCGGGTCGCTCGCTCCTCATCATCCTCGTGGGATGCGCCGTGCTCCTCGTCTACGCCAATGGCAAGATCAAGGCTTGGGCCATGGTGGGTTGCCTTACGGTGCTCTGCACGGCAGACCTCTGGGATGTGAACAAGCGCTATCTGAACGACGCAATGTTCACGGCACCTCAGCCCGCACAGCAGTTCTTCCAGAAGACCCCCACGGATGAACTCATCCTCCAAGACAGCGATAAGTACTACCGCGTGGTGAACCTCTCCGTAAGCACCTTCAACGACAATACTACCAGCTACTGGCACAAGAGCATCGGAGGATACCACGCCGCCAAATTACGCCGCTACCAAGAACTCATCGAGGCACATATCCAGACGGAGCTGATGCAGCTCCACCAGAGTGTGGCCGAGAGCGGTGGACGCCTCGACAGCATCCCTGGCGACAGCCTCTTCCCCGTGCTGAATATGCTCAACACCAAGTACGCCATCCTTCCGCTTCAAGGCGGACAGACGGCGCCTGTGCAGAACCCCTGGGCCATGGGCAACGCTTGGATGGCCAGCAGCATCGCCGTGGCCGAGAACGCCGACGAGGAACTGGCCGACCTCTCGCTCCTGAGCAAGGAACCCACGACCGCCATCATAGCACCACAGGAGAAGTATGCTACCATGGAAGCTATCAGCAGCGACATGCAACTGACCTGCGGCAGCGGCTCCATCGAACTGACCGGCTACGAGGCCAATGCACTGACATACAACGTGGAGACCGACGGAGGATTGGCAGTGTTCTCGGACATCTATTACCCCGGATGGCAATGCACCATCGACGGACAGCCCGCCGACATCCTGCGAGCCAATTACGTGCTCAGAGCCGTAGTGCTCCCCCAGGGCAAACATCAAGTACAGTTCGTCTTCGACCCACAGAGTCTGCACGCCACCGAAACGTTGGCCAACACCGCTCTCATCGCCCTCGTCGTGCTCTTCCTCGCGCTCCTTGGTTGGGAAATCATGCGCATGCGCAAGCGTACCTTATAATATTTGCCTCAAAATTTGGCTGCGTCGAGAATTTGCACTATCTTCGCAGCCGAATTCATCCACATGGGGCCCTGTAGTTCAACGGATAGAATAGAAGTTTCCTAAACTTTAGATAGGGGTTCGATTCCCCTCGGGGCTACCATCATCACCACTTCTACCTCACCAGTTCAGACCCGACAGGCGAGGCTTTATTTGTATTCAAGAAAAGGAGCAGGGATCATCCTCGCACAGTTGTTGTCTTGCGGAATCCTCCTTGCGGATATACAAACAGTATACAATCAAACAGACATACAATGGAAAAGAAATTCAAGAGAACAACTGTCACCTCTGCACTGCCCTACGCCAATGGCGGTGTGCACATCGGACACCTGGCGGGAGTCTATGTGCCCGCAGACATCTATGTGAGGTACCTCCGCCTGAAAGGGGAGGACGTGTTGTTTGTGGGAGGCTCAGACGAGCACGGAGTACCCGTGACCCAGCGAGCCCGCAAGGAGGGCATCACCCCGCAGCAGGTGGTAGACCGCTACCACAAGATGATCAAGGACTCCTTCGAGGAGTTCGGCATCAGTTTCGACGTCTATAGCCGCACCACCTCCAAGACCCACCATCAGTTTGCCAGCGACTTCTTCCGCAAACTCTACGACGACGGCAAACTCATAGAGAAAACCACGAAGCAGTTCTACGACGAGACCACGGGCACCTTCAAGACCGACCGCGACATCGTGGGAGAATGTCCTCACTGCCACGCCGAGGCCAATGGTGACCAGTGCGAGAAATGCGGTCGCGACCTCGACCCCACCGAGCTCATCAACCCACGCTCCAAGGAGAATGGAGCTAAACTCGTACTGAAAGACACCACCAACTGGTTCCTGCCCCTGAACGACTACGAAGGATGGCTGAAGGAGTGGATTCTCGAGGGACACAAAGAGTGGCGCTCCAACGTCTATGGACAGTGCAAGAGCTGGCTCGACATGGACCTGCAGCCTCGAGCCATGACACGCGACCTGGACTGGGGTATCCCTGTGCCCGTGGAGGGTGCCGAGGGCAAAGTCCTCTACGTGTGGTTCGATGCCCCCATTGGCTACATCTCCAACACCAAGGAACTCTGTGAGAGCAACCCCGAACGCTGGGGCACTTGGCAACAATGGTGGCAGCAGGACGACACACGTCTGGTGCACTTCATCGGCAAGGACAACATCGTTTTCCACTGCATCATCTTCCCCGTGATGATGAAAGCCCACGGCGGATATATCATGCCAGACAACGTGCCCGCCAACGAGTTCATGAACCTCGAGGGCGACAAGATATCCACCTCCCGCAACTGGGCCGTATGGCTCCATGAATACCTCGTGGACTTCCCCGGCAAGCAGGATGTGCTGCGCTATGCGCTTACGGCCTCCGCACCAGAGACGAAGGACAACGACTTCACTTGGGCAGAGTTCCAGGCACATAATAACAATGAGTTGGTGGCCGTCTATGGCAACTTCGTCAACCGCGCACTGCAGTTGACGCAGAAGTACTACGAGGGTGTGGTGCCTGCCTGCGGCGAACTCACCGACTACGACCGCCAGACCATTGCCGAGTTCAAGGACGTGAAATCGAAAGTCGAGGGCCTGCTCGATGTCTTCAAGTTCCGCGACGCACAGAAAGAAGCCATGAACCTCGCACGCATCGGCAACAAATACATCGCCGACTGCGAGCCGTGGAAAGTCATCAAGAGCGACCCCGAACGCGTGAAGACCATCATCAATATCAGCCTTCAGCTCACCGCCAACCTCGCCATCGCCTTCGAGCCCTTCCTGCCCTTCAGCAGCCAGAAACTCAGAGCGATGCTCAATATCGACAAGTTTGAGTGGAGCGAGCTGGGTTCCACCGACCTCCTCAAGGCCGGACACCAGTTGGGCACGCCCGAACTGCTCTTCGAGAAGATTGAGGACGAAGCTATTCAGGCACAGACAGACCGCCTCAGCCGCATCAAGAAAGAGAACGAGGCAGCCAACTACAAGGCCGAACCCGTGAAGAAGGAGGTGACCTTCGACGACTTCGAGAAACTGGATATCCGCGTGGGTACCATCCTCTCCTGCGAACGCGTCAAGAAGAGCAACAAACTCCTGAAATTCGAGATTGCCGACGGACTGGAGAACCGCACCATCCTCAGCGGTATTGCCCAGCACTATGCTCCCGAAGAACTCGTGGGCAAGCAGGTGTGCTTCATCGCCAACTTCCCGACCCGCAAGATGATGGGTCTGGAGAGCCAGGGAATGATTCTCTCCGCAGTGAACTTCGATGGCTCACTCAGCGTCATCACTCCCCAGCGAGAGGTGAAACCCGGTAGCCAGGTGGGATAAGTGAGGTATAACGCAAACTGATATGTTAGAAATAAAGAATCTTCACGCCACCATTGGCGGCAAAGAAATACTGAAAGGTATCGACCTCACTATCCGTCCCGGAGAGATACATGCCCTGATGGGACAGAACGGAGCAGGCAAATCCACACTCTCCAATGTCCTCGTGGGACATCCCGCCTACACCGTCACGGAAGGCTCCGTGACCTATCATGGTAAGGACATCCTCGCCCTCACCCCCGACGAGCGAGCCCTGGAAGGCATCTTCCTCTCGTTCCAGCAGCCCGTGGAAATACCGGGCGTCTCCATGGTCAACTTCATGCGCGCCGCCCTCAACGCCAAGCGCAAGCACCAGGGTCTGGAACCCATGGACGCAGCCTCCTTCCTCAAGCTGATGCGCGAGCGCCGCAAGATTGTGGAGCTGGACAACAAGCTCACCAACCGTTCCGTGAACGAAGGCTTCAGCGGTGGCGAGAAGAAACGCAACGAAATCTTCCAGATGGCCATGCTCGAACCAACGCTGGCCATCCTCGACGAGACCGACTCCGGACTGGACGTAGATGCCCTGCGCATAGTGGCAGAAGGCTTCAACAAACTGCGCAAACCCGAGACGTCGGCCATCGTCATCACCCACTACCAGCGCCTGCTGGACTACCTGAAGCCCGACTTCGTGCATGTGCTGCTCGGCGGACGTATAGTTCGCTCGGGAGGACCAGAACTGGCCACAGAAATAGAACAACACGGATTCGACTGGATAAAAGAGGAACTATGAACCAGTACCTGGAACTATTCCATAGCCAGCGCAACCTGCTGCAACAGCACTCCCACGACGTACTCAACGCTCAGCGCCAAGCCGCGGCCGACGCCCTGCAGCGGCAGGGCTTTCCGTCGCAGAAGGTGGAACGCTACAAATATACCAACGTGGCAGCTGCCTTCGAGCCCAACTACGGACTCAAGCTGGACGCACCCCTTACCACCGATGTCCTGCCCGACATAGCGCGAACCTACTATGGCACCTTGGCTAACGTGGAACAAGATGCCATCACCGCTCTGAACACCATGTTGGCACAGGACCTCTTAGTCATCTACGTGCCCGCAGGAGAGCGACGTGAGCACCCCGTGCAGCTCACCAACATGTTGCGCTCTGCGGTGCCCCTGATGCAGAACCGCAGGCTACTCATCGTGGCAGAAGCAGGTGCACATGTGCAAGTCCTGCTCACCGACAAGGCCGAGAGCGGCCAGGACTTCCTCACGACGCAGGTCACGGAAGTCTTCGTAGGAGAGGGAGCACAGGTGGAATTCTACGATATCGAAGACAGCCACGAACGCTGCCATCGCTTCCACCAGTTCTACGCACAAGTAGCGGCAGGCGGAAAACTGACACACACCACCTTCACCCTCGCCAGCGGACTCTCGCGAAACCGCACGGATGTGATGCTGACAGGCAAAGGAGCCGACGTGCTGATGCTGGGATGTGTCATTGCCAACGGCCAACAGCACGTGGACAACAACACACTCATCGACCACCAAGCGCCGGGTTGCCAGAGCCGGGAACTCTATAAATACGTCGTGGACCAACAGGCCACTGGAGCGTTTGCCGGACGAGTGCTGGTGCGCCAGGAAGCACAACAGACCGACTCCGTGGAGCGCAATGCCAACCTCGTATGCACCGAACAAGCACGCATGTGGACACAACCAATGTTGGAAATCTACGCCGACGACGTGAAGTGCAGCCACGGCAGCACCGTAGGACAACTCAACGACGAAGCGCTCTTCTACATGCGACAACGTGGCATCTCGGAGGCCGAGGCACACATGCTTCTGAAACAAGCATTTGCCAGCGAGGTGCTGGCCGAGGTTCCCTTAGAGGCCTTGAGACAACGACTGCAGGCACTGGTGGAGAAACGCTTCCGCAACTGCGAGGACTGCCGCTTCTGCCACAAGTGACGCACGAACGGATCACACAAACAGTTTATCCGAGCCCGATGCTCACTCATGCATCGTCTCTACAACAGCCCCGCTCCTCCATAATAAAGACAACACTGTGATTACCTTCCAAACCATAAACGTGCAGATGCCTGCCATCAATGAGCCCACCATTCGCAGATGGGTGGAGGCTGTGGCGCAGTCCTACGGTCGCCATGCAGGAGACATCACCTACATCTTTGTCGACGACGAGGAGATACTGCGAGTCAACAGGCAGTTCCTCAACCACGACTACTACACAGACATCATCACCTTCGACAATGGCACATCGGCACCCGGCACCTCCCACACCCTTGCAGGAGACCTCTTCATCAGCCTCGACACCGTAGGAACAAATGCCGATGGGCTGGGTCTCCCCTACGAACAGGAACTGCACAGAGTCATCATCCATGGAATCCTGCACCTCTGCGGCCTCAACGACAAAGGACCGGGGGAGCGCGAACAGATGGAGGCGGCGGAGAACCGGGCCCTGGCACTGCTGCCCTCCTGCTGACGGCTCTGCGAGCAACACCCCCCGGGCGGACCTCCCATCTTCCGTAAAAAAACGAGCCGCCCTCCGCAGTCTCGCCCACACCTATAGACATATATAATTATAAGGACAAAGAGACATATATAATTAAGGAGGAAGAGACATATATCATTTAAGGAAGAAGTGGCACATGCATCGTCTCTGACATCCCACACAGAACCCTCTGAATAAACAAATGTATAACCCCCAAAACTCACATTTTATTATGAAGAAACTATTCTACTTTGCCGCGCTCGTGCTGACACTCTGCGTGGCTGCCTGCCAGAATGGAGGCAACAAGGTCACCGGTAGCGTCAATGGCGGACAAGATGGTGACACCGTGGTCATTGCATCTATGGAATTCGACACCCTACAGACCACCGTCATCAAGAACGGCACCTTCTCTTTCGAGGGCGTGCAGGACAGTGCTCAGCTATGCTACATCCTCTGGAAATCCAACGCCAACCCCGAGACATCCATCGGTGCCATCGTGGCATTGGAAGGGGCAGCCATCACCGTGAAGATGGACACCGCTGAGAACGTAGCCTCCGAGATCAGTGGCTCGCCCGCCAACGAGGCCCTCAGCACCCTGAACAAGACGGAGCAGGAAATCAACAAGGAGGCACAGGCGATCTTCGCTGTACTCTCCGACACTGCTGCCACCGAGGAAGCTCAGGCTGCTGCTCAGCAGCAGATCGAGGCTCTCTCCGAGAGAATGGAAGAACTCTACAAGAACTTCGTCAGCTCCAACATCCAGAACATTGCCGGACAAGCCTACCTCGCTCAGTACGCCAGCGTCTTCGACGACGAGTTCGTATGCGAGCAGCTGGCTGCTGTGCCCGCCGACGCCCTCTCCGCTCCCCTCCGCGACCTGAAGAAACTCTATGATGAGAAGGCTGCCACTGCCGTAGGCCAGCCCTTCAAGGACATCAAGGCTGCCACCCCCGAAGGTGGAGACCTCAGCGTGAGCGAAGTGGCTGCCAATGCCAAGGTGCTGCTTATCGACTTCTGGGCCAGCTGGTGCGGTCCCTGCCGCCAGGAGATGCCCAACGTGAAGGCTGCCTACGAGAAATACCACGCTCAGGGCTTCGAGATCATCGGCGTCAGCCTCGACAGCGACGGCGATGCCTGGAAGAAAGCCATCGCTGACCTGGGTATGACATGGCCACAAATAAGCGACCTCAAGGGCTGGGAAGCAGAAGGTGCACAGACCTACACCGTTCGTGCCATCCCCGCCACTGTACTCATCAAAGATGGCAAGATTGTTGCACGCGACCTCCGCGGCGAGGAACTCGCACAGAAGGTTGCTGAACTCCTGGCAGAATAATCTTGGATGCCGACAGTCTGAACGCTGCCACTCGGGATTTCATCCAGCGGCACTTACGTGACGACGTGCGCCAACTGGCGTTGCGTCCGGCACCTGCCGACGTGGATATCCACGCAGCGCTCATTCAGATAGAAGGCCGTCAGTTGGCCGCCCACAAACTACCGACGTGGGCGGCCACCGACGGCCTGCTCTTTCCTCCCCGTCTGGCTCTGGAGCAGTGCTCCAGCGAGGCCACGGCGCACTACAAACGACAGCTTGTCCGGAGGCTCCTGCAGGGCGTTGCCCCGTCGCAGCACCCATCTTCCGGCCCCATCGCCTCCGGCTCCTTCTCCTTCCCTTCCGGAGCACCTGCCACAACGCCCACCTTTTTCGTGGACCTCACAGCAGGACTTGGAGTGGACTTCTCGGCCCTGGCCTCCCTCTTTGACTCCGCTATCTATGTGGAATGCCAGCAATCGCTCTGCGACCTGGCCGCCCATAACCTCCCTCTGCTGGGACAGACCAACAGCGAGGTACGCTGCTCCACAGCGGAGGAGAACCTCCATCTGCAGGCCGACGTGGTACTCATTGACCCTGCTCGCCGAGATGCTGCCGGCCGCAAGGTGGCCCGGCTGGAGGACTGCACGCCCGACGTAGGCCTGCTCCAGGAATCCCTTCGCAGCATGGCGTCCTTCGTGCTCATCAAACTCTCACCCATGTTGGATTTGGCCGACGCCCTTCGTAGCTTACGAGGTGTGGCAGAAGCGCATGTGGTGAGTGTGGAGGGCGAATGCAAGGAGCTCCTGCTCGTGATGCAAGGAACGAGGCGCACAGACGGCGAGGCCAGGTGCCTGCCTCCTAGCGCCGATGAGGTGCCCATCCATTGTGTGGACATCACCTCTCCTCAGCCCGACAGGGCGGAACAGTCCGGCCAACCAGCCCACGGCACCAGCGAGGCAGTCCCGCCCGCCATCAGCTATCGACCATTGGTTTTCTCTCGCAGTACAGAGGCGGCGACTCCCATCGTCCTGGCCCAGGAACTGGGCACGTACCTCTATGAGCCCAACGCCAGTATCCTCAAGGCGGGAGCCTACAAGAGCGTCTGCCACTTCTATCCGGTGGCTAAACTGGCACCCAACACCCATCTCTATACTTCCTCGCAGCGCATCGAAGACTTCCCCGGACGCACCTGGCGAATACTAGATTATGCCACCTTTGCCAAGCGTGACCTCCACCGCCTGCTGCAAGCCACACCCTCAGCCGACCTCTCCGTACGCGGCTTCCCCACTTCGGTGGGCACCTTGCGCAAGCAACTGCATCTGCGCGAGGGCGGAGGCGCTCACCTCATCGCCACCACCTTTCTGGAGCAGCGCCTGCTTCTCCGCGTGGAGCGCGTTTGACACACCCATTCTGCGACCTCACACTAAACATCTTCCCACCATGCTTTCACTTCCCTCCGCCTACCTCGCCCCCGTCTCCTGGTACTTGGCACTTGCTGCCGCCGGTTCCGCAGAGATTGATGCCTGCGAACATTATGTGAAACAGACGTGGCGCAACCGCTGCCGCATTGCCATGCCCACCGGGCCGCAGGACCTCGTCATCCCCGTGCAGGCTACGCAAGGCCACGTGGCAATGCGCGACGTACGCATCAGCGACCACGGCAACTGGCGCCATCACCACTGGAGTGCCCTCCGCACCGCCTACGGGAAGAGTCCTTTCTTCGAATACTATGCCGATGACTTTGCCAGCTTCTACCACGAACGGCGCTACGACTTCCTGCTGGATTTCAACCAGGCGCTGCACGAAGTCGTATGCAGGGAGATAGACCTCAGCGTGACAATCAAGCGTTCCAGCAGTTTCCTGAATGCCCAGTTCCCCGTCCATAGCTCTCGTCCCTATTACCAAGTATTTGCCCAGCAATTAGGTTTCCTTCCCGACCTCAGCATCGCAGATCTCCTTTTCAATATGGGCCCCGAGGCATTGCTCGTACTGACAGAGGAAAAGTAAAAGGCCCAGGGTGGCTCTTTTTCTCATCCCGCCAGGCTTATCTGTCATTTATATCTTTGTATCTGTATATTTTCTTACCTTTTTTCTTTGCCTTTTCATCCAAAAAACCTACTTTTGCGCACAGAAACAACCGATTATCCACCTTTTAATACGTAAATACTATGGATTTGACAGGAAGAAGACAGAGTTCTAATGTCGACGATCGCCGCAAGATGAGCGGTGCCCAGAAAGTAGGTGTAGGCGGCCTCGCAGGTGTTATCATCGCATGCCTCTTTGCATGGATGTCCGGAGGCGATGTGTTCCAGGCTTTCCAGCAAGCAGGAGGTCTCGAGGCCATCACCAACCAGAACGTCAGTACCAGCGAAACGCAGGAGCGCGAGTTCACAGAAGAGGAACAGGCATTGGCGCTCTTCGCCTCGCAGGTGCTTGCCAGCACCGAGGACGTATGGACCGACGTCTTCAAGAACCAGCTCGGCACCACATACATTCCGCCACGCATGGTGCTCTACACCGGTAGCGTGCAGACGGGCTGCGGTCAGGGAACCGCCAGCGTGGGTCCTTTCTACTGCTCTGCCGACCAGGCACTCTACATCGACCTCAGTTTCTTCACTTCCATGAAGAGCCAACTCGGTGCCGATGGTGATTTCGCCTATGCCTACGTCATTGCCCACGAGGTGGGTCACCATGTCCAGCACCTCCTCGGCACTCTCAACGAGGCCCACTCACAAATGGCCAAGCTCAGTGAGACCGCAGCCAACAAGGTCAGCGTCCGCATAGAACTGCAAGCCGACTTCTACGCCGGTGTATGGGGTCACCACGAGGGGAAGACCTTCGGTTCACTCGAAGACGGCGACCTCCAGGAAGCTATCCAGTGCGCACAGGTCATCGGCGATAACTACCTCCAGGAGAAAGCGCGCGGCTACGCACAGCCCGAGAGCTTCACCCACGGCACCAGCGCACAGCGCATGAAATGGCTGAAGCTCGGTCTGCAGACCGGTGACATGAGCAGAGGAGACACCTTCAGCATCAGCGAAAGCCAACTATAAGCAATCAGATAAGGCCACTCACAAGTGGCCTTTTTTCACCTCTTAAATCCACGGGCTCTTTCCTTACTACGGAGATAGAGTATTCATGAATCTCTATGCCTTTAGTGTCAGAAACCATACCTCCCAGTTTATCCCGCCATAAAAACATGGCGGCCATACACAGCCGCGACACGAAGCCGGAATGGGTGGTGCGGCGGTGGCTGTGGCATCATGGGTTTCGCTATCGTCTCAACGACCGTAGGCTGCCCGGACATCCCGACCTCGTGCTCCGGAAGTACCGCACCTGCATCTTCGTCAATGGCTGTTTCTGGCACGGCCACGACCTCCTTCTTCCATCGCAATACTCTGGTGGCAGTCCTTCTGAC
>JAILFY010000021.1 GCA_024697285.1 Bacteroidaceae bacterium
TACCTATCGTGAACCGTCTGTCGCTCTCAGCCCATGAAGCGGTCCCTTCCTGATGTTGTTTGTTTTCCCTGTCCGACACATGATAGAGTATCAATCTCCACAAAATAGCATTGACCAAAGTAGAAAGTCGATTTGTTGCCACGCCACCAGTTTCTTCAGTTCCGATTCGTCGTGAAGACGAAAATCCGCGCAAATTGACTCCACTAAACGTGACAGTTGACCCTTGTTTCCCCCACTTTCGGCTACAAGATGTGCCATCATGCCACTCATTTCCTTCCAGGAGAGGTCGGGATATTGAAATTCTGCGCCGCTGATATGTGCGCCTAGGATAGGGAAAACCATGGGAACGAGGGGTGACCTCATATCTTTTGATACCTGACTTAGCAGAATTCTGATGCCTTCTGTCCCTATTCTGAGGGCTGGTATCTTAGGTGATGTGGATATGCTAATATCGTATGTCATTGATTATCTTCTTTTTAGATGAAACAATAATAGTTAAACTTGCGTTCCAGTTCCAGTTGTTCCAGTTAATTTTGAGGTATTGAAAACCTGTCTTTTATTATATAACTACTTATATATTAATTATTTATATATTATTTATAAGGGTTGTACCCCCTCATTTTCAACTGGAACAACTGGAACTGGAACAGAATTTCTGCATGATTTTAGATGTATTGCTGCTTCCGTTCAGCGCCAGCTTTCTTCTTTATGAGGCCGTTCAGCGCCAGCTTTCTTCTTTACGAGGCTGTTCAGCGCCAGCCGCAATTCCTCGGCCACGCCTTCGACATGAGCCTCCAGGCTGATGTCAACACCCACGTATTTGGGTCGGAAAACAGGATGCAGACTGCCGTCCTTCCTGTGCGTGCCATTGATGAACCTTCCCCGGAAGACGTGCGGGTTGCGTCTCTCCCGCTTCCCGGGCGCTGCTTCCACGAACGAGAAGTGCGCGTCGTAGAAGCCAAAGTCCTCACGAGGCGCGTCCCGTAGGAGATGGCCCATATATGTCATCTTCAACACATACCTTCATCTTCACCAACACGTACCTACGTTTTCTTCAACACATACCTACGTTTTCCTCAACACGATTATACATCTTCACCAACATGTACCTACGTTTTCCTCAACACATACCTTCATCTTCACCAACACATACCTACGTTTTCCTCAACACAAATATACGTCTTCGTTAACACATACCTGCATATTTGCCAACACATTCGAACGTTCTCGGCAACACATTCGGACGTTCTCGCCAATACATACGAACGTTCCCGGCAACACATACCAACGTTCCCGGCAATACATTCGAACGTTCTCGTCAATACATTCGAACGTCTTTGTCCATACAATGTGGTTATCTCTTTCGGACACAAGCGCTTGCTGCGCGAGAGTCACAGCGTGGCAGCTTCATGATCTACAACTTCTTACATATTATGACTACGGATAAGGGACATATAATAATCCACGAATAAATTTATGACTGAATCACAGGATCTATTCGTGGTTAATTTTAGGTAAGAAAACTATGTAGTCTGGTAAAAAGGCAGTGGGTGCATTTTCTCCGTCAGGCGTTTTCTGCCTGCGTTTCCTTGTCTCTGCAGGGGCGGGCCTCCGTGCCAGCCCGAACGCCTGCTACGGCGTAAGATAACAAGCGGAATATGCCACGAACGACAAACTTGGGTGTACACGTACAGCCTGTCGGCTGTTCGGGCTGGTACGGAGGCCTGCCCCTACACCATATGCATTCTTAAAGCCAAGCGTTTTCTGCCAGGCCCCCCCTGCCATGGGTCGGGCTCTCTAAATAATGATCGTCCCTTAGTGCCGAGCATAAAGCGTTAAGGTAGAAACTTCGGAATAGTTCGTGCGTCAGTCCTCCTTCTTGAGCTCCAGGGCTCGCCACTCGCCGTCGGCAGAGGTGCGAATCAGATGCAGGCCGAGGGAGGTGGCTCGCTCCACAAGCGGCGCGATGTCCTCCTTGAAAAAACCCGACAGAAGAAGATGGCCTCCGGGGCGCAGGTGGGCAGCAAAGATGGGGAGGTCGGAGAGCAGGATATTACGATTGATATTAGCCATGAGGAGGTCGGCAAGTGGGGCCTGGGAGAGGACACGAGCGTCTCCTTCGGCAAGGAAACAACGGGGCGACTCACCGGGAATGGCTTGCATGAAGGAGGGCACCTCCCTGGCGGAGAGACCATTCAGGGCGAAGTTGTCCAAGGCGTTGCGCACGCTCCAGCCATCGATGTCGTAAGCTATCACCAGCTGAGCACCCAACTTCATCGCCGCAATGCCAAGAACACCTGTTCCGCATCCCGCATCAATCGCCAATTGGCAATCAGTAAGAGGCGCAGAGGGGCTATCTACCCCTTGAAGTGACGGTTCTCCGAACGAAGCCAAGAGACTAAGCATCAGTCGAGTAGTAGCATGCTCTCCGCTTCCAAAAGCTTGACGAGGGATGATCTGCACCTGTTGCCCGTCGGGCAGGGATATGGGCTCGAAATGATGTTCCGCCTCCCAGGTGGCATTCCAGTTCTCGTCGGGCATTTCAGAACAAGTGTAGGTGGCCGAGGTGTCCGGGAGATATGAGGTGAGGGTATTCAGGGCGTCTTCTATGGCAGCAGCCTCAAAGAGCGACTGTTGGATATATGCCTTCTGTCCGCTGTCGGTAGGGACGAAGGTCTCAAAACCCGCTTCGGCCAACAACGCTGCCAGGACGTCTCCCGCAGCCTCGCTGTTGGGAGTGATGGTGATAGAAAGTTCGTAGTACTTCATGAAAAAAAAGAACTGCGGCAAAGAGGTGGCTTGCCGCAGTTTCCGTTTAATGTGTTGTTAGTTGTTGGCACCTATCGCCTCTTTCACTTCCGGCTTAGCCTTGTAGCGCTTGTTGAGTCCTGCCACCACATCGTTGGTGATGTCGAACTTGGGGTTGGCCAGCAGGATATTGTCGCCCGAGCGGGAGAGGATATAGTCGAACTTCTTGGCTTTATTGTAGGTCTTCAGGAAAGCCTGGATACTATCGCGCATCTCCATCGTTAGCTTCTGCTGCTCGCTGGCCAGTTCACTCATGAGGCGTTGCTCGAGGTCGGCAAGGTCTTGCTGTTCGCGAGCCAGCTGGTTCTGTGCGCGCTCCAGTTCGTCGCGAGTGGTGAAGCCGTTGCTCTCGTACTTCTTCTGCAGCGCAGCAGCGTGGTTCTGCAGGGCGCGCTGTTTGTCGGCCAGCGTCTTCTGGGCGTTCTCGCCCTTTTGATTGAGCAGGAGGTTATAGTCTTTGCAGAACTCATATTGTGTCATCAGGCTGTCGACTTCTACGTAAGCGACCTTGAGTCCCGTGACTTCTGCTTCTGCAGCTTCGCCTTCGGCGGTGGGGGCGTTTTGACTGTTGTTGCAAGCGGTCAGTGCCACGATGGCACTGAATGCGAGGGGAAGGAATTTCTTCATTTCTTTAATATTTTAAACTTTGTTTGTTCTGTGAAGGTGCATCAGACGGGGCTTCGTCTCAACCGTTGGCTCCCGTATTCTTCCGCTTCTCGGTGGCGTGAGGGCGGTTGGCCAGTTGGTGCCGTTCTATCGTGTCCATGCTTTCCACGCAATGGATGCCACGTTGGCGCATGGCTTTGGAAGCACCAATGTGGGTCATCGGGCCCCTTGCATCGCCTTTCAGCAGAAGTTTCAGGGCCAGGAAGACTACGGCAAGCGCCACGATTCCCAGTGTTATGAGCAATAATTTGAGCATTTCTTGCGTTATTTTTATGATATTCCTTGGAAAGAAACACCGATTGACGTATCTTTGTCGCGGAATTTGGGTGCAAAGATAAGCAATCTTGCTCTTGCACGCTACTTTCTGAAAAGACTTTAACCTTATTTAGCAGTATAAAATGGAAAAGATTGAACTGAAACCCGCCCATGTATTTGATATGTTTGCCCGAATCAACGCCGTTCCGCGCCCCTCGAAACGCGAAGAAAAGATGATTGCCTTCCTCCGCGACTTCGGCGAGAGCCTGGGATTGGAGACCCTGGTGGACGAGACGGGCAACGTGCTCATACGCAAACCCGCCACACCTGGCATGGAACAGAAACCCACCGTGATCCTGCAGAGCCACATGGACATGGTCTGCGAGAAGAACAACGACGTGGAGTTCGATTTTGACAAGGACGCCATACAGACTTACGTCGACGGCGAGTGGATGAAGGCTAAAGGTACGACTCTGGGTGCCGACGATGGCATCGGTTGTGCCATGGAGATGGCTATCCTCGCCGACGACAGCATCAAGCACGGGCCCCTGGAGTGCGTCTTCACCCGGGACGAAGAGACCGGACTCACCGGTGCCGAAGGGATGAAAGCAGGCTTCATGACGGGTCAGATGCTCATCAATCTGGATTCCGAGGACGAGGGCGAACTCTTCGTAAGCTGTGCCGGTGGCTGCCGCACGTCGGCCGTCTTCCGCTTCACTCCCGAGGCCACTCCTGCAGGCATGTTCTTCTTGCAGCTCACCATCAAAGGGCTCACGGGAGGCCACAGCGGCGATGATATCGACAAGAAACGTGCCAACGCAAACAAACTCCTGGCGCGCTTCCTCTACGATGGCATGAAGGAATGGGGACTTCGCCTGAGCGACATTCAGGCAGGTGGTCTGCACAATGCCATTCCTCGCGAAGCATCGTGCCTGGTGGCTGTCCCGAATAAATATAAGGAACAGGCGCGCGCGAGGTGGAATATCTTCGCCGCAGAGGTGGAAGAGGAGTTCTGCTCCACAGAGAAAACCATGGAGTTCCTGATGGAGAGCGCAGAGGCGGCTCCCACCGTGCTGCCCAAGGAAGTCAACGACCGACTGATAAGCTCCCTGCAGGCCGTGGACAATGGCATTTATGCCATGAGTCAGGACATCGCATTGGTGGAGACCAGCTCCAACCTCGCAAGCATCAAGCAGACCGAACCCGGCATTATCTTTATCAACAGCAGCCAGCGCAGCTCCCTGCTGAGCAACCGACTGAACATGGCTCACACCGTAGCTGCCGTGTTCGAACTGGCCGGCGCAGAAGTGGAGATTGGCGAGGGATATCCCGGTTGGGCGATGAATCCCAACAGCGAGATTCTGCGCATTGCCCGAGAGCAGTATGTGAAGCTGTTCCAGAAGGAACCCATCGTGCGGGGCATTCACGCCGGTCTGGAGTGCGGACTCTTCTCGGAGAAATATCCGGGACTGGATATGGTCAGCTTTGGTCCCACCTTGCGCGGAGTGCACTCGCCCGACGAGCGCCTGCTGATTCCCACCGTGGATATGGTGTGGCGGCATCTGCTGGCGATATTGGAGAATGTGTAGACCCGCCTCCAGGCGCTCCAAGCCCCACCCCCCCCGCTCTCCCTTCCAGGGAGGGAGCGGTAACCGAGACCTCCCAAGAGAGAGATGAGAGATTATGAGTGGAGCGACCATAAATAATTCATGAATAATTACATGTACCTAATTCGTGGTCATTATATCTGAAAAAGGCGATAAGTGAAGTGAAGCCGCATCTTCACTTCACGCAGATTTCTCAGATGGGACAGATGATGCAGATGGGGCTGGCGCGAGATTCAGTTGAGAGAGACCTGAAGAAAAGATATGAAAGAAAAGCTGTTGAAAGGTATTGAGAAATATAGGAAGAAAGGACCAAGGGTTTCTTTCAGGACTCTTCATGTGCTCTCTTTTAAGCTGTGTTTCCTGTCCCTCTTCCTTTCTTTATTCGTACTTTCTGCTTGCGACGACTACGACACATTCACTACGGACCGGTCGTCCACACTTTCTTTCAGCAGAGACAGCATCATCTTCGACACCCTGCTGACCACCGTTCCGTCCTCCACCCAGACCCTGGCCGTGTACAACCGCGGCGACGAGGGACTGCGTATCAGCGAAGTGTGGCTGGAGAAAGGCACTTCCAGTCCCTTCCGCATCAACATCGACGGTCAGGACATGAGCCGTTCCACGAACAATCATGTGGAGGACTTCGAGGTGCGGCGGCGCGACAGCATCATCATCCGCGCAGAAGTCACGCTGCCGGAATGGGGCGACGACTCCCCGCAGCTGGCGGAGGACGTCCTCAGGTTCCGACTCGAGAGTGGGGTGGAGCAGCAAATCGTCTTGCAGGTGGTGGGGCGCGACGCTTTTTTCCTGCGAGCTTGCACCCTGACGACCGACACTACTTTCAGTGCGCGCCGACCCATAGTGGTCTACGATAGTCTTGTGGTTGGTGCCGCTGCCACGCTGTCTCTCCCTGCCGGCACTCAATTGTACTTCCACGACGGAGCAGGGCTGATCGTTCGTGGCAAAATGATAGCCAAAGGCACGCTGGATGATCCTGTGGTGCTGCGTGGCGACCGCACCGACCACATGTTCGACTACCTCCCCTACGACAACCTGCCCAGCCGATGGGGTGGGGTGGTGTTTAAGGCAGAGAGCTACGGCAACGAGCTGGATTATGTGGATCTGCACAGCGGACTCTATGGTATCAGCTGTGACAGTTCCTTGCTGGACGAACGCAAACTGCTGCTGACAAACAGCATCATCCATAACCTCGGCGGCGATGGTCTCTACCTGAAACATTGTCGCGTGGAGGTCTCTAATACGGAGATCTCCAATACTTTGGGACATTGTGTGTATCAGATAGGGGGCGATGCCACGTTCCTGCATTGCACCCTGGCACAATTCTATCCACTCTCGGCAGCCCGGGACATGGCGCTGACCATCGCTTGCGAACAAGAAGAAGGCTACTACACTCCCCTCGTGAGGGCCGACTACCAGAACTGCGTCATCACAGGCTATGAGGATGATGTCATCCTCTTCCCCGCACTGGCTCCCGATTCCCTGTTGCCGCAAGTGAATGATCCTCAGATCAACTACTACTTTGCCAACTGTTTCCTCGCCACGGAGATTCCAGAGGACGAGATCTATTCGTCTCGTTTCCAGGGTAACAAACTCGACGTGCCGACGTCCGTGGATCTGTTCGGCAACAGTAGTGCCACGGAAGCCGACTCCATTCGCCACGAAAAGAATTTTGTACTTTTCGACACTCATAACTTCCTCTACGACTTCACTCCCAAGGAGAGTTCCCCCATCCGTGGAGTGGCCGATCCGACCAAAAGTGCCCTGTTTCCCACGGACCGCCTGGGGCGCAACCGCCTGGCCGACGGTTCGCCAGACGCTGGATGCTATGAATTTGTGAAGGCGGAGGATTGATTTTTGCAATAAAACAAACTTTTTGGACCCTCTGCCAATATATTTTTGGTCATTTCTTGCGGCTGTTTGGAAATTAAATAGTAATTTTGCCGCCGTTATTGTGAATTTTCAAAGTATAAAAATAAGATATGATCAAGATTACACTCCCAGACGGCACCGTACTCGAGCGTGAGGCTGGCATCACGGGCTATGAGATAGCAGAAAGCATTTCTCCCCGTCTTGCTGCCGACGTCCTGGCTTGCGGTGTGAATGGTACTACCGTGGAGCTCAACCGCCCTATCACGGAGGACGCTAACCTGGTCCTCTACAAGTGGGACGACGAAGAGGGCAAGCACGCCTTCTGGCACACCAGTGCGCACCTTATGGCAGAGGCCATGCAGGAACTGTGGCCTGGCACCCAGTTCGGTATTGGTCCCGCCATCGAACGAGGATTCTACTACGATGTGATGCCCCCGCAGGGCACCGTCATTCGTGAAGCTGACTTCGAGGCCATCGAGAAGAAGATGATGGAACTCGTCCAGCGCAAAGAGGCTCTCGTGCGCAAGAGTATCAGCAAGACCGACGCCTTGAAGTTCTTCGGCGACCTCGGTCAGACCTACAAGAACGAACTCATTGCCGACCTCGAGGACGGACATATCACCACATACACGCAAGGTGCCTTCACCGACCTCTGCCGCGGTCCACACCTCGTGAACACAGCTGCCATCAAGGCTGTGAAGATCACCGCCGTCAGTTCCGCCTATTGGCGTGGCGACGAGACACGTCCCCAGATGACACGCGTCTATGGCATCACCTTCCCCAAGAAGAAGCTGCTCGACGAGTATGTCACTCTCATGGAGGAAGCCAAGAAGCGCGACCATCGCAAGATTGGCAAGGAGATGGAACTCTTCATGTTCTCAGAGCGAGTGGGAAAAGGTCTGCCCATCTGGCTCCCCAAGGGTACTGCTCTCCGCCTGCGACTGGAAGATATGCTGAAGAAGATTCAGAAGCGCTACGGCTACCAGCAGGTCATCACTCCACATATCGGCGGCAAGAACCTCTATGTCACATCCGGCCACTGGGCACACTACGGCAAGGACAGCTTCCGACCCATCACCACTCCCGAGGAAGGCGAGGAATATCTGCTCAAACCTATGAACTGCCCGCACCACTGCGAGATCTTCGCCTCCAAGCCACGTAGCTACAAGGACCTCCCCCTGCGTCTGGCAGAGTTCGGCACCGTCTATCGCTATGAGCAGAGTGGCGAGCTCCACGGACTCACCCGTGTGCGCTCCTTCACCCAGGACGACGCGCACCTCTACTGCCGTCCCGACCAGGTCAAGCAGGAGTTCATCCGCGTGATGGAGATTATCCAGATCATCTTCGGCGCACTGGACTTCAACAACTTCGAAGCACAGATCAGCTTGCGCGATCCTAATAATAAAGAGAAATACATCGGTAGCGACGAGGTTTGGGAACAAGCCGAACGCGCCATCATCGAAGCCTGCGAGGAGAAGGGCCTGCAGACCCACACGGAGTTGGGCGAAGCCGCCTTCTACGGTCCTAAGCTGGACTTCATGGTCAAGGACGCCCTCGGCCGCCGCTGGCAGCTGGGCACCATTCAGGTGGACTACAACCTGCCCGAACGCTTCCAGCTGGAATACACCGGCGAGGACAACCAGAAGCACCGTCCCGTGATGATCCACCGCGCACCCTTTGGAAGCATGGAGCGTTTCGTGGCCGTGCTCATCGAGCACACCGCCGGACACTTCCCACTCTGGCTCACACCTGACCAGGTGGCCATTCTCCCCATCTCCGATAAATTCATCGACTACGCCAAGAAGGTGCAGGATTACCTGGAGATGCAAGATGTACGCACCGTGCTCGACGACCGTGCCGAGAAGATCGGACGAAAGATTCGCGACAACGAGATGAAACACATCCCTTATCTCCTCATTGTGGGAGAAAAAGAAGAGGCCGATGGACTCGTGAGCGTAAGAAGACAGGGTCAAGGCGACCAAGGTAGCATGAAATTCGAGGATTTTGCAAAGAAAATCAACGAAGAAGTGCGTAGTATGACGGAAAATTATTAACTTTGCGCCCGATATACGTAAACAAGTAATAACTACATCGTCTGAAAAAGACGACCCTGAATGAAGAAAGACAACATTAAGAGCCAGTACCGTGTCAACGAACAGATACGTGTACGTGAAGTCAGAATTGTGGGCGACGACGTCGAGTCGACGGTCATGAGTACACGCGACGCTATTCACCTCGCGGAACAAAAAGGTGTCGACCTGGTCGAGATTTCCCCTAATGCTGATCCACCCGTCTGTAGACTCATCGACTACTCCAGGTTCCTCTATCAGCAGAAGAAGCGCCAGAAGGAGTTGAAGTCCAAGCAAGTGAAGATCGAGGTAAAGGAGATACGCTTTGGACCGCAGACCGACGACCACGACTATAATTTCAAGCTGAAGCACGCTCAAGGTTTTCTTTCCGAAGGCGACAAGGTGAAGGCCTATGTCTTCTTCCGGGGACGTAGCATCCTCTTCAAGGAACAAGGCGAGGTGTTGCTCCTGCGCTTCGCCCAGGACCTGGAAGAATACGGAAAAGTAGAATCCATGCCTGTGCTCGAGGGAAAAAGAATGACCATGTTCATCGCACCCAAGAAGACAGCCCCCAAGAAAGCCGCACTGCCCGATGACGACGACGACGAGGAACTCGACATAGAAGAACCTCAGGAACCCGTTCGCAAGAAACCGCAGCAGAAAGCCAAGAAGGAATACACGGGCCCCAAGGTGGAAGGCGAGGACTTCGAAGACTGAACAAAACATCGTCTCCGCCAGACAGGCGGAGACTGCAGCAGAAAAAAGGGATTGCGCGCTGCGCCCGGTATATGCGTTGCCGCGTCCTTGCATTAATAACAACTTAAACAAAAACAAAAAATGCCAAAAGTAAAGACTAATTCCGCAGCAAAGAAGAGATTCGTGCTCACCGGAACGGGTAAGATTAAGCGCCACCACGCTTATCACAGCCACATCCTGACAAAGAAAGGTAAGAAGCAGAAACGCAACCTGCAGCACAGCGACCTCGTGGAGACCGCAAACCGCAAGCAAGTTCGCGAACTCCTCCTCCTCCGCTAATCTGAATTCAGGAAAAGAGTTAAACAAGTATTTCCCAACTAAGGAAATCACCCAAAGTCAAACCGAACGCTAAGCTCTGAAAAGTACAGGCGAAGCATGCAATGCCTGTCGCTTACGTTCAAAAACAAACAAAATTATGCCAAGATCAGTAAATCACGTAGCTTCACGTGCAAAGAGAAAGAGAATCCTGAAGCTCACCCGCGGCTACTACGGTGCCCGCAAAAACGTCTGGACCGTTGCCAAGAACACTTGGGAGAAAGGTCTGACCTATGCCTATCGCGATCGCAAGAACAAGAAGCGCACCTTCCGCGCTCTTTGGATTCAGCGTATCAACGCTGCCGCTCGCATGGAAGGCATGAGCTATAGCCAGCTGATGGGCGCTCTGCACAAGGCAGGCGTAGAAATCAACCGCAAGGTGCTCGCTGACCTCGCCATGAACCACATGGAAGCCTTCAAGGCTATCGTGGCCAAGGTGAAGTAAACAGAACCTCCATCCTCTACTGAAACATGAAGTCCCGCCCTGCGGGACTTCTTTTTTCCCCCTTCCCTCTCCATTCTTTCCATTCTTTCTCCCATCCTCTCCTTTCTCTCCCCCTTTCTCTCCCGTCTTTCTCCCGTCTTTCTCCCTTCCTCTCCCAACTTTCTCACATCCTCACCCTTCTTTCTCACATCCTCATCCATCATTCTCCAATCCTCTCCCTCTTCCACCCTCTTTCTCTCCCATCTTTCTCGTATCTCTCCCTTCTCTCCCTCTTCCTCTCCTTTCTCTTCCTCTTCTTTCTCTCCCTCTCCTTTCTGTCCCTCTTCCATACTCTTCCTTTCCCTTCCTCTTCTTTCTCTCCCTCTTCCATACTCTTCCTTTCCATACTCTTCCTTTCCATACTCTTCCTTTCCCTTCTCTCCCTCATCTCTCCTTTTCTCTCCCTCTTCCTCTCCTTTCACTTCCTCTTCTTTCTCTCCCTCTCCTTTCTCTCCCTCTTCCATACTCTTCCTTTCCTTTCTCTTCCTCTCCTTTCTCTCCCTCTTCCATCCTCTTCCTCTCCCTTTTCTCTCTTCCTCTACCTCTCCGCACAGCCCTTCCTCCCCCTTGGGGGAGTTAGAGGGGGCAGGGGCTCTGCCTGTCCCCCCATGGGAGATTTAGAGGGTGACTTCCGTCAAGTGTCAGAAAAATACGTTAATCTTCCCTAAATGCTTGCTCACTCACGTCCCTTTATGTATTTTTGCAGCAGAAAAGTGTTGCAGCAGAAAAAAGATAGGGAAATCTCCACCCAAAAGTAGGAATTTCCCCTTTCGGGTGCAACAGAAAGGTTGTACTTTTGCACCGTCGATAAACAGATAAACCTGTTTCTATGGCTGCAATAAGTCAGCATTATTCAGTTATTATCAAAAAACTCTAAAACCCTGGAAATATGATGAACGCAAGAAATCTCATGGCAGCTGTGCTGCTGGTTCTGCCTTTCAGCGGGTGGGCCCAGGACGATGTGTACTTCGTTCCTAAAAAGAAAACGCAGTCCGAACGTGGTTTGACTCAGCGGCAGGAGCAGTCGCAACGCTACCTGCCCGTGGAAATCATCTATGAGGACGACTACGACACAGATGACACGCTGAATATCTCGGGGTCCTCTCGTGATGTTGACGAGTATAACCGCCGTCGCACCCCTGGTTCCCAACTCACAGGCCAGCTCGTGGAGAACCCCGATGGCTCCTATACTTATAGGGTGCCTGCCGAGGACACCTTGTATGTGATGAACGACTCCACAGCCATCACTACCGAGGGCTTCGCACAAGAATTGTATACACGTGGCTACGAAGATGGTGTGGCAGATGGAGAGGACTACGCCTACAGCCGTCGCATCGGACGCTTCGCCTACAGCGATGTCTATGCCTCGCCTTGGTACTATAGTTACTACGATCCTTTCTACTACGACGATTGGTATTACCATCCCTATCATGGTTACTATGGCCTGTACCATTGGGGCTATCGTCCCTACTGGGGCTATGGAATCTATGATCCCTACTGGCGCTGGAACTATGGCTACTATGGAGGCTATTATGGCTGGGGCGGCGGCTATCGCTATCATGGTCGTACGGGTCGCGGTGGTTACAACCCTCGTGGCTCCTTCTCTGGCAGCCGTGGCGGTGGAGCCCGCGGAGGCCGAGCCGGCAGCTACACTGGCCGTGCTGGTGTCAGCACCTCGCGCAGCGGTGGAGTAAACATAAATGGTGGGCGCGCCACAGGCCGAGCATCTGCTGGTCGTGCCGGTTCCTATAGCACACAACGCAGCAGCTCGACGACCCAGCGCAGCACCACAACCCAGCGCAGCTCCACCTATACACCTTCTACTAGCTCGCGTTCCAGCAGCACCACTACTTCTCGCAGCAGTGGCAGCTTTGGTGGTGGAAGCAGCTTCGGAGGCGGTCGTGCCGGAGGAGGCGGCGGTGGCAGCCGTGGCGGAGGTGGCGGCGGTGGCCGTGGCGGTCGTTGACAATAGATTGTCTGAGCGATAAGATTTTTAAATAGGAATGTATTAACTTGAATTTACAGATATGAAAAAAATCCTCTTTGTCTTCACAGCCTTGTTGATGGCAACAGCCTCTCAGGCTCAGGACACTTACTCCAACTATACGATGACTAACACAACAGACGTCATTGGCTCGGCACGCTATATGGGTATGGGCGGCGCTATGGGAGCACTGGGTGCCGATATCTCTGCCATGTCCAACAACCCGGCATCGCTGGGGCTCTTCCGCAGAAACGACATCAGCATCTCCATGGGTGGTGTGTTCCAGGATGAGTCACCCTACAAGACTGATAGCTATGGCCATTACAGCTTCGACCAAGTGGGGTTCGTGTCAGCATTTCCCAACTACGACAGAACGTCGTTCTTCAATTTCGGAGTTAATTTCCAGAAGAAAGCAGATTTCGGACACTCCCTCGTGGCAGGTAATTCCATGCTCAACGGCCTCTCGCAGGCTGCGCAACTCAAAGGGTTGTATGAATATGGCATGACCTTTCCCACGAACAACAATTTCCAGTATTCTCTGCCTTATCAGGCAAATAACGCATACCTATACGATGTTGATGTCAACGGCACAACACAACGAATCAAGAGTTCCGGGTATGAGTTTAATCGCTACACCTCCGGCAACCTCTATGGCTTAGACTTCGGCATTGCAGGTAGCATTCAGGATCGTGTGTACCTCGGTTTGGACTTGGGTGTCGACTTCCTCGACTACGAGAGCAATCAGCATTACATAGAGTATCGTGATGGCGCTTCGGGAGAAGTGGAAGACTACGATATCCTGTCCAACAAGAGGGTAAGCGGTTCCGGCCTCAACTTCAAGCTGGGTGCTCTCTTCCGTCCGATAGAGGAAAGTCCACTGCGCATTGGTGTGGCCATAGAGACTCCGACGTGGTATGTGCTCTCGCAGGAGGATAGCTACTACAGCATCGCTTCGAAATGGAACTACGATGGTTACGACGAAACCAGGGACACGTATATGTATTCCTATAAGGACAACGCCGGAGACTATGCCATCTACGACAGCCCCGACGACAACTACCTCGAGTTCAAACTGCATTCTCCCTGGAAGTTCCGTCTGAGCGTGGCATCCACTGTTGACACCTATCTCGCATGGGATGTGGAGTACGAGTATGCACTCTACAACAAGGCCACAATGGGCTACTCCCGCGCTGATGACTACGACGGTTCGAGCCTGAGTATGACCAAGGACCCAGGGATGGAGACTCTCACGGAACGTTGCATCAATGGTGTGCACAACCTGCGTGCCGGCGTGGAATTCAAACCTATTCCTGAGTTTGCAGTACGCTTCGGATATAACTTCTGGAGCAAGCCCATGAAGGATAATGCACGTTTTGACCAGACGGTGGACAGCAAGGCCGTTGACTTCCTCCTGGGCACAGACTACATGAATCTCGGTGCCACGAATATGTTCTCCTTCGGAGTAGGCTATCGTTCAGGCAATTTCTACGCCGACTTCGCCTATAAGTATCGTGCGCAGAGTGGTGACTTCTACGCTTTCGACGACAGCTTCCAGCAGAGCGGTGATCCCAGCTACCAGCAGTTCGCAGCTAATGCCAGTCAGAGTCTGGAGCCCGAGCACGTGAGTCTGGACCGCCACGCTATCACCTTCACCCTTGGATTTAAGTTCTAATGAACTGATTATCTGATAGTAACGAGGTAATCCTAAATAAAATACTATAAGGATCAGCATATTCATTTATGCTGGTCCTTTTTTTCGATTGATAGATACATAAGTCATCATGAACGAAGAAGGTTTTATGCTTTAGAATATGATTTCGTTAAATTGTGCTTCAGATTGTTGGTGGATTCAGATGGATTCTGTATCTTTGTAGCCTGTTCGGATGGGTATATTTCTTACTAACAATCTTATCGTTTTTACACACACAAGGAGTAGTATTTATGGAAAAAAAGCATGATTTTTTGGACACCGGGATTCGTTTTCTCGATGTCCCTGTAGACACTTCCGTTGACATTATCAAGGTCATCGGAGTTGGAGGTGGTGGTTGTAATGCCGTTCGTAACATGTATCTCGAGGGTATCAAGAACGTGACTTTTGCCGTGATGAATACCGATAGCCAGCAGTTGTCCAAGAGCCCCGTACCAGTGAAGCTGCAGTTGGGCACCGACGGCCTTGGGGCAGGCGGACGCCCCGAACGTGGGTTGCTGGAAGCCCAGAATACCGCCGAACAGATCCGTAGTTTGCTCAGCGATGGCACGAAGATGGTCTTTGTCACTGCCAGCATGGGAGGTGGAACCGGCACGGGTGCCGCGCCCTTCGTGGCAAAGATTGCCAAGGAGATGGGACTCCTGACTATTGGCATTGTCACTATTCCATTTTCCTTCGAGGGCCGGCGGAAAATCATTCAGGCGTTGAGGGGAGTGGAACAGATGAGGAATAATGTGGATGCACTGCTTATCATCAACAACGAAAGTCTGAGTCGAGGTGATAATCCCGACGAACGTGTGCCGATGAAGGACGAGTACAAGCGTGCCGACAATATCTTGAAGGATGCTGCAAAAAGCATCTCGGAACTTATCACCATTCATTCGGACGGTGATATCAATCTTGACTTCTGTGATGTGGACACTACTATGCGCAATGGGGGCGGTGCTATCATGGCCATGGGAATGGCCAGCGGTGAACACCGAGTGGAACATGCCATCATGAACGCTCTGGATTCCCCCTTGCTCTATGGCAACGATATCGATCGTGCCAAACGCATTCTCTTTGCTATCTATGCCAGTGACGAAGCGCCTCTCTACAACTACGAGATGACGGAAGTGAAGGATTTCATGGATAAGCTGGACATTGACATTGAGCTCATCTGGGGAACCTCCACAGACTCCACGCTGGCTGAAGAGGTGAAAGTCATCATCCTTGCCACGGGTATCGAAGACGAACTCCATGGGAAGCAGAATGGTGTTTCTGACAGAGAAAAGGATAACGACTACTATTTGGAACTGATGGCCAGGCTCTACACACCACGCCAGATAATAAAAAATGGAGTAGGGGAGAACGCTGCCGACTCCGCCAAGGGCGAGGCTGGGAAACCGGCGGGCAGTTCCAGCACGGTGGAGTCCACCAATGAATCTGCGGCAGACAGGTCCAGCAAGGTAGAGTCCACCAATGAATCTGCGGCAGACAGTTCCACCTCGGCGGAGTCCACCAATGAATGTGTGGTGGACGATTCCAGCACGGAGGAGGTCAACGAAACTGCGGTGGATGGTTCCAGCTCGACGGAGGACGTCAACGAAGAAAAGCCGGACGCGAGCACAGATTCCGAAGACAGCCATTCTGATACGGATAATTCTTATGTGGCCACAAAGGTGGACTCGTTCCGAGTGGGACTGGAAAAGCTCTGGAATGCGCTGATAAGAATGCTGGAACCCTGACAAGGGTGGGGGAGGAGGTCCTTCCAATTCACCCCCTGCTGATAGGTATTAGAAGTTTCGCATAATTAAGTACTGCCGCCGTGAAAGCCCCGGAGGAGCAGCAGACCACTGGCAGGGAGGTAACCCCCTGTTATAACAAGACCCTGTAGAAGAACCCCAAGGGGGAGACAGAGAATGAAAACAATGATCTGTCAACCCATTGGGGTTCTCTTATATGCAATGAACACAGACCGGGATGCAATTGCCACCTGCGAAACCTCAGCCAATCTACGATGATTACAGCCATTACGCCCCATTGACACACGTATATACATGTTGTCGCGTACGTATACACGTATTGGCAAATATGTACTGAAGTTACGCATTTGCATCATGTCCGATTATTGGCCCTTTAGTTGTCTGGTGGCCAAGGTCAGATGCTTCAGATTCGTTTTAAGCCCTTAAACCGCAGCCAAAGGCTGCACCTTAAACCGCGAGCTCCCGCTCGCACCATAAACTGACGAAACTGAGCTTACGAAAGTTGAGAAAGGGTATTTATCTTATGAGAGGGACGAGGGGGGACGGACGAAAGGACGTATCGAGAAAGATGGATATACGTATTCACCAACACGTATATACGTATGGAGAAAGATGTATATACGTATGGAGAAAGATGTATATACGTATGGGACAACATCTTACTTCGTCTTGTCCTGCACGTTACTTCGTCTTGCCCTGCACGTTACTTCGTCTTGCCCTGCAAGTCCCTACGTATTTTCGTCCACCTCCCTTTGTATTAATCCCAACACCTTATTATATAAATTCAGACATCTAAGTGTATTCTTAAAATCACCGAGTGATTTCTATAAATCACCGAGTGATTTTAAGATAGGATCTATAAGTATCTAGTAATAGGTTTAGAGCATCATAATTTGGGGACGTGGTCTTGCAGAAAATGCATGGAGAGGAAAGAGTCTATACGTGTTGACAAATATGTATATATGTGTAGATAATGGAGTGTAGGTTGAAGATATATTTCTTCTGCCGATAAGATATATTTCTTTGGCTAATGACAATGATTTGGTTTAATGAGAATCCTGAAGGGAGAAAAGAAGAGGACCAGCACCATGAAAGATGCTGGTCCTTATCAGAATCCGATTTTGGATTATTGAACAGACAGGGTAGTGGGGCTGCATATAAGCCTGTGGAATTGCAGTTTATCGGACTACAACCTTCTTCCGGTCAAGCCTGTGGAATTGCATTTTATCGGACTACAACCTTCTTCCCGTCAACAATGTAAATGCCTGCTGGCAACCCCGTTGTGGCA
>JAILFY010000028.1 GCA_024697285.1 Bacteroidaceae bacterium
GAGTCACAGCGACCCGTGGTGATGAAAAAGACAAGCGTATGTGTTGGCAAAGCTCACTGTAGGGGGCCTCACCCCCTACCCCCCTCTCCCGTGGGCGAGGGGGAAGCGGCAAAGCCGCGGGCCTCCGGTAAGTTTAACATTACTTGCTACATCTCATTGCTGTCCGGTAAAACTTTTTTTGATAATTATTTAGGGCTGTTACTTACATGAAGTATCAGCCCTTTTAATTATCCTGTCATCAACAACAACATGTTTATCAACACGTATATACGAATATGCGTGTTGTCAAAGATGTATATACGTGTTGACGAAGATGTATATACGTGTTGGCAAAGATGTATATACGTGTTGACGAAGATGTATATACGTGTTGGCGAATACGAAGCTTCATGTTGATAAACGCATGTAGATGTAGATGAAAAGATGTTTATATCTTCAGCTCGTAAGATGTAAATCTTCTGTCCATAAGATATATATCTTCAGCTCATAAGATATAAATCTTCTGTCCATAAGATATATATCTAATTCGTATAAGATTCTACCCAATTCGATTATTCCCCGTGTCTCCATTATGCCCCTGTTTAGCTCCACTTTTTCTCATCCAGCCTGCTGCCATCACAAGTGGCAGAAGTACGTGTCCGCGCAAAATGTTATTCAAAATAAACTACATACTACATGAAAATGGAGGAAAATGGGCTTTTCAATAAAATTTCATGTAGTATGTAGTTTATTTTGAACAACATTTTTCGCGGGAGTGCTCTGCCTGTTCGTAGCTGTCAAAGCCCTACAAAATAATATACCATCCTGCAATGAATCCCGACGACCAAATAGGATTTAATCAACAGCGGATTGAGTTCGGATATACTCATTAGTGATTATTTTAGGCTACCATAGGCCAAAAACTTGTCTAATTATGTGGATTTTCAGAAGAAAAGGCGTATTTTTGCCGCGAAAATGATTAGAACGATGAATCTTATATTTATTATACTCCTGCTAGTCGTTGGTATGCCTCTGTCATCCAACGCGTCGACATTGGCGGACACGAGCACAGAGAATGTGACGACCGGCAACAAAAACGAACTACAGGACTCGCTGCGCACCACTGACATCGAAGAGATAGTGGTGGCTGCTACTCCCAAGGAACAGTTGCGGCTGAGACAGCAACCTCTGTCCTCCACGGCGCTGGACCAACGTGAGATGCAGAAACGAGGCATCAAGGGTATCAAAGGACTCTCTGCACAGGTCCCTAATTTGTTTATCCCAGAATACGGGTCACGACTGACGACGGGGGTATATATAAGAGGTATAGGCTCCAGAATAGGGACGCCTGCTATTGCCCTGTATGTGGATGGTGTGCCACAGGTGTCACCCGCTGGTTATGACCTGAACATGGCAGGCATCGATCGCATCGATGTCCTGCGAGGTCCGCAGAATACACTCTATGGTCGTGGTTCCATGGGTGGCGTCATCAGGGTGTTCACGAAGAATCCTTTCCAGTACCAAGGAACAGAGATTGACTTCGACGCCAGCCACGCAGCAAAGAGCCTATCCGCCGACAAGGGCGGAAAAGGCAGAGGGCGACTGACGCTGACGCACTACCATCGCATCTCGGAGAAGCTGGCCTTCACCGCCCACGTCTTCGGAGATATAGACGGCGGATACTTCCACAACGAGGGCCGGAACAATGAGCTCATCGACAGCGAGAAAGATGCCGGATTGCGCATGCGGTTTGTGCTGAAACCTCAGCCGACCTTGGACCTGAGCATCACGGCCAGCCACGAATGGTTGCAACAGGGAGGTTACCCCTATGAATATCAGGGCGTGAGAGGTACTCCAAGCACTCCGGAGCCCACAACCCAGGTGGGGCATATCGCCTATGACAACCGCAGCGGATATCGCAGGAACCTCTCGAACATCGGGTTTACGGTGGACAAACGATGGGGGAAGATAGACATCACAAGTGTCACAGGGTTCCAGCACTTACACGACCGGATGAACCTGGACCAGGATTTCACGACGACGAACCTATATACGCTGATGCAGCGCCAAAACATCAACACCTTGTCCGAGGAAGTGGTGATAAAGCGCAGGCTACCCTCCGATACGTACGACTACCTCTTCGGAGCCAGCGTGTTCCAAAGTTGGGCCCAGACGGACGGACCAGTGACCTTCCACGACGACGGACTGGAGTGGCTGAACAACCTCGTCAACAGACAGGGCAACGCACACCTGCCCACCGTCGTAAGCCGAGACGACACGGGAGCAGAGGAATATAAGATGAACTTCGTCTTCGACAATCTCATCGACGGAACAGAACTTGGGTTCCCAGGTACCTACAAGACACCATCGACCAATGCCGCCCTGTACCACCAGAGCACACTGAAGAACGTGCTGGGTGTGGAGAGACTGACACTAACAGCCGGACTGAGGGCGGACTACGACCATTTCCGACTGGACTACAAGACACACTACACCTTTGTGCAGCGCTATGGACTTGGCGGCAAACTCACCTACCCCGACGGCCACGTCCGCGAGGGGATGTCGCTGGTGCCCACGGATAACTACAACGTCGTCGACAACTTCGAAGGCCACCTCTCTAAAGGATACCTGCAATTGTTGCCTAAGGTGACCTTGCTGTATGCCCTGAATACCAGCCGCACGGCAAACATCTATGGGAATGTCGCTCGAGGATGTCGTGCTGGAGGGTATAACATCCAGTTGTTCAGCGACATCCTGCAATCGAGGATGCAGACTGCTATCATGCGCAATGTCGCCAACGCCACAGTGCCGGTGGTAGATGCAGTTCCGATGATACCTGCCGATGTGAAACAGACTGTAAGGAACATGCTGATAAACATGGGCACGCAGAAAGAAATCGACGTACAGGCAGAGACGTGGTACAAGCCAGAAACGGCCTGGAACTACGAGTTGGGCACCCATCTGACATTATGGGACGGACGCATGCAACTGGATGGGGCTTTGTTCTGCATGCTCACTCGCAACCAGCAGGTTTCCAAGATGACGGAAGGAGGGCTGGGACGAATCACCGTGAACAGCGGAAAAAGCCGCAGTCTGGGAGCAGAACTGAGTATGCGCACACAATGGACGGACCAACTATCCACATACCTCTCCTATGGCTTCTCACACTCCAAGTTCACCGAAGGCGGCGATGCAGGAAAGACTTTCGTGCCGTTTGTGCCACGCCACACCATGGCGGCAGGTATCACCCAGCGATGGCCCTTGCAGGTGAGCTGGGCCGACGCCCTGAGCCTGCACCTCGACTACTGTGGAGCAGGGCGAATCTACTGGACAGAAGCCAATGATGCATGGCAGAATTTTGCGGGAAGACTGAATGTGGGAATAGGACTGCACAAAAAAGACACAGAGCTCACGCTCTATGTCCGTAACTTACTCTCGACCCGATACCAGACGTTCTATTTCGAGACGATGCAACGAGGATTCGCACAGTACACCCGGCCTGCAGAGATTGGCGTGAGACTGCACTGGAAACTGTAGGTTGGAGAAGCCCACAGCGGATGCGGATAGTTATTGCTCTCCAAACTCCAGTTCCCCCTGCACCACCCATAACAGGTCTTCGGGCGAGAACTGTCCATACTTCTCTTTGCGGGCACGCTCAGCAATGGCCTGCGCCACTGCTTCTGTATCTATTTCCACGAACCCTTCTTCGTCGGGATCAGCATCCAGCAAACCACTTTCTACATAATAGTCTGCCAACAAATCGACGAAATAAAAGAGGTCATCATCGGTGAAGCGGTCCTTCACGTCCTGAGGGAGATAAGCCCGGATGAACTCCACCGTACGGAGATCATCTTCGGCCATAGCCAAGAAATCGTCTTCCATTATGAATTAATGTTTGAAGTTAAGAAGTGAATTGCAGGTCCCATATCGCTCACACGACGAGAGCGTAGTGCTGCAACCATCGCGAGTCGATTATCTTAGTGGCTGCATACGCACCACCTTTCGGAGGTGCGTATGCAGATAGCATAATAATCCCCTATCGGTCATTAGGCCGAACTGGGTTCATACACTCAAGTTCTGAAGGACTTAAGTTTCTATACCAAACGGATCTTTCTCTTGTAAATCCCTTATAATAATAAGGTGGTCTACTTAAGCAGGCTCTGGATTTTGGCCTCGAAAGCGGCCTTGGGAGCAGCACCTATCTGCTTGTCCACCACCTCGCCATTGCGGAAGAAGAGCACCGTGGGAATATTGCGAATGCCATAACGGATAGCCAGCGCATCATTCTCGTCGACGTCGACCTTGCCAATAATGACACTGTCGGCATACTGCTCTGAGAGCTCTTGGATATAGGGACCGATCTTTTTGCAAGGGCCGCACCAGGTGGCCCAGAAATCTACGACCATGGGCTTGCCCTGGGCAAGCAACTCGTCGAAATTGGAATCTGTAATTTGTAATGCCATTGAAATTAATAATTTTAAGTTTGTTTGTAAATATCTAATCTAATGCTGATTATTCATTAATACGATAGGAATAAGAAGGGTGGGACTCTATGAATTGCAGCAACTCGCTGTTGACCTCCACCTGTTTGTTTCGGCTTCTGAACGTCATGCTCATCTTGCCCTCTGGGTCCAGCACGTGGAAGTACAACTGTGCGTTCCCGGGGTTCTGTGTCGCCAGTTCGTCCAGAGCCAGCACGGTGTCTGTTGTCAGTTCCTCCAGTGGCAGTTGAATAGTGATGCGTTCGATAAGCTCGTCCTTGACATCATTGAGGAACTGTACGCTTCCGATAGACAGTTCTATGCGATCGGCGATATAAGGGTGTTGCTGAACGCGGGCCCGGATGAAGATGGCAGCACCCTCAGTCATATACAAGCCCCATTTGGTCCAGTCCTGACCCCAAAGCGGCATCTCAAAGGTGCCGGTGTAGTCTTCGATGGTGACGCGGCCAAACGCTTTGCCACTCTTGGAAACGCCTCGCTGCACCGACGTCACGATACCGCCAAATGTAATTTCTTGATTGACCAGGGATTCCAGTTCCTTCAGCTGAGTGGCGTTGGATGTACAGACATCATTAATGATTACAGAGTAGTTGTCCAGCGGATGAGCAGAGAGGTAGATGCCCACGAGGCTACGTTCTTTGTCGAGACGTTCCAGCAGGCTCCATTCCTCGAAGTTAGTGGGGAAAGGAGGCGTTGCGACCTCCACCTCATCGAAACCGCCAAACAGGGAGGCCTCAGCAGAGTTCTTCCCCTCTTGGTATAAGGTACCGTAACGGAGGAGGACATCCAAAAAGATATCCCCCCGCACGGAGGTGGGGACGAAGTATTGCTCCCGGCAGACATCTGGTTCCAGGCTGTCCATGGCCCCACTGAGCACCAGACATTCCAACCCACTTCGCTTCACAGACTGGAGGTTGACACGTTGCACGAAGTCGAAGACATTCTTGAAAGGCCCACCGGTTGCTCGTTCACTGAGGATGCTGGCAGCTGCGGACTCGCCCAAACCCTTGATGGCTCCCAATCCGAAACGGATATTTCCGTCTACATCTACGCTGAACTTATGACGACTCTTGTTGACATCCGGGCCCAGTGTGCTTATCCCCAACCGCTTACATTCGTTCATCAGTTTGGTGATTTCCGTGATGTCATCGATATTCCGACTCATGTCGGCAGCCATGTATTCGGCAGGGAAGTTAGCCTTGAGGTACGCCGTCTGGAAGGCTACCCACGAATAGCAGGTGGCATGGCTCTTGTTGAAAGCATAAGAAGCGAACTTCTCCCAGTCCGTCCATATCTTCTCGAGGATACCTGGATCATGGCCATTGGCCTCGCCTTGCTTGATGAACTTAGGTTTCATCTTATCCAGTTTGTCGCGCAACTTCTTACCCATAGCCTTACGCAAGTTATCACTCTCGCCACGGGTGAAGTTGGCCAGGAGGCGAGAGAGAAGCATGACTTGCTCCTGATAGACAGTGATGCCATAGGTGTCTTTAAGATATTTCTCCATGCATGGCAGGTCATACACCACAGGCTTACGGCCAAGCTTACGGTCGATGAAGTCTGGGATATAGTCCATAGGCCCTGGCCGATAGAGGGCGTTCATAGCTATGAGGTCCTCGAAAGTCGAAGGTTGCAGTTCCCGAAGATATTTCTGCATGCCAGCAGACTCAAACTGGAAGGTGCCTACCGTAAGTCCATCGCAATAGAGTTGATAGGTGGCAGGGTCATCAATGTCTATATTGTCCAAGTCGACATGTATGCCCAAACTGTCCTCGATGTTTTTCACAGCCTCATTGAGGATGCTCAGGGTCTTCAACCCCAGGAAGTCCATCTTGATCAGTCCAGTGTCTTCGATTACAGAACCCTCGTACTGGGTGCACCGGATGCGTTCGCCCGTCTCCTTGTCTTCGGCCGTGCTGACGGGCACCCAGTCACTGACATCATCGCGGCAGATGATGACACCACAGGCATGTACACCCGTGTTGCGGACATTGCCTTCGAGCATCTGGGCGTAGCGGATGGTGTCGCGCATCACTGTATTTGCGGAGGCAGCGGCCTGCTGTACTTCTGGTACGCAAGCCAGCACATTGGAGAGGTTCATCTTGCGCGGAGTGCCATCGGGCGCATCGGGCAACCTGTCGGGTATGGACTTGCAAAGTGCATTGGTGACATCCAAAGGGAGTTTCTGCACTCGGGCCACATCCTTGATAGCAAGTTTGGTGGCCATAGTACCATAGGTGATGATGTGAGCTACATTGTTCTCACCATATTTCTGTGTCACCCAAGAGAGGACCTTGCCACGTCCATCGTCGTCGAAATCCACGTCAATATCAGGGAGAGAGATGCGATCGGGGTTCAGGAAACGCTCGAACAGCAGATCGTACTTAATAGGATCCACTTTCGTGATGCCCAGGCTGTAGGCAACGACACTGCCAGCAGCAGAACCACGTCCGGGTCCCACGCTGACGCCCAACTCATAGCGAGCGGCATTGATGTAGTCCTGAACGATGAGGAAGTAACCTGGGAAACCCATGGTCTTCATCACATGAAGTTCAAAACGCAGGCTGTCGTCAACTTCTTTTGGCAAAGGTTCGCCATAGAGCTTTCGCGCACCATCATAGGCAAGTTTTCCCAGGTAGTCGGCTTCGAGTTTCAGGCGATAGAGTTTGTCCACTCCACCCAGACGGCTTATTTTCTGTTCCGCTTCCTCCCGTTCGCAAACGACGTTGCCATCGTGGTCGCGAGTGAATTCCTCAAAGAGTTGCTCCTCTGTGAACTTCTGGCGATACAGCTCCTCCGTGGCAAAATTGACGGGAATAGCGAAGTTCGGCATGATAGGAGCATGGTCAATATTATAGGGCACCACCTTGTCCAGCACCTCGCACGTATTGGCCAGCGCCTCGGGCACATCGGAGAATATGGCATTCATCTCAGCCTTCGTCTTGAACCACTCTTGCTTAGAATAAAGCATGCGTTTGGGGTCATCCAAATCACGCGATGTGCCCAGACATATCAATCGGTCGTGGGCTTCGGCGTTTTCCTCATCCACGAAATGTACATCGTTGGAACAGATGAGTTTCACCCCCAGACGATGGGCCATGGGGATAAGGACTTCATTCACTTGCTGCTGCAAGACGAAGGTCTCCCTGTTGGCCCGTTGGTTGGGGTCCGTGACCTCATGGCGCTGTAATTCGAGATAATAGTCATCGCCAAAGACCTCCTTGTACCAGAGGATACGTTTCTCTGCTTCTTCGAGATTGCCATTGAGAATCAAACGAGGCACCTCTCCGGCCAGACAGGCAGAACAGACAATCAGGCCCTCTGCATGCTTTCGCAACTCATCATGATCCGTACGGGGCCGGTTGTAGAAGCCATCCACCCAGGACTTGGAGACCAATTTAATCAGATTATGATAGCCGACTTCGTTCTTTGCTAATACAATAAGGTGATAGCGAGCTCTGTCGAGAACTTTGTCGCGGTCATAGAGCGTGCGCTCTGCCACATACATCTCGCAACCGAAGATAGGTTTGAAAGGTTCTTTTCCCGCCTCCTTCAGTTTGCCATTCTTCTTGTTCACATAATTGAAGAATTCTTTTATACCCATCATGTTGCCATGATCGGTGACTGCCATGCCGCGCATACCATCGGCCACAGCCTTGTCTACAAGCTTGGATATACTTGCTTGTCCGTCAAGTAGGGAATATTGGGTGTGAACATGTAGATGAACAAAGTCTTGCATAAGATATTTTTATAGGTGAAGCCCGAAAACGGGGATAAAAGTACTATTCTCCATTCAAACTACCAAAAAAGAATGGATTTTTTTTGTTCCTTGAAAGTTTTTAACTACTTTTGTCCTGTAAAATGAGCGTCGAAGTACATATTTCGACAATAATTATGGTCAAAAGACTGCAGAAACTGAAGAAAAATATCCGGATGCACAGCGAAGGAACTCACACCCTGATTTGGGGAGGTGTCGCCTTGGCGGTTCTGTGTATTCTTTTCGGTCTTGCATTTGGGTTCAACAGCCTGCCCTTCTATCTCATTCTGGCATTATCTGTTTCTGTTTACCTCGTCGTCGTCAACTTCTTCCGTTGTCCCATCCGTATCTACGAGGGCGACACCGACGGTGTGGTCGTTTCGCCGTGTGATGGCAAAGTCGTAGTCGTGGAAGAGGTGGAGGAGAATGAGTACTTCCACGAACGGCGACTGATGATCAGCATCTTCATGAGTCTATTCAATGTCCACGCCAACTGGGTGCCCGTAGACGGGACCATCAAGCTGGTGGAACATCAGAACGGGCGATACATGGCAGCCTGGCTTCCCAAAGCCAGCACGGACAACGAACGTTCCACCATTGTCATAGAGACTCCAGAAGGCACACAAATCATGGCTCGCCAGATAGCAGGAGCAGTGGCCCGACGAGTAGTCACCTACCCTACCGTGGGCGAAGAATGTTTCGTGGACGAACATCTGGGATTCATCAAGTTCGGTTCGCGGGTGGACGTGTACTTGCCTCTGAGTGCCAAACCTCTGGTGGAAGTAGGGCAGAGAGCCACAGGCAACCAGACCATCATTGCCAGACTAAAATAGCGGAATGACTGGCGAGGGGGTTGCTCGGTGCTCCAAGAAACATTATTTACTCCCTATAATATCTCAACTATTATGCTCCTGAACCTACCCAATGCCCTTACTTGCTGCAACCTCATCTGTGGATGTATGGCCACAGGTGCTGCATTCCACGCCCATTTCGAGTGGGCTTTGGTGATGATTATAGCCGGCGCCGTATTCGACTTTTTCGATGGTATGGTAGCGCGTGCCATGGGTATTTCCTCCCCTATCGGCAAGGAACTGGACTCACTGGCAGACGTGGTGACCTTCGGAGTGGCCCCTTCCGCTATGATCTTCCAGCTCTTCGGTCTCGTTCATTATCCTGCATGGTTGGCTTCGGCAGCTCCTTACCTGCCCTACACGGCATTTCTTCTGGCAGCCTTCTCTGCACTCCGGTTGGCAAAATTCAACCTCGACACCCGTCAGACCTCCAGTTTTATTGGCCTGCCCACGCCCGCCAATGCCCTCTTTTGGGCATCGCTCATCGTTGGACAGTTGTCATTTCTCAGCTCCCCACGTTTCTCTGCACTGTTCCTCTTCCTGTTCTTGTTGGCTTTCTGCTTCTTCCTTATAGCAGAGATTCCACTATTTGCCTTGAAGTTCAAAAACTTCACATGGGAGGACAACCGCATCAAATACATATTCCTCATAGGGTGCCTCGCGCTGTTGCCATTGGGTGTCACAGCCATTACGGCCATCATTCTATGGTACATCCTCCTTTCTATTCTCGTTTGGAAACTAAGGTGGGAATAATCATCCGCTATCACTAATATTTTATACATCTTTCTCATGCAATTCCATCGTATTCTTCTCAAGCTCTCTGGCGAAAGCCTAATGGGCACGCAACGCTACGGCATCGATGAACATCGTCTGGCCGAATATGCAGATCAAATCAAAGAGATCCACGACCTGGGTGTCCAGATAGGCATCGTCATTGGTGGCGGAAACATCTTCCGCGGACTAACCGGAGCCGGCAAAGGTTTCGACCGCGTGAAGGGCGACCAGATGGGCATGTGCGCCACAGTCATCAACTCCCTGGCTCTCAGCTCCGCCCTCGGTGCAGTAGGCGTCCGCAGTCGCGTGCTCACTGCCATCCGGATGGAACCCATAGGAGAATTCTACTCGAAATGGAAAGCGATAGAGGCACTGGAAAAGGGAGAAGTCGTCATCATGAGCGGAGGCACTGGGAATCCCTATTTCACCACAGACACGGGTTCTTCCCTGCGTGGTATAGAGATTGAAGCCGACGTTATGTTAAAAGGTACGCGCGTGGATGGTGTCTACACTGCCGACCCCGAGAAAGACCCCTCAGCCACCAAGTTCAGCGAAATCACGTTTGACGAGATCTACAACCGCGGACTCAAGGTCATGGACCTCACTGCCACCACCATGTGCAAGGAGAACAACCTGCCCATCTATGTCTTTAATATGGACGTACTCGGCAATCTCCGCAAAGTCATCGACGGAGAACCCATAGGAACTCTTGTTCATCGTTAAAACATCCTGCCAAAGGACAATACGAATAAAAGCAAACGCTTTTTACCATTCCGTCAAACTTTTTACATAAATAATTTGGCCGGATAAAATAAAAGCACTATCTTTGCGCCGTCAAAAAGCCAAAAGACTTATTCGTAGCGTCTGCACTGCTGCGCTTGTGGTGGAATTGGTAGACACGCCAGACTTAGGATCTGGTGCCGCGAGGCGTGTAAGTTCGAGTCTTATCAGGCGTACCATACTGATTGCAGACATCCTTTTTGGCAGTCTTATTGTCGGCATAGCTCAGCTGGTTAGAGTATCACCTTGACATGGTGGGGGTCCTTGGTTCGAGTCCAAGTGTCGACACTCATA
>JAILFY010000071.1 GCA_024697285.1 Bacteroidaceae bacterium
GCCCCACTGTCTGGAATGTGGATTGCAACGCACATGCGTGTACTTTAATAAAAAGTCTTAATTTCTTTGCATACCTCACAAGAAAGAAGTACTTTTGCACCGACTTTTAAGCAGTCATTCTGCCGATAGCTGATATAACAACTCATTTATACTATTCACCTTTTAAAAAAAACAAAAAACAAATGACCATTCACGATTACAAATTCGCTGGCAAGAAAGCCATCGTACGTGTTGACTTCAATGTACCCCTCGACGGCAACGGCAATATCACCGACGACACCCGCATCCGCGGTGCCCTGCCCACTCTGAAGAAGATTCTGGCCGACGGTGGTGCCCTCATCATCATGTCCCACATGGGCAAGCCCAAAGGCAAGGTAAACCCCAAGCTCAGCCTCCAGCAGATTGTTCCCGCCGTGAGCAAGGCTCTCGGTGTAGACGTTCAGTTCGCTCCCGACTGCGCCAAGGCCGCTGCTCAGGCTGCTGCTCTGAAGGCTGGTGAGGTGCTTCTCCTGGAGAACCTTCGTTATTATCCCGAAGAGGAAGGCAAGCCCGTAGGCATCGACAAAGAAGATCCCGCTTACGACGCAGCCAAGAAGGCCATGAAAGAAAGCCAGAAGGAGTTCGCCAAGACCCTTGCTTCCTACGCCGACTGCTATGTTATGGACGCTTTCGGTACGGCTCACCGTCGTCACGCCAGCACCGCTGTCATCGCCGACTACTTCGATGCTGACAACAAGATGCTCGGTCTTCTGATGGAGAAAGAAGTTAACGCTGTGGACAACGTCCTCAACAACATCAAGCGTCCCTTCGTGGCCATCATGGGCGGTTCCAAGGTGAGCACCAAGATTGGTATCATCGAGAACCTGCTGGGCAAAGTGGACAAGCTCATCCTCTGCGGCGGTATGACCTACACTTTCATGAAGGCTCATGGCGGCGAAATCGGTAGCAGTATCGTGGAACTCGACAAGCTCGACGTGGCTCTCGGAGTAGAAGAGATGGCCAAGAAGAACGGTGTGGAACTCGTGCTGGCCGAGGACAGCATATGCTGCACAGGTTATGATTTCGGCACTTTCTCCGTGAAGCCCGGTGCAGAAGTGAAAACCTTCCCCTCCAACGCTATTGAAGAGGGATGGGATGGCCTCGACGTGGGTCCCAAGAGTCAGGCCAAGTTTGCCAAGGCTATCGAAGGCGCCAAGACCATCCTCTGGAACGGTCCTGCCGGTTGCTTCGAGTGCGACGAATTCACCGCTGGCAGCCGTGCCGTAGGCGAGGCTGTGGCTAAGGCAACAGCTGAAGGTGCATTCTCCCTCATCGGTGGTGGCGACAGCGTGGCTTGCGTCCACAAGTTCGGCCTCGAAGACAAGGTCAGCTACATCAGCACAGGTGGTGGCGCTCTGCTCGAGGCCATCGAAGGCAAGGTGCTTCCTGGCGTAGCTGCTATCCAGGGATAAGAAGAGTATTCCCTCCTCCCTCGTGAGGAGGGCCTTTACTTCACATCCAAAGTCCCTCCCCCATCCTCCCTCATGAGGAGGAAGAACGGACCCTATATCCTAAGGCACTCTCACGTCCTCCCTTGTGAGGATGAGAGCCGGACATTACAACAAAAGACCCTCCCCCGCCCCACCCTCGTGAGGAGGGGGTGGTCATCTTTAAAGAATCACAACCATCTACCATATATGGAAATGTATTCAGATCACAAAAGTGACCACTCTCTCCTTTGCAGGGAGGGCGTGAGAAGGGTCTATTATTTCATACCTCTCCTCCTCCTTATTATTACGTGGTTCCCCTTGAGTTGCGATACGGCGCCCGAAACCAACCTGGAGGAAGAGATGCGCCGGGACTCGGCCGCCTTGCACATAGCGCTGATGCCCGTACAGGATTGTTTCCCCTTCTATCTCGCTGAGCAAGCGGGTATCTACGAGCGCCTTGGCTTAGACGTTCGTATTCACACCCTGCAAGCTCAGATTGACACCGACACGGCACTGGTGCACAATCGTGTACACCTGTCATACAGCGACTTGGCAAGAGCCATAATGATTCAGCAGGCAGATACTTTCGACCTGCGAGCCATTGCTGCTGTACCAGCTGTTCTGCAACTCATCACGACCCAACGCGGCCGTGTTCGCAACATCAACCAATTAAAAGAACGTATGGTTGCTGTGGCCCGCCACAGCATCACCGACTACTGGAGCGACCGCGTCATGGATTCTTCCCGAATGGCGCAAACGGATATCTTCCGTCCACAGATCAACGATGTACGTATTCGTACGGACATGCTCTGCAACGGCACCATGGACGCCGTCTTCCTTCCAGAACCTTATGCCACGGAAGCACTCCTTCGTGGCAATAACAAGAATTTCTCCACCGAGGGGCTCCATCCACAGTTGGGAGCCTTGCTGACACCAACTTGGGTACTGCGCGACAGCACTCGCACTGCCCAACTACGGCTGCTCTTTCAGGGCTACAACGAAGCCGTCAGCCTCTGCAGAGATAAACAGAATCTTCGCGACAGCATCCCCAATCTGCTGCGCACACTCTGTCATATTCCAGATACGATGACAGATACGATATCCCGAAGCCTTCCTGCTTTTCCCGTCCTGCAAACGCCCTCATCTGCAGACGCCACTGCCGCTCTTCGGTGGTTGAGCACACGCGGCAAAGCACGGAAAGATTATTCGACAGACACTCTTATAGCTGTATTCAATGGACTTGAAAGCCTTCAATAAACTATACTCCGAAGCCGTAGAAGCTATCTCAGAAAAACGTTTCTACGACGCCCTCGAACTTACCCGTGCCCTGTCTAAAGACCTTCAAGGAGCATACGATTCCGAACTCTTAGACAGTATTAAAAATAGCTACAATGCTTTCATTGAGAACTACATAGAGACAGGAGACACAGAAACCCTCACTACAACCATCTCGAAATGTTATTATAATCTCATCCGACTGCTCGAGACCATCCGTTCTTTCTGGCACGCTGTATACCAACCTACATTCTATGGTCAGGTGGCATCGAAACAATGCGAGCTGGGTTGGAAAGATTTTCTGGAACAGATACAGCGTACGAGACGCAGCAAACTGGGCAACACCACGTATCATGAAGCACTCGACACGGCTTTTGATCTTGCGTGGACATGCTCATTCGGCATGGACAACGTGGAAGAAGAGATACCTAAGATCTGCCGGACCGACTATTTCGTCCGGAAAACATTGGTAGGAGGACTGATGATGGGAGTCCTGGATAGTTTCTCGCCACTGAAGATACAACTTCTGCTGACCTTGGGAGCAGAAGCGGACAAGGATATGAACAAAGCCGAACTGATGGAGAAAGACGAAGCTTCCGAACTGCAGAACGATGCCAGCGACCTGAGAGCCCGTGTGGCGTCGGCTCTCACCATCATCTATCAGCGCTATCAGCATTACTTTCCTTTCTTCCCATCTCTCCAAGACGGCTATTCCAGGTTCCTGAGTTCACAGTATATCCAGCCAGAACTTTCGCAATTGCTGAATGCTTTCGTCTGTCAGTCCCTGACACCTCACGCAGGACAGCGAATGGACAACATCCTGAAAGTTGTCAAAGATCTCTTTCAGCAGCAACAGCCACACCTGGGCAGCAACGATTCAGTGGATATCACACCATCCGAACAGGATGCAGAGAGCAAGCCAGAGACCGGGAAAGTGGAAGAGGAGAAGATGGGCTTCAGAATGGAGGTCGTGCATATCGACATGAATCAGAACGGCAAGTTCCTCGATAAGATGGCTGACTATGCAAGGGTCATGGATATCCTGCGACAAAACAACATGGATATCAACTACAGCAGCAACAAACATCTAAAGCATTTCACCTTCTTCCAACGTCCCGCCCACTGGTTCTATCCCTTCAACGCGCTCATACCAGATATCAAGAATGGCATCAATCTCTCAGAAGGGGCACCAGATGCGCTGACGCTCATGATTATGAATCAGAATCGCTTCTGCGACAGCGACCGCTATTCCTATCTCTGCATGTTGTCTTTCCTGCACAGCAACGGCAAGAAAAGCATCACCGATCAGCTGCAGGACCAACTGCAAGACCAGTTCCAGGATATGAAAGAAGAGGAGGCAGAGAGTTTTGGCAAAATGGATTCTGCAGATATGAAGCTGAACCCCTACACGAACTTCTGCCAGTGCTGCTATCGTTTCTTCCACAGCACCAAAAGCAAGAACGAATACAATGACCTGTTAAGCAACGACTCCACCACCCTACTCCCATTGTTGCCGCCCTTTCAGCCACACTTCCAGGAACTTACGTCCATCAGCAGAACTGTGGAGACCTATCTTTTCATGGGCGACGGAGAACATCCCGTAGAACTACTGAACTATTTCTTGGAACATCAGGACAGCACAGCAGAAGCCCTGCGCTTGCGGGGTCGTTCCTACATGCAAGCACAGCACTGGCGCAACGCAATCAGCGATTTCCAACAGAGTATGCTCATCGAGGAAGATTCCGAAACAAGACTCTATGTCATCAGATGCTACGAGGCACTGAAAGAATGGGACCGCGCCTTGCCCCTTTTGCTGCAGCAAGAGAAGGAAATTGAACAGGAGGACGCAGACCTCATAGAGGAAATAGCAAGATGTCTGATAGAGATGAAGCGGTGGGACGATGCTCTCCAGCGCTTCTTTCAACTCGAACTCATGGATAAACACCTGGGTGTATGTCGCAGGGGGATTGGCTGGTGTTCCCTGCACCAAGGTCGATTCGAACGAGCAGAACAATATTATAATAAGGTCATCGAGAATACGAAGAAACCTTCATGGGAGGATTACATCAACTTCGGACATGCACATCTGTTGCTGGGCCGACGTCCGGAAGCTGTTGCAGCCTACAAGCAGTCTTCCCTCATCTTCAACAAAGCCAAGAAAGTACAACGCCACTACTTCAAATACTGGACAGAAGCTTTTCACGAGGACGCCAGAGATCTCCTGCAAAAGCGATTCACTCAGTTGGAACTGGCTGCCATACTGGATGCAGTGAACATGAAGTAACCATCCGTTTCTACACTATTCGTTTATCCCTATTCATTAGGATTCATATCCAGACGGTGTATGTTTGTAGTGCATTGCGTACCATTTATCTCGATGGTGAAAGTGGACTAAGGCGAGAGTGAACGGTGAGCAAAGCACAAATACCGTCATCACATGAAAAGAACCTAGAACAAAAGGAATTGTTCAATTCAGCCTCATGACCGAATAACTTGGGTATATCACAAACGTTTCTCTTTGTCTGGATACAATCAGAAGAATCCGCGGAAAAGAGAGAAGAAATGTCCCGTAAGACGATGGCCAAAGTTGTAGAGTTTACGATAATCTTCGGGACGGAACAGAGTGCAGTTCTGCAAGTCTAAATCAAATATCTGCTGGAGTTCATTCGTTGTCGGTACATCCAGGATGAAACTATTGACCTCGTAGTCATAGAGGAAACTACGAGCATCAAGATTCGTACTTCCCACTGTGCAGAACCGCCCATCCACCATCATCACTTTAGAGTGGTGGAAGCCCGTCTGATTCAGATATACCACAGCCCCTCTGTCTGCCAGTTTCTTCATCTCCAGCGCAACGATATCTGGGGTTATGGGCACATCACTCTTGGCAGAAACCATGATCTCCACCTTAACACCTCGTGCCAGCGCTCGGCGCAGCGCACGGCGCACACTCTTCACGTTAGTGGGATAAGGATTGACAATCCTGATATTCTCCTGTGCAGCATCGATAGCAGCAATGTATGCCTTTCGCATGTTTTTGGAAGCAGCATAAGGTCTGCGGTCCACGACACCTATTGTTTTGTGTCCAGCAGAAGTAGTGGTATCGGGCAACAAGAGGAAGTCGCTGCTCTTGCCAATCTTCTTCGGTGCATCTACGGCCACAGGTGACTCCAGCTGTAGACCACTGGAGTCTGAGGCAGTATAGATCTCATTCAGCAGGACTTCTCCCGTTTGCTTCCACCACATATACGCAAAAATACGCTCATAGTCCGTCACCACACTGCCGGTGAGTTCCATGTGCATATCCCTAAACTCGCCGTAGTCCGGTCGGCCATGAATATAGTAATCCGCCACATTCATCCCTCCCGTGTAGCACACAGCACCATCTATGACCACTATTTTGCGGTGATCTCTATGGAAAGCGTGGTTTATCCATGGGAACTTTATCGGGTCAAATTCCGCCACCTGAACGCCTGTGGCACGAATGGCCTTCAGGTGTTTGTTCATCAGTGGGCTGTCATTGCTGCTATTTCCGAAGCTGTCGAACATGGCCCTTACTTCCACCCCCTCCTGTGCTTTCTGGCCTAAGAGTTCAAACAAGGCCAGTCCAATGGAATCATTCCGGAAGTTGAAATATTCAAGATGTATAAAATGGCGGGCCTGCCGAATAGCCGCAAACATGGCATTGAACTTGTCGCGACCAGTGTGTATCAACACCGCACTGTTGTCATTCGTGAACGTTATTCCCAGTTGCTCTTCCATGGTCTCTCTGAAGACGCTGTCGGAAGGCACGATAGATGAAGTGGTTTCATCGGAATAACAAAAAACAGAAAAAAACAAGAATAACTGAACTACTGAAAACCGTCTCATCACAAGTTTCTCCCTTTCTCTTCTCATAACATACAACTCAAAGAATCCACCACCCCGAGCAAATGACAATCGGCATCCGTGACAGGCATTGCATGAATATTATATTCCTGGAGCATACGTTGTACTTGCGACAATTTCTCATTGGGTCCCACGCATTTCGGGTGACTTGTCATCACCTCTTCCACAACCACATCAAAGAAATCTTCGCGGTGAGTTTGCATAGCCCTGCGCACATCGCCGTCGGTTATCACTCCCACGACGATATCATCTTTCATGACCACGGCCATTCCCATTTTCCCTTTACTGACATGTATAACGGCTTCGCTCAGGCGCATCTCCGGCGTCAGTGTAGGCAAGTTTTCGGTTCGCATCACGTCGCATGCCACACTGAGCAGTCTCCGTCCCAACGACCCACCTGGGTGGAACTGAGCAAAATCCCGTGCCTTGAAGTCGCGCACTTCCATGAGTGCCACAGCCAAGGCATCGCCCAGGGCCAACTGAGCCGTGGTGGAACTCGTGGGCGCCAGATTCAGGGGGCACGCTTCGTGCTCCACATGCAGGAGGATATGATGATTGCAGTTGCGGGCCAATAAGGAGTCTGAATTGCCCGACACTCCCACGAGCACAATATTATGTTCTTTCAGGAAAGGCACTATCCGCAGCAATTCATCCGTCTGGCCGCTGTTGCTCAAGGCGATGACAATGTCGTTGGCACTGATCATTCCCAAGTCGCCATGAAAAGCGTCCAGAGGATTGAGATAGAAAGCAGGTGTTCCCGTAGAAGCCATCGTAGCTGCTATCTTCGCTGCCACATGACCGCTCTTCCCCACTCCTGTGACAATGACCTTTCCCGTACAATGGAGCAAAAGCTCCACGACACGGTCAAATTCCTCATCTAATTGCGGAATAATACCCAGTATAGCCGTAGCCTCATCTCTTAGACACTGCTGGGCCACGTCTCTGACCTGAATGTTATTTATCATTACCTATTTATAAATATTATCTATTTCATCAAAGAGAATCAATATTATCCAATTCATGAACGAGAGTCAATAATATCAGATTCATGAATAAGAGGAGTGAGTGAGTCAGAGCAAACTGCAAATCACCCCTTCCAAGTCCTGCAGTCGCAGCATATTGGGCCCATCGCTGAGTGCGTTGTCTGGGTCTGGATGTGTCTCGAAGAAATAACCTGTAGCCCCAAAAGCCTTGGCTGCCAAGGCCATGGAGGGTACGAACTCACGGTTGCCTCCCGTCTTTCCGCCGGCTCCTCCGGGGCGCTGCACGCTGTGGGTGCAGTCCATCACCACTCTCGGCGTCCACTTCAGCATGTCTGGTATATTGCGGAAGTCAACCACCAGATTGTTGTATCCGAAACTGTTGCCACGTTCTGTGAGCCAGACCTCCGAAGCCCCACTCTCCCTGCATTTCTCCACGGGGTACTGCATATCCAGTCCCGACAGGAACTGTGCTTTCTTGATATTCACGGTGCGACCTGTTCGCGAGGCAGCCACCAACAGGTCGGTTTGCCTGCAGAGGAAAGCCGGAATCTGCAACACATCAACCACCTCAGCGGCAGCAGCAGCCTGATAAGACTCGTGAACATCGGTGAGCAAGCGCAGTCCGTACTTGCTGCGCACACCATCCAGCATGGCTAGTCCTTTCTCCAGTCCCGGTCCTCGGAACGAGGAGAGGCTGGTGCGATTCGCCTTGTCAAACGAAGCCTTGAAATAGATGTCAAGGTCATAAGTGCGCTGTAATCTTACTAATTCCGAGGCTACTGCATCCAGCAGTTCGGCACTCTCGATGACACAAGGTCCAGCAATGAAAAGTGGCTTCATAATTTAGTGAAAAGCGACAATATGTTACGCTGATTTGGGGGGAGGTTGTTTGTTTGAGAGTGCAAAATTAAAGGAAAACACGCGCGTAAACAAGTTTTAAGCCAAAAAAACGTTCTACAATCCGATTATTTGAACAAAAAGAAGTACTTTTGCACCGGAAAACGCAAACCAGAGTCCGTTCTCATGATTCTTCACGTCACGGAAAGGCTCGGTTCTTGCCCACTCAAATACACAAATCCCTAAACACATATTGTCAATGTCTAAAGTTATCATCAACTCATACGAAGATTTCCAGAAACTGCTCAAACAGGAAATCGGGACCTCAGACTACCTGCAGGTAGACCAGCAGCGCATCAACATGTTTGCGGATGCAACCTTGGACCACCAATGGATTCATGTCGACGAAGAGCGCTGCAAGACGGAGAGTCCCTTCCACCAGACCATCGTTCATGGCTACCTGACCCTCTCGCTGCTTCCCTATCTCTGGGACCAGATTATTCAGGTCAACAACCTGGAGCGTCTGGTGAACTATGGCATGGACAAGATGAAATTCGGACAACCCGTACTCTCTGGTCAGAGTGTGAGGATGACAACCTATATGGAAGCTCTGGACAACCTCCGCGGTGCCATTCGCATGAGCATTCGCTTCAAGATCGACATCAAGGAGACAGGCAAGACGGCATTAGAAGGCATAGCAACCTTTGTCTATTTCTTCAAGAAGAACTGAGGACACACACTCTCCGATTAACAGCATGGCACAAAATAGATTCAAAGGGCTGGGTATTGCACTGGTGACTCCCTTCAAGGCGGATGGTTCCATCGATACAGAAGCGCTCATTCGTCTCGTAGAATATCAGATTAAGAACGGCGCAGACTTCCTGTGTATCATGGGAACGACGGCTGAGACACCTTGCCTCACACCCGACGAGAAACGTTGGCTCAAAGCATTGCTCGTGGAGCGAGTAGCCGGACGTGTACCACTACTCATGGGTTGTGGTGGCAACTGCACGGCTGCCGTTGTAGAGGAGTTGAAGCACACCGACTGGACAGGCATCGACGGAGTGCTCAGCGTTTGCCCGATGTACAACAAACCCTCACAAGAAGGACTCTATCAGCACTTTAGCGCCGTCGCACAAGCTTCGCCCGTGCCCGTGGTATTATATAATGTCCCTGGCCGCACGGGCGTCAACATGACAGCAGAAACCACTCTCCGTCTTGCACGTGACTTCGAGAATATCGTGGCCATCAAGGAAGCCAGTGGCAACATCACCCAGATGGACGATATCATCAAGCAGAAGCCTGCCGGTTTCGACGTTATCTCGGGCGACGACGGTATCACTTTCCCCCTCATCACCTTAGGAGCTGTTGGCGTCATCAGCGTCATTGGCAACGCACTCCCTCGTGAGTTCTCGCGTATGGTACGACTGGCACTCAACGGCGACTACACCTCTGCCCTGCACATACACCACAAATTTGCAGAACTCTTCAAACTATTGTTTGTCGACGGCAACCCCGCAGGCGTCAAAGCAATGCTCCACGCCATGGGAATGATAGAGAATCAGTTGCGACTTCCCCTGGTGCCCACACGTCTGACCACGATGGAGCAGATCAGCGCCATCTTGCGCGAACTGAATATCAAATACTGAACAAGAGCAGAGGCGAAGTGCTATACACTTCATGAATATCAAATACTGAACAAGAGCAGGGGCGAAGTGCAATACACTTCGCCCCCGTCTTTTTCCTGATTTCGTCACAGGACCTCATAAAACGAACAAATAGGCGATAGAATTCATATGCGATTGTTTGGCGATTTTATAAATAGTAATTACACAGAGATTTACACAATATCCC
>JAILFY010000018.1 GCA_024697285.1 Bacteroidaceae bacterium
CGCTGTTCGCCGGTTTCTGCGGCCAGCCAACGTGCTATGTGAGCCAGCTCGAAGACGAAGACATCGATATGGTTGTTCTCCACCGACACATTACCCCATCCACGGCTGCGGAAACCGAGGTCGCCCAGCATCTGTCCCGGCGCAAACGGAACGTCCCAGAGGTAATACCACGAGAGGGCGAAGTAGGTGGCTTTCTTGCAGAGGTCTATGTAATGCTGTCGCTCTGCCTTCTTCGTAACCATGGCCAGATAGTATGTGGCCGTTACTGCGCTGATAGCTGCTTCCTTGTCCTCGCAGTTGGCGTCGAGGGTGGAAGAGAAGTAGTCGCTGGGTGCGATGATAGCTTTCTCCAGGTACTCCACAGTGCGCTTGGCAGCTTCCAGATATCGTTTGTCGCCGAAATATTTGTAAGCCATTACCAGTGTAGAGGTGGCGCTGGGCGTGCTTCCTCCGGAGGCATCTACATCGGAGTGGTCGTCGCGGAACTTACGTGGGAAACTGCCGTCGGCCTTCTGCAGCAGGAGCATTCGGTCGAGCAGTCGGCGCAGAGCCTGTTCCCACTCGGGGTGCTGGCGTCCGTGCTGCCGTTCGTAGTTCAAGTAGTGGAAGACCGCATACACCCCTTCGCTCTGCTGTCTGATGCTGTGCACGACATCTTTGTCTGCAGGAATGGGTTCGTGGTATCGCACTTCGTCCTTGAAGTAGCCGCCTTCCGTCAGTCCGTCGCTGAGGTAGCTGGCCAGGATGGCTTGTCCCTGGTCTGCCAGCAGCTGTTCGCCCGTCTGTTCTCCATATTCCAGGGCATTGAAGGCATTGAGGATCGTACGTCCGCAGAAGCCCAGCTGAGCAGCGGGGTAGGGCTTGCAGTCGTCGCAACGTAGGGTGTGTCCGGAGTGATATTTGATGGGATACTGCTCCACGTAGGCTTGTCGGAAATAGTTGGCGAGCTGGGCCTTCATCTGCTGCGGCGAGTAGAGGGGTTGCAGTGGGGTGGGGCGCAGTTGGTCCACGCAGTGAGCCCATGTCTGTGCCACGAAACTGCCGAAGTCCTCGGCTTCCGTCTCGCGGATGATCCAACTGAGGACCTGCGTCTCCCCCGCCTCCAGTCGGGCAAAGGTGGTGATGGCGGGTGCCAGTTGCAGTTTGCGGATGTATCTGCGTGGCGTCTCCTCGTAGGGGAATCCGAATGTCAGTGCAGCGGTAGCTCCCTCGCCGTCGAAGCCCATGAACCCGATGGTCGTTTGTCCCGAGAGGATGACTTCTCCCTCGGAGTGGGTCGTCAGACAATCCATCCCCTGCTGCGGCAATTGCCTCAGCACGCTGATGCCCCGTCCGGCCTTCTTGTCGAACACGGACGTCAGCGGCGAACTAAGTCGGTCCTCGCGGAAGTTCCAGCTCTTGGACGTATGGAAGGAGGGGGCCTGCTGGGGCGAACGCAGGTTCTGATGGTACCAGAAGCCCGGCAGGTAGAAGTCACACTCCGCCGTGGCAAAGGGGGTGGGGAGAATTATATATATATTAAAGTACGCGCGCTCGCGTGCCGAAAGTGTCAGCGTCAGCTGGCTGAGGGAACTGTTGGGCAGTGGTGTCTTCGTGGCACTGATGTCCAGGGGCAGTCGTTCTTCGCCCACCAACCGTTCGCCCTCGGCGTGCAGGGCATAGGTCTTGGCGTTGCAGCCTGGTTGTTTCAGACTCAACTGATAGGTCTGTGCGGCAACGTCTCCGGAAGAGGCGAGCCACAGAAGCATACTGAGGCTGAGGGTTGTCAGATGGTAGAGCCGTTTGTTCATAATTTAGGTCATTAATTGGAAATCACGCTGCAAAGATACGATAAAGTCCTAAATCGTGCAAGGGTGGATGCGCTAATATCTGTTCAAAAGAAGGCTCAAAACTCGTCAAAACGACAATTTGAACAGCAATATCTTGTTTGTGAGCCCGATTTGCTGTACTTTTGTGATGTGAAAACCGCCACCTAGGCACCAAAAGAATGAATATGTTGCAATTCCATAATAAAACCTGTCGTCTCGTAGTCCTCACGTTCTTCTTGTTGACTCCGCTCTCGGTAGCTGCCGAGCAGCGATGGGTGGATGTCACCAGCAGCTATTTCACCAACCCCTCTTTCACCACTTCCGACAAGTCGGACTGGCAGTTCCGGGGCCAGTCGGACTCCTTCGCCCTGATTCGTGTGGGGTGTCTGGAGATGTGGCAAGGATGGATGCATATGTGGCGCGACCTCTCGTTGCCCAACGGTCATTATCGCCTCAGCTTCCAGTCGCTCTATCGTTTCCGCCGCCACGCCTGGGCCTATGAGCAGTACGTGGCCGGCACCGACGAGCACACCGCTTTTTATTATGCCAACGATAGCGTGCGGGAGGTTCCCAGCGAGTACGAATGGTGCTTCGAGCAGGCCCCGGGCTACTCGACCTATTGTCCCGACGGCAAGCACTGGTACTGCAACTCCATGGAGGC
>JAILFY010000138.1 GCA_024697285.1 Bacteroidaceae bacterium
GCTTTGCTCGCTTTACACCTGAAGTCATCAAGCTTGCTCGAATCTCAACGCACTTAATACGCGCCTTTGGCTCACCTTAAATTCTTGAATTTGAGCGTGCGAAAGTTCAGAAGGTTATCCGTATATCGGAAAGGGGATTTCCGGCAGATTGGTCATCTGACAATGAAGTGCCTAATAGGACAGCAGACAGGCAGAAAACGTCTGACAAAGAGAAGGCATCCGATGTAGGCGCAGGTCTCCGTGCTCGTCCATATACTTTATTTTTCCGGAGTGCAATGAATTCCAATCTGAAATAGGGGCGCAGAATGGAGGGTGAATGTTTGCTTGGTTCTAGGGAAATAGTTCTTGTGGATGGCAAGTATAGGGTGGGGAAAAAGGAGGTTATAGTGTCTTCTTTGTTCGGTCATGATCGAACGTTTGTTCGAACATGATCGAACGTTTGTTCGAACATGACCGAACAAAGAAGGGGATGTAGCCTCTTAAAACAGGGGTTAGGACCTCTTAAAACAGGGGTCGGGACCTGTAGAAAAAATGGAACTATACAAGGGGTGGGGAGAGTGGCACTTGTCTTGAATGGAAGCTGTAGAGCGAGACTGATAAAGCTTAATAGGTTTCCGGTTGAGGATAAATCTGATTTGGATGCATCGGCAAGAGGGTAAAGGCGGTTGCGAATAGGTTTCCGGTTGAGGGTAAATCTGATTTGGATGCATCGGCAAGAGGGTAAAGGCGGTTGTGAATAGGTTTCCGTTTGAGGGTAAATCTGATTTGGATGCATCGGCAAGAGAGGGAGCAAAGGTTGTGAGAAATATCCTCGCGCGCGCACGTGAGAACATTGTTTTCCATACATTTATACATTCAAGATGAGTTAAATGATTAAAATTCATTTGATTAATATGATGTATTTATGATGTATTTTAGGATGTAAAAATGTATTTTGAATGATAAAATTACAGAGATTATAAGCAAATAGAGGTAAAAACTGAAACAAATTACCCCGAAAAGTTAGAAATCAAGGCCAACATACGCTCTTTCCTATTCTTTTCCGTGCTCTAAGTCACAATTAAATGCAATCTTTGAGGGGATAATTATATTGTTTAATCCTCAAAATTTAGGCTTATGAGAACCATATGTAGCCTTGACGTGCACAAAGATAGCGTATTTCTGTGTATCTTGTGCGAAACAGGCGAGTTTTTTCCCCTCTCTCTCTACAGGTTCAGCCTTCCGTCTTCCCTTACGAGGTCACCAATCAGGTAGAGCTCGTCGGCAGCATTGCGGCAGTAGTCGGCAAAGCGGAAGTCCTGGGAGTAGCGCGGATGGTTGAAGGTCGTGAAGAGCTCGCCGTCCTTCGCCACAGTACCTATGTATTTCCGGAATAGATTCTATTCCAACCCTTCATTATCAACAACTTGCGATGTCATTTTTTTCAAACATAAACAATACTGTCCGGTAAAATTGAAATAATCTGCCACTCTTCGGGGTCTTTATGGTGTCAATATATTTCTCACATATAATGTTCATGAATATATTTTTCACATATAATGTTCATGAATATTTTTTCTAACATATAATGTCCATTAATCATGTACATATAATATTCATGAATATTTATGGATAATTATATTTACATGATTAATGGACATTCGTGTGAAAAACGTTTTATTACAGCCACTCAAATACATTCAGTTCCCTCCCTCATAAGGTGGCTGCACGAGTGTACACCCTCTGTATGTATCCAAGTAGTGGCAGTCCCCCCCGTGCCAGCCCGAGCAGCCGAAAGGCTGTACGTGCGCTTCCACTCACTTGCATTCTACTCCCCTCGCCATTCGGAGAGGGGGTCGGGGGTGAGGCTTGCGTTCGGGCTGGCACGGGGGCCAGCCCTTACAGTGGATGCATTCAACCGATCCGCAGCCTTGTTTTCAAAACCAGCTTCTCAGATTCTTATTTTTGTCGGATGAAAATATTTATGGGGGTGCCGCTGAAGTTCCAGCGCTCGCGTATCTGATTCTCGAGGAAGCGGCGGTAGGGTTCCTTGATGTACTGCGGCAGGTTGGCGTAGAAGACGAAGCTGGGTATGCGGGTGTCGGGGAGCTGCGCACAATATTTTATCTTGATGTATTTCCCCTTGATGGAGGGTGGGGGATAGGCTTCTATGAGGGGTAGCATTTCTTGGTTCAGACGTGTCGTACCCACGCGGTTATGGCGATGTTGATCCACCTCTGCAGCCGTTTCCAGGACCTTGAATATACGTTGTTTGGTGAGCGCCGATGCAAAGATGATTTCGAAGTCGGTGAAGGGCGCCATTCGCTCGCGGATTGTATCCTCGAAGTATTTGATTGCTGCTGTGGACTTGTCTTCCACAAGGTCCCATTTGTTGACAACGACGACGAGTCCTTTCTGGTTGCGCTGAATGAGCTGGAAGATATTCAGGTCCTGTGACTCGATACCTCGGGTGGCATCGAGCATGAGAATGCAGACGTCGGAGTTCTCTATGGCTCGTATGCTTCTCATCACGCTGTAGAATTCAAGATCCTCGCTGACTTTGGCCTTCCGGCGGATACCTGCAGTGTCCACCAGCAAGAAGTCGAATCCGAACTTCGTATAGCGAGTGTAGATGGAATCACGTGTGGTGCCTGCTATGTCGGTGACGATGTGTCGTTCTTCTCCGATGAAGGCATTGGTGAGGCTGGATTTCCCCACATTAGGTCGCCCTACGACGGCTATGCGCGGAATGTCCAGTTCCTCCAGTGGTTGCTCGTCCTCCGGCATCTTCTGGAGAACGAGGTCCAGCAGGTCGCCCGTTCCGCTGCCGGTGGCGGCAGAGATGCAGAAAGGATCGCCCAGCCCCAACGAATAGAACTCGGCCGACTGCCACTGCTGGTCGTTGTTGTCGGTCTTGTTGGCAACGAGAATCACAGGCTTGTTGGAACGTCGGAGTATGGCCGCAACGGCTTCGTCGAGGTCGGTGACGCCTGTGTTGACATCTACCAGGAAAAGGATGACGTCGGCCTCTTCCGTGGCAATGGACACCTGTTTGCGGATTTCCTCCTCAAAGACGTCGTCGCTGTTCACAACCCAGCCGCCGGTGTCGACGACGGAGAACTCACGTCCCACCCACTCGCATTTGCCATACTGGCGGTCGCGTGTGGTGCCTGCTTCGTCGGAGACGATGGCGTGGCGGGTTTGTGTCAGACGGTTGAAAAGGGTGGACTTGCCCACATTGGGGCGTCCTACGATAGCTACTAACATAATTATTCGAGGTTGTAACCGTACTGTTTCATCGCACGGTCGCTGTTGCGCCAGTCCTTGTCGACCTTGACGAAGCACTGGAGGTATATTTTTTTGTCGAAGAAGCGCTCCAGCTCTCGGCGTGCCTCGGTGCTGATGCGCTTGAGCGCAACACCCTGGTGCCCGATAATGATGCCTTTCTGAGACTCGCGCTCTACGTAGATGACGGCTTGTATGCGGATGATATCGTCTTCTTCCTTGAAACTATCGACGACGACCTCCACGGAATAGGGTATCTCCTTATTATAATAGAGGAGGATTTTCTCGCGAATGATCTCCGTGACGAAGAACCGGGCAGGTTTGTCCGTCCAGGAATCTTTGTCGAAGTATGCGGGAGATTCCGGCAGTAGTTCCTTGATGCGGGCGAGCACCTGGTCCACGCCGAACTTGTGGAGTGCCGAGATGGGGAATATCTCAGCCATGGGGAGTACTGCGTGCCACGCCTCCACTTTCTGGGCCAGGACGTCGTCGGCACGTTGGGGGGCGGTTCCCTTTCCATTCTGTGGCGACTGACTGGGGGTGAGGTCTATCTTGTTGATGAGCACAAGGATAGGCACCTTCAGGCTTTGCACTTTCAGCAGGAACTCGGCATTCTTGTCGGGCGTTTCCACCATGTCCGTGACATAAAGCAGGATGTCGGCATCCTCCAGTGCCCCTTCGGAGAAGTGGAGCATCTGTTCCTGCAACTTATAGTTGGGTTTCAGCACGCCAGGGGTGTCCGAGAAGCATATTTGCATTTCCGGAGTGTTGAGAATACCCATAATCCGATGGCGTGTCGTCTGGGCTTTGAAAGTTGCAATAGAAATACGTTCACCCACGAGAAGATTCATGAGTGTGGATTTGCCGACATTGGGGTTACCGACGATGTTTACGAAGCCAGATTTGTGCATAGGCAGTTTTTTCCCGTGATTAATAGTTCGAAAAAAAGAGTTCGCAAAAGAGGATGCTACGGATTTAAAGGCAAAGGCCGCTGGACTCTTTTCTGTGTCGGGCGACCTTCGTCGGCAATACTCTCGCCGTCGCGCGTGCGCGCTACCTTAATTATATATTATCCGTTGTATCCCCACTTCATGTAGGCAGCACCCCATGTGAAACCAGCTCCGAAAGCGGTGAAGATGAGGTTGTCTCCCTTGTGCAGTTGCTTCTCGTAGTCCCAGAGGGCCAAGGGCAGCGTGGCGCTGGACGTGTTGCCATATTTCTGGATATTCAGCATGACCTGTTCCATGGGTATTTCCAGTCGCTTGGCCACAGCCTCAATGATTCGGACGTTCGCCTGATGAGGAATCACCCACGTGATGTTGTCCTTGTTGAGGCCATTGCGTTCGGCAACGAGCGCCACGGCATCAGACATGTTGGTGACGGCGAACTTGAACACCGTACGTCCTTCTTGATGGAGGTAGTGCATGCGATGTTCGAGAGTGAAGTAGGAGGGAGGTGTAGCGGAGCCACCAGCTTTCTGGCAGAGGAAAGGCAGGCCTTGTCCATCTGTGCGGAGGTAGCTGTCCTTCCATCCCAGGTCCTCGGTAGTGGGTTCCACCAGCACGGCAGCTGCTCCGTCGCCAAAGATGGGGCAGGTCTGGCGGTCTGTATAGTCTACGATGCTGGACATCTTGTCGGCACCGATCACGACGATTTTCTTGTAGCGTCCGCTCTCAATCATGCATGCAGCATGGTCCATGGCGAAAAGGAATCCAGAGCAAGCGGCCGAGAAATCGAAGGCATGGGCATTTGTCATGCCGCATTTTCCGAGAACGATGCTTGCGGTGGAGGGGAAGTGGTAGTCTCCGGTGGAGGTGGAGCAGATCACGGCATCGACTTCCAGGGGGTCTGTATGTGTCTTCTCCAGCAGCTGCTTGGCGGCCTTGCGGGCCATGTAGCTGGTGCCGAGTCCCTCTTCGTTGAGGATTCGGCGTTCCTTGACACCGATACGGGTCATAATCCATTCGTCGGAGGTGTCTACCATCCGACTCAGCTCGTCGTTGTTGAGGACATAGTCGGGCACATAACCACCTATACCAGTGATGATAGCATGTAATTTTTCCATAGGATTGCTGATTAGACGTATACACTGAAAAGTTGAAACATTGAAGAGCACCATTCTGAATGACTGAATCGGTGTTCCTCAATGTTTCAACTTTCAGCTTCTCAATGCATGTTAAGCTTCTGCCTTCTCGACGGCTACCTTGCCGCGGTAGTATCCGCAGGCGGGACATACGGTGTGGTAGATGTGGAACTCACCGCAGTTAGGGCAAACTGCCAATGCGGGTGCTACTGCCTTGTCGTGAGTTCTGCGCTTGAGAGTGCGAGTCTTGGATTGTCTTCTTTTAGGATGTGCCATTGTGATAACTTGTTTTTATATGATTTTACGAATTAGCATTTTTTTTCATTCGCTGAAGGAGAGCCCCCGCAGAGCATCCCATCGTGAATCTATGGGACTGTCGTTGGGGTTACCGTCCGGGTCGTTGCCATCGTCCGGGTCGGGTTCGTCTTCCTGGACGAGATAGTGGTAGACCTCTTCACTGCACGCTCCGTCGGGGTGCACGTGTGAAATAGGTATAGCCAGGGCTATTGTTTCATAGAGACTCCATGCTACATCGAGAACGGGTTTGTCCTCCGGCAGGGTGATACGATCGCCATCGTCCTCATAGGCCTTGCCGAGCCGTATCTCGATGTTATCCTCGGCTTCGATGGGTTGAGTCATCGGCTCGAGGCAGCGGTTGCAAGGAATCTCCACGGTTCCTGTGACCTGGATGGTAAGCTGGAAGCCCGCGGCCTTCTTTTTCACCCGAAGCGTGGCCCTGAGCTCTCCGTGCTGGATTTCCTCTTCGTCGAGGGCACTGAAAAACGTATCGTCGAGGTCCCAGAACAGGGTCTGTTCGCTATCCGGCATATTGCGGAAATCGACTATGTAGCGTCCTTGTGTGTCCATACGGGCGGCAAAAGTAGTGGTTTTATTTTGAATGGCAAAGAAAAGTCGCGAAAAGTTTGAGATGAGAGGGGCTGAGTTTAGCGTTTTTAGCACTTTTATGCCTTGTTAATGAGTCCGATGCCCCCTTTTCCGGTGCCTTTTCTTAACGTGTTTTCTTCTTTAGCTCTATGCGGAAGGTGGTGCCTTTTCCGATCTCGGAGTTCTTCACGAAGATTTTCCCGTGGTGATACTCTTCCACAATGCGTTTGGCCAGCGACAGCCCCAGGCCCCATCCTCGCTGCTTTGTCGTGTAGCCTGGTTGGAAGACGCTGTTCCACTGCCCCTTGGGGATTCCTTTGCCTGTGTCGGTGATTTCCACCACGTAGCGGGTTGGCTCTTCATGTGCCACGATGGTTATTGACCCCGTTCCGTCCATGGCATCCACGGCGTTCTTGCAAAGGTTCTCGACGACCCACTCGAAGAGGGATGCAGACAGGGGGACGATGATAGGCTGGTCGGGCATTTCTGTCGTAATAGTCACGTGGTTGCTGGTCCGTCTGTCTATGTATTCCACCACGTGGCAGATGACTTCGTTGAGGTTCTCTGGTTTGGGCTCTGGCATCGAACCTATTTTAGAGAATCGTTCGGCGATGCGCTGCAGACGTTTCACGTCTTTGTCCATCTCCGGCAGCAGCTTGTCGTCGGGGTAGGTGTCGCGAAGGACTTGCGTCCATGCCATGAGCGAAGAGATGGGAGTTCCCAGTTGGTGGGCTGTTTCCTTGCTCAATCCCACCCATACTTTGTTCTGCTCGGCGCGCTTGCTGCTGAGCAGGGCAAACACCGCCACGGCAAAGAAGATAAGGACTACGGCCAACTGAATGAAGGGATAGCGCGCCAGGCGTTTGAGCATGATGCTTTCGTCGTAGCATACTTCCATGAAGGTGCCTTCGTCCTCGTCGAGTTCTATGCGTATCGTCCGTCCGGCTTCTTTCATGGACAGGGCCTTCCTCATCACCACGTTATTGACGTCGGCAGCGTCCTTGGCCCGCACTTCCAGGTTGCGGTATATCTGCACTTCGCCTTTCTCGTCGAGCACGATCACGGGGATGGTGTTGTTGCCATTTATCACTTGCAAGACCAGAGATAGGTCTGTCTGTTCGTCGGCCATGTCAAATGTCCGCATAGCTTCGGCCCACACTTCCATGCGTGCACGTTCTTCTCGAGCAAGATCGGCAACAAGGTAGTGAGTCCACATGAGTGAGGCGGCGCAGATGACAACGGCCGCGCTAACGAGTAGTATTTTTACTTGTCTCAACCTATCAGTCCATTGCATTGGGCGCAAATTTACCGAGTTTTTATTAAATAAACGAAAAACTTCTCCATTTTCGTACGTAATATGAGAAAAAAAGTCTAAATTTGCACCCGATGAATGTTAAAAGTACTCACCTTATATATATTATAACTCTCTTTGCGGCTCTTTCTATGGGAGGTAGCTGCGATAATGGAGAGGACAAACCTCGCTCGCCTGGAAAGGAGGGCGAGACATTGGACCGCACACTTATAATTTATATGGTTGCAGAGAACTCTTTGAACGAAGATTTGCAGACGGATTCTTTGGAGATTGCCTGGGGACTGGACAGTATTCCAGATAATTCCCGGGTGGTGCTTTTCATGGATGATATGAAGAGCAGCCGCCTCTGTGTGGGGACAAGGAAAGACAAGCTGCAGGTGGTGAAGACTTATGCGGGCGATCTCTGCTCCACCGATGGTCAGACCATGTCCGCTATTCTGCAGGAGATCTACCGCAAGTATCCGGCACGCTCCTATGCAATGGTCATGTGCAGCCATGCTTCGGGATGGTTGTTTGACGACCCTGGCGAGAGCTCGCAGGCCCCATGCCGTCGCTCGTTTGGAATAGACAATGGCAATCGCACGAACTCCAATAGTGGCCGGCGAATGAATATCCCGGTGCTGGCCAATGTGCTGCAGGGATTCCCGAAGTTGGATTTCCTCATGTTTGATGCCTGTTTCATGCAGTGTGTGGAAGCAGCCTATGAGTTGCGCTTCGTTGCCGATTATATCCTGGCGTCGCCGGCAGAGATTCCTGGCACGGGCGCACCCTATACAACCCTCATGCGAGAGATGTGTTCGGTTCCCACCAATGTGGGTGCACTGGCCCAAAAATATAAGTACTATTATGAATATGGTGCCGGCTACAGCACCTATGGCGGTGTGGAACTTTCTGTCGTGAACACCAGTTATCTTAAGACGCTTATGGAAACCACGGCGCCTTTGTTGTGGAGTCTGATGGCCAATCGAACGACACCCGTGCTGAATGGCGTACAACCGTATTACCCGGGATATTCGTCGCAACGTTATACGGCATTCTTCGACTTGAAAAATCTCCTGTATGTCAACCTCGACAAGGAGAGCTACGAGCGATGGGTGCAGGTGTTCAACATGGCCGTACCCGTGCAGGCGTTGTCCAGCAGATGGTTCTCGTCCTATGGCACTTATGGCACAACGATGGCCATGCAGGATGCCGCTCATTGCGGAGGTGTCTCCATGTACGTCCCTCGGGAGGAACACACGTGGAATGGCTGGCTGCAGGACTATCATCAATTGCAATGGTATCAGGACGCTGGCTTGTATGTGACAAAATGGTAATATCAATGGCAAGAAATACATTCTACAAGAAAAAAACAACCCCAGAGGAACGGGAAGAATGCTTCCGCTGGTTTGAGCAGCGTATAGACCGTCTTCCGAAACACTACAAGCTGTATGAGAAGACTTTTGATGACCTGCCCTTCACCATCCGTCGTCTCGTGAGATTGTTGAGGGAGGAATTGCCCAAGTCCTCCATCTTCGAGGGACAGTTCGCACTCCTCCAGCAGATTCGTGAACACCTGCAGCAGTCGCCGGATTTCCAGGAATAAAATAAATCAATTCTAACAATTATATTATGTTGTTCAGCAAACAGACTTATATCAATCGCCGTGCAGATTTGCGCCAACGCGTTGGCGGCGGACTTATCCTGCTCTTTGGCAATAATGAATCTCCTGTGAACTATCCGTCCAATGCCTACAAGTTCCGTCAGGACAGTACGTTCTTATACTATTTCGGACAGCAGCGCGACGGCCTCGTGGGAGTGATCGATGCAGATTCTGGAGAGGAATGGCTCATAGGCGATGATATTGACATAGAAGATATCGTGTGGTTCGGAAGTGTGGACAGTGTGGCAGACATGGCGGCACAGAGTGGATGCATCAAGAGCGCTCCTATGAGTCGCCTCGAGAGCCTGATTCAGGATGCTCGCGACAAAGGACGCCAGATTCATTTCCTGCCGCCCTATCGTCATGACCTGATGATACAGCTCATGGATCTGACCGGAATCCATCCGCGCGACCAGCGCGCCCAGGCTTCGCTGACACTTATCAAGGCCGTTGTTGACCAGCGTATCGTGAAATCGGCAGACGAGATAGCGGAGATAGAACGGGCCTGCGCCATTGGCTATGAGATGCACACGACGGCGATGCGACTCTGTCGACCAGGAGTCACGGAGCAGGAAATAGCCGGACGTATTAGTGGTATCGCTTCCTCCAAAGGTTGCATCGTCAGTTTCCCGAGTATCCTTTCCATGCACGGCGAGATCATGCATGGATATCCCTCGCCCCGTCCTCTGGAGTCGGGGCGGTTGATGCTCTGCGACTGCGGTGCGGAGACCAACGAGAACTACTGCTCGGACAACACTCGCACGACCCCTGTCAGTGGGCGGTTCACTTCCCGGCAACGAGATATCTACCAGATAGTTGTGAATGCCCACGACCGCGCTTTCGAGATTGCCCGTCCCGACGTGAAATGGTGGGACGTGCACTTCGAGGCCGCACGCGTCATCACCGAGGGACTGAAAGACCTGGGCCTGATGAGAGGCAACACCGAAGACGCCCTCGCCGCTGGAGCCCATGCGATGTTCTTCCCCCATGGGCTGGGTCATGCCATGGGCATGGATGTTCACGACATGGAAGGTCTCGGGCAGATATACGTGGGCTTTGACGACGAGGTGCGTCCAAATCTGGAGCAGTTCGGCACCAATTGCTTGCGCTTTGGTCGCCGGCTGAAGCCAGGGTATGTGATGACAGACGAACCCGGCATCTATTTCATTCCGGCGCTGATAGATGAATGGCGCGCCAGCGGACATTGCGCAGAGTTCCTGAATTTCGACCTACTGGAACAATACAAAGATTTCGGTGGCATCCGCATTGAGGACGACCTCCTCATCACGGCAGACGGAGCCCGTTATCTCGGCGAACGCATGATTCCCTATCACATCGATGAACTGGAAGAGTTCCTGGCCAACCGGGATTAGTGGAATTGAAACGCAAAATCTAACCACGAAGATTAGTAACCCTCAATAGTTATAAAAAATGAAGAAAATTCTTTCTCTGGCCCTCCTGGCGTTGCTTTTCGCCAGTGGCACCCAAGCACAAGAGCAAAACTCGAACAAGAAACCCGTATTCACAACCGTCAAGGAGCTTCCTGTCACCAGCGTCAAGAACCAGAACCGGAGCGGTACTTGCTGGGCATATTCCACGTTGAGCTTCTTCGAGTCCGAGATCTTGAAGGCTACCGGCAAGAGCTATGACCTCGCCGAGATGTTCATTTGCAACAAAGACTATATGGAACGTGCTGATGTCACCGTCCGCATGCATGGCGATTGCGACTTCTCGCAGGGCGGTTCTGCCGGCGATGTGCTTCTCATCATCAAGAACCATGGTATCATCCCCGAAGATGCCATGGCCAAGCCTGGCACCATGATAGGTGACACCCTGGCCAATTTCAACGAGTTCTTCAGTGTCATGACACCTTACGTGAAGGCTGTAGCCACCAGCAAGGCCAAGACGATCAGTCCCCAGTGGAAGGTGGGACTGCAGGGCATCCTGGATTCCTATCTCGGCAAGACCCCCGAGACGTTTACCTACGAGGGTAAGGAGTATACTCCAACATCCTTCGCCCAGAGTCTCGGCTTGGACTGGAATGACTATGTGAGTATCACAAGCTACACCCATCATCCTTTCTACACCAGCTTTGCTGTTGAAGTGCAGGACAACTGGCGCTGGGACCACAGCTACAATGTGCCCATGGAAGAGATGATGCAGATCATAGACAACGCTATCGACAATGGCTATACCATTGCATGGGGCGGCGATGTCAGCGATGAGGGATTCACTCGCCAGGGTCTGGGCGTGCTCTACAACACGAAGTCTGCTGATGGCCTTTCCGGTAGTGACCAAGCCAAGTGGCTGAACATGAAACCTGCAGAGCGCGCACAACTTATCGACAGCCTCGGTATTGCTGCCCCTGAAGTCGTTCCTACCCAGGAACAACGCCAGAAGGACTTCGATAGTTGGGAACTGACCGACGACCACGGAATGCATATCTATGGTATCGCCAAAGATCAGAACGGACGCGAATACTACATGGTGAAGAACTCTTGGGGGGCAACTGGAGACTACGAAGGTACCTGGTACATGACAAAGGCTTTCGTGGCTGCCCGCACAATGGATTTCCTGGTCAACAAGAATGCTATTCCCAAGGATATCCGCAAGAAATTAGGTATATAGTCAACTAGCTACAAGTCGTATAATTCACCTTCATCCTCCCACTTTCGTTGTCGCTTTTAAATGGCAACGAAAGTGGGAGGTCTTTTTTTCTATTGCTGTCCGGAAAAATCAAAATAGTTCCAACAACCCTTTTGAAGTGCCGATAAACAGCCATTTCAGATTCTTTTTTCAAAGAGTAAGCTCCCTTAGGCAAAGAGTGTTGGTTCTTTGGGTGGCGATTCCGCGTTTTCAAGTAGCCTCAACCAGTCTTTCTCGGGCTCTTCGAAGAATGTATAGCAGTAGACATAGTACATCAGCATGATCATGACCAATGCAGACCATCCCGGAGAAGCTCCATGGCCGTTTTATGCGTCTCCGCAAGACCATGAGCAAGAGATTCCCTTTTATAAATCAAATTTGCAGGTTCCCGTTTCATAATTCACTGGATATGAGACACTTTTTGAGAACTTATAGGTGTGTTTTCAAAATCACCCGGTGATTTATACAAATCACTCAGTGAGTTTTACAAATCACTTGGTGATTTTTACAAATCACTCGGTGATTTATAAAATACTTCCTAAAGTATAGAAAAATAGGTCTAATGACGGGAAACTTGGCATCAAGAACCTGAGACTTTAACCCGCTATTTTACATAAAATGAACAGAATACGTTTTTACAAGAAGGAAGA
>JAILFY010000164.1 GCA_024697285.1 Bacteroidaceae bacterium
ATAGAGCTTGTCCCACTGGATCTGACGGTTGGCTTTCGAAGCCGTCCAGTAATCGTAGCTCTGTTGCCATGCATCGATATCATTGTTGGAACCATCAGTAAGTCCCCATACATCATAATTATAGGAGGGGAAGCTCTTCCAGTAGTCGGGCTTGGGATTCAGGGAGTTGTTGTACTGCAGACGAGTGCGCTGGTCCATGCCGTACTTTCCGTAGACGGAAGTCGTGAGCTTCAGGTTGTCCTTGATCTTGTAGTCCCAGGTGAGCAACAGCGAGGGCTCGTAGGTGGTGACGACGCGTGAGTTGCGTTTCTCGCCATCCTGATAGCCCCAATAAGGGTTGTACTGGAAGTCATTGGCCAACCAATAAGCCTCATCCGTGGATATACCCTGCTGGCCACGTTCCGTAGGAGTTCCCCACGTGGTCAGGCTGAGGCTGTGGCGACTGTTGAAGATCTTCTGCAAGGTGAGGAAATAGCTCAGCGAATTGTAGAAGGTTCCTTCCACGTAGCCCTCATTAGCCCAACGATAACCTACCGTGCCGAAGAAGGCCCAGCCATTCTGGCTCACGCCCGTTCCGAAACTGTAGATGGCACGGGCCCTGTAGTTGCGGTTGGCGGCACTGAGGGTCACCTTGTGTCCGGCAGCATAGTTGTTGGCACGGAAGTTGTAGTTGTTGGAGCCGCCGAAAGCAGCCAAACCATAGCTGTTGGTTTCGAAAGGAGAAGAGTAGTCGCCCGAGCGGTTGTAGGCATCGTTCAGTCCGCCTATACTGGGCGAGAAACCGAAGGAGCCGCTCTCGGCACTATTCACCAGCACACCATTCATATACGTTTCGTTGTACCGCTGGTCCAGAGCTCGGAACTTGAACCACATCGGGCTGAACGTGTAGCTGATGTTGCTGGTGTACATATTGTTGCTCGAGCCAATCTGTATCACGTCTTGCGACACATCAGACTCGTCGCTCAGGTCCAGTTCTGACTCCGAGAACACGAAGGCTGGCTGGTCTCCATTCGTGGAGGTCACCTGGTCACTTGGCACTGTCGTCTGAGCCCAGCTGTTTAGACTCAGGGCGACGGCGGCAACCATTAAAAGTAGATTCTTTCTCATTGGTAGATTATGGAAATGTATGATTTTCGGGACAAAGGTATGTAAAAAAATCTTAAGACAGCAAAGTTCACGCCTTTTTTTTCACTCCAACAAAACTTTTTCCCCTTTTATGTTTTCATTTCAATAAAAAAGGTATACCTTTGCAGCCGATATCAGTCCCGATTATACACTTTACCACTATGCGCAAGACATTTTTTCTTTCTTGTTTGCTCTTCCTGGCAACAGTTGGTGTTGCACAAGAACGCCAGCTTGCACTTTACGGAATAGGATTCTACAACATTGAGAACCTATTCGACACAGAGCACGACACCGACCCTACTACGGGTGAGGACAAGAATGACTATGAATATCTGCCCGATGGTACCAACCATTGGACTCAGATGAAGTATGAGCACAAGCTTGCAAACATGTCTCGCGCCCTTGCCGACATGGGCACCGAACGCCTCAAGGGTATCGGTTGCGCCTTGATAGGAGTCAGCGAGGTGGAGAATGCCCATTGCCTCAGCGACCTCTGCGACCAGGCCCCCCTGAAAGAGCGCGGCATGAAGTTCGTACATATCGAGGGACCGGACAGACGAGGTGTGGACTGCGCCCTGCTCTACAATCCGCGCTTCTTCCAGCCCGCCAAGAGTTGGCTGCAACCTTATATATTGAATGAACATATCACCCGCCCCACACGTGGCTTCCTCACTGTGCAAGGCACTCTGGGCGGCGACAGCATCACCGTCATCGTTTGCCACTGGCCCAGCCGCTTCAGTGCCTCTCCGGCCCGCGAAGCCGCAGGCACCATGGTTCGTGCGGAGAAGGATAGCATCCTCGCTTCCAATCCCGCCATGAAGGTGTTCGTCATGGGCGATATGAACGACGACCCCTTCGATGCATCCATGGCCAAGTGCCTGGGTGCTCGCCGCAAGATAGAAGACGCCACCGACGGACAGATGTACAACCCCTGGTGGCAGATTCTGCTCGACGGCAAAGGCACCTTGAGCTATCAGGGAGGCTGGAACCTCTTCGACCAAATCGTCATGACACCCAACTGCCTCGACAAGAGCGGCAAGAAGGACTATCGCACCCTCACCTTCTACGATGCTCGCATCCAGCGCATGCCTTATCTCTTCCAAAGCGAAGGCAAATACAAGAGCAGCCCCAAGCGAACCCACGCCTCCGGTGTATGGCTCGATGGCTACAGCGACCACCTGCCCGTAGTGGCCTACCTCATTCGACAACTGTAGACCCGCGCTGCTGCTCCCTGCCAGTTGTCGTCCGGCGTCTCGGCCAACATCTTCGGCGTTATACAGACTTTTCTCTTAGCCTCCGGGCTATCCGATAGCAAATCCTTTTTTATAACCTCATTAAATTCATTATTTCAACACATTATGACAAGTTACAAAGAACTCGGGTTGGTTAACACCCGTGAGATGTTCAAGAAAGCTGTCGCTGGTGGCTATGCCATCCCCGCTTTCAACTTCAACACCATGGAGCAGATGCAGGCCATTGTGCAGGCTGCCGTAGAGACCAAGTCTCCCGTCATCATGCAGGTCAGCAAGGGCGCTCGCAACTATGCCAACGGCACCATCCTCCGCTACATGGCTCAGGGTGCTGTAGAATATGCCAAGGAACTTGGTTGCCCTAATCCTCAGATCGTGCTTCACCTCGACCATGGCGATAGCTTCGAAATCTGCAAGGAGTGCATCGACAACGGTTTCTCCAGCGTGATGTTCGACGGCAGCGCTCTGCCCTACGAAGAGAATATCGCCATCACCAAGAAGGTCGTTGAGTACGCTCACGCTCACGACGTCACCGTAGAGGCCGAACTCGGCGTGCTCGCCGGCGTTGAGGACGACGTTGTAGCAGCAGAGAGCCACTACACACGTCCCGAAGAGGTCATCGACTTCAGCACCCGCAGCGGTTGCGACAGCCTCGCTATCTCTATCGGCACCAGCCACGGAGCCTACAAGTTCACTCCCGAGCAGTGCACTCGCGACCCGAAGACCGGCAAGCTCGTGCCTCCTCCACTCGCCTTCGACATCCTGCATCAGATTGAGCAGAAGCTCCCCGGCTTCCCCATCGTGCTCCACGGCTCCAGCTCCGTGCCTCAGGACGAGGTCGACACCATCAACGCT
>JAILFY010000166.1 GCA_024697285.1 Bacteroidaceae bacterium
ACCGAGAACTGGAACCGCCCCGCCGAGGAAGTGAAAGCCCTCATGGACCTGTTCCTGAAGAACCTCGAAGTGGAAATCTTCCAGAAGAACAACGTGCGCTTTCGCGCCATCGGCGACAGAGCACGTCTGCCGCAGGACGTGCGCGCCCGGCTGGAAGAGGTGGAGAAGAACACCGCCGGCTACGACCGGATGACCATGGTCGTGGCACTCAGCTACTCATCCCGCTGGGAGATTGCAGACGCCTGTAGGCAGATATATGTAGATATGCAAGCTCCCAGCAACGCAGGCAAAGGCGAGTGGGACATCACAGAAGAGATGGTGAACAGATACATGCAGACTTCTTTTATGCCAGATCCCGACCTGCTCATCCGCACCGGCGGCGAACAGCGCATCAGCAACTACCTGCTCTGGCAGATAGCCTACTCGGAGCTCTACTTCTGCGACACCTTCTGGCCCGACTTCGACGAAGAGGCTCTGCACCTGGCCATCGCCGATTACCAAGGTCGCGAGCGCCGCTACGGCAAGACCAGCGAACAAGTAAAGGAACAAGAATGAAAAGGATACTCAACATACTGCTCTTTCTGCTCCCCTTGAGCGTCTTCGCTCAGGTGGATGAAGTCATAGTAAACCCCACGATTGACTACCAACGGACCCCGCAGAAATACTATATTGGAGACATCACGGTAGAAGGTATCAGCAACTACGATGACTATGTGCTCATCGGGCTCTCGGGACTGAGCAAGGGACAACGCATCAGCGTGCCGGGCGAGGAAATCACCCAGGCGGTGCAGCGCTACTGGAAGAACGGACTCTTCAGCAACGTGTCCATCAAGGCCGACAGCATCGTGGGAGAATACATCTATCTGCGCATCATCCTCGCCGCACGACCTCGCATCTCGCAAATCAACTACAACGGCGTCAAGAAGAGCGAGCGCGAAGACCTGGAGACGAAGCTGGGACTGGTCAAGGAGATGCAGATTATGCCGACCTCCCTGCAGCGAGCACGCATCTGGGGAAAGAAATACTTCGACGAGAAAGGCTACAAGAACGCCGAGATCGATTTCGTGCAGCACGACGACATCAGCGAACCGGGCAAAGTCATCATCGACGTGAACGTGGACAAGAAAGACAAGGTGAAGGTCAACTCCATCACCGTGCTGGGTTCCGATGCCTTGCCGATGAAGAAAATCAAAGGAACCCTCTTCAAGAACGGAGCCTTCAAGAAGACCCACGAACGCGGCAAACTCAGCAGCTGGTTCCGCTCCAAGAAGTTCGTGGAGAAGAAGTGGAACGAGGACAAGGAAACCCTCATCGAGAAATACAACGAGCTGGGCTACCGCGACGCGCGCATCGTCTTCGACAGCGTCCGGGCCCACGACGACAACTCCGTGGACATCACCATCCAGATAGAGGAGGGACAGAAATACTATATCCGGAACATCGAATGGGTGGGCAACACGCTCTACAGCACCGACTACCTCAACCGCCTGCTCCGCATGCAGAAAGGGGACGTCTACGACCAGACCCACCTGAAGAAACGCCTCAGCACCGACGACGACGCCGTGGGCAACCTCTATTATAATAATGGTTATCTCTTCTATCAGCTGGACCCCGTGGAAGTCAACATCGTGGGCGACAGCGTGGATCTGGAGATGCGCATCGAGGAGAACCAGCAAGCCTACATCAGTCGCGTGAAGATCAATGGCAACGACCGAGTCTACGAGAATGTGGTGCGGCGCGAACTGCGCAACAAGCCTGGCGACCTCTTCTCCAAGGAGGCACTGGAGCGCTCCTACCGGGAAATTGCCACCATGGGACATTTCGACCCCGAGACCATCGACTACAAGCTGGACCCGAACCCCGAAAACGGCACCGTGGACCTCACCTGGAACCTCACCCCCAAGAGCAACGACCAGATAGAATTCTCCCTCGGCTATGGCCAGACGGGTGTGATCGGAAAGATAGGACTGAAATTCAGCAACTTCTCCATGCGCAACCTCTTCGACAAGGATGGCCTGCGCAGAGGAGTGATGCCGCAAGGCAACGGCGAGACCTTCAGCATCAGCGGCTCCACCAACGGGCGCTACTATCAGGCCTACTCCATCAACTACCTCAATCCGTGGTTCGGCGGCAAGCGGCCCAACGCACTCTCCGTGTCGGCCTTCTTCTCCAAGCAGACAGACGTCAGCGACCAGTACTACAACAGCAGCTACTATAACTCCTATTATAATTACCTCTACGGCTACGGCTCCAACTACGGCAACTACTACGAGAACTTCTACGACCCGGACAAGTATGTGATGATCTACGGATTCTCCATCGGATGGGGCAAGCGCCTCACCTGGCCGGACGACTATTTCATGCTGAATGCCGACCTGAGCTACACCCGCTATAACCTGAAGGACTGGGAGTACTTCATGATCACTAACGGCAACTGCAATAATATCAGCCTCAACCTGAATCTCTCACGCAGCAGCACCAACAGTCCCATCTACCCCCGTACGGGTTCGGAATTTGTCTTCTCGCTGGGTCTCACTCCTCCCTACTCGCTCTGGGACGGACTGGACTACGCCAACCTCGGCACCAACTCCAGCTCCAGCACCTACATGGACGAGCTGCAGGATAAGTATAAGTTCATCGAGTACCACAAGTGGAAGTTCAAAGCACGCACGTTCACGGCCCTCACCAAAGGCATCAAATGCCCGGTGTTGATGACGCGTGTGGAATTTGGTCTGCTGGGCAGCTACAACAAGGACAAGCGCTCGCCCTTCGAGACATTCTACGTGGGCGGCGACGGCATGTCAGGCTACAGCTATAACTACGCCACAGAGACCATCGGTCTGCGCGGCTACGACAACGGTTCGCTGACGCCCCGCGGCTACTCGGGCTACGCCTACGACCGCTTCACGCTGGAACTGCGCTACCCCTTCATCCTCAACAACTCCACGAACATCTATGGCCTGACCTTCATCGAGGGCGGCAACGCGTGGAACGACGTGAAGGACTTCAACCCCTTCGACATGAAACGCTCCGCCGGAGTGGGCGTGAGAATATTCCTGCCTATGGTGGGACTGCTCGGCATAGACTGGGCCTATGGTTTCGACAAAGTCTTCGGCACCAAGACCTATGGCGGCAGTCAGTTCCACTTCATCCTCGGACAGGAGTTCTGAAGAAAACACCTCGCGGCAGCCAACGACAAAACCCTCACAGCGATAGGCCCTCACAGGGCCATTCCAACAAACAGAACCTAACAACGACTACAATGAAGAAGTTATTATTCATCTTGCTGGCAGCCTGTTCCCTGGGCCTCAGCCAGCCCGTGAGCGCACAGAAGTTCGTCCTCATCGACATGGAGTACATCCTCAAGAACATACCGGCCTACGAGCGCGCCAACGAACAACTCAACCAGATTTCCCGCAAGTGGCAGGCCGAGGTGGAAGCACTTGCCGCCGAGGCTCAGCAGCTCTACAAGACCTATCAGTCCGAGGCCGTGTTCCTCAGCGCCGAGCAGAAGACAGAACGCGAGAGCGCTATCGTGGCCAAGGAGAAAGAGGCTGCCGACCTCAAGAAGAAATATTTCGGTCCCACAGGAGAACTCTTCAAGAAGCGCGAGAGCCTGATGACACCTATCAACGATGAGATATACACCGCCGTGAAAGAGATCAGCGAGGCCAAGGGCTACAGCCTCGTGCTGGACCGCGCCTCGGACGCCGGCATCATCTTTGCATCGCCCAAGATCGATATCTCCCAAGAGGTGCTCGAGAAGATGGGCTACGGACAATAGCAGCTCCCGGCACCCGCTGAGAACATGTCCTGCGGCAAATCACTTCCGGTCTTCAGACCCCCAGACAAGGGGCCTCGCCCCCAACAGACTATCACATAAAACAATAACATTCATAAAAACAATTATCACACACACACATGAAAAAAATTCTTTTCGCAGCCTTCTTGCTGCTCGCTCCCCTGGCCGCTTCGGCTCAGCAGAAATTCGGTCACTTCAACGCCAGTGAAATCATGGAGGCAATGCCAGAGGCCGCTACTATGACAACAGAACTGCAAGCCCTCGCCAAGCAATACGAGGACGAACAGAAACGCATGGAACAGGAACTCCAGAAGAAGTTCGAGGAGTACCAGCAGCAGCAGGCAGACCTCCTCCCGAATATCCGCGAACGTCGCGAGCAGGAACTCACAGAGATGCAGCAGCGCTACCAAGAGAGCATGACCGCCAACCAGACAGCCTTCCAGAAAGCACGTATGGAGAAGCTGCAGGCTATTCAGGAGAAGTTGCTGGCAGCCGTGAAGCAGGTAGGCGAAGCAGGTGGTTACATCTATCTGATGGACACCTCCGGCGGTGCTGTGCCCTTCATCAACACGAGCCTCAGCACCGACGTGTCTCCCGAGATCCGCAAGGCTCTGGGACTCTGATAGTCGAACACATCATTCCTCTGAAGAGAATGCTTAGAAACATCACAAGACTAACGATCCTCCTGCTCCTGGCACTCGTCCCCCTCCGGGCTGCACGTGCTCAGGAGCAGCAGTCCGCCTTGCCACAATTCGGGTACCTCAGCTACGATGAAGTCTTCGAGCAGATGCCGGAATATCAGGAAGCCAAAGAAGCCTTTGCAGAACTCAAGGTGAAATACGACGCCGAGACCGCCCGCTCCGAGGATGAGTTCCAGCGCAAATTCACCGAGTTCCTCCAGGGACAAAAAGACTTCCCGCCAAGCATCATGCAGAAACGGCAGGCGGAGCTGCAGGATCTGATGGACAAGAGTGTGGCTTTCCGCAAGGAGACACGCAGACTGCTCAAAGAGGCAGAGACAGAGTTGCAGGCTCCCGTTCTGGTCCGACTGAACGAAGCCATACAGGCCGTAGGCGAGGAGCTGGGACTCCTCTTTGTGCTCAACACCGATGGCAATGCGCTGCCCTTCGTGAATCCCCAGATGGGTGTGGACGTGACGCTGCCCGTGCTGATGAAACTGGGCCTCATCACCACAGCCAATCCCGAGTTGCCAGCACTGCCAGCCACGCTGCCCCCCGCCCAGGAGACCACTCCGGCAGCCGCCGTGGACACCACGCCTGCGGAACCGGCACCTGCCACACCAGAGACAGAGACAACGACACCCACCCCTCCCGTACGATGACTCCTATTGGCGTTTTTGATAGCGGCTATGGCGGTCTCACCGTCCTGAGCGAAATACGCCGTCTAATGCCCGAGTACGACTACCTCTACTTGGGCGACAACGCCCGTGCACCCTATGGCCCGCGCAGCTTCGAACGTGTGTATGAATTCACACTTCAAGCCGTGCGGCGTCTTTTTTCCATGGGTTGTCCGCTGATCATCCTCGCCTGCAACACGGCTTCGGCCAAGGCACTCCGAACCATTCAGCAGCGCGACCTGCCACTCCTCTACCCGCCCAAAGACACAGCTGCACTGCCTCCGTCGGAGGCGAGCGCACTCCCAGCATCCAACGAGCTGCAAGCAACTTCTCCCCAACCCTCGCCTCTGCCCGAGCGCCGCGTGCTGGGTGTTATCCGGCCTACCGCAGAAATCGTGGGAACCCTCACCCGCAGCCGTCACATCGGGATTGTGGCCACGCAAGGAACTGTCAGCAGTCGCACCTACGAGCTCGAAATTGCCAAGCTCTTCCCCGACGTCACCGTGACGGCGCAAGCCTGCCCCATGTGGGTGCCCTTGGTGGAAAACCACGAAGCCGAAGGACCAGGTGCAGACTATTTCGTGAAGAGAGACATAGATCGACTGATGGCAACCGACCCTCTTATAGACACCATCATCCTCGGCTGCACCCACTTCCCCCTGCTTATTAATAAGGTACGCGCCTACGCGCCAGCGCACGTACAACTTATCTCACAAGGTGAATATGTGGCACGCAGTCTCCAAGACTACCTGCATCGCCACACCGACATCGACTCTCGCCTCAGTCGCGGTGCTTCGGCTCATTTTCTGACCACCGAAGACGCCTCCCTCTTCTCCCCCGCCGCCACCCTCTTCCTCGGACATCCAGTAGAAGCGAAGCAGGTGACATTGTAGGAAGAAAGGGAGTAACAGCAAAACTCCCCCTCCTTCCGTCCCGTTTTGTTGCAGGATATTACTCTAATAGTCAGAGAAGTCGAATCCCATGGTCGTGTGGTCGAACTGAGCGGGATGATCCACGCCATACTTCTTGAAGATTTGGTTTATCTGCTCCTGCAGCGCGGGCGTTAGCGGATAATCTGCAGCGCGATAACGGTAGTATTGAGCGCGACTTCCGAAGAGCTTGATAACCTCCTTGCGTATATCCATCGCTACCTGCTGTTGCAGACCATCAAAGAGCGATGTCATGCCGCGAGCAATCACCTCGAGTCGGGCCTCTCTGTACATCGAGCAGCTGTCGCCCTTGCGCGCACCTTTCATCACAGCCATGTGATGTGTCACCTGCTCAGGCATCTGCAATCCCGCTGAAAAGCGGAGACAACTAGTGGCCAAAGGACATTCACTCTGAAAGCAAAGCGCCCATTTGCTGGGAACTTCCTTGAAATCTATTATTTCCATGAACAAAGGGTGTTTAATCTGATTTCCGATTAGGGTTAAAGGTTAATAATATACAGATTGATTGGATTCTAAGATAAATTGTAGTTGCAAAGATACAAAATACGGCGCAGACAGGTGAAAAAAAATGTGTTAATTGACGTTAACAAAGCTTTGTTTCCGCCAAAAAAGCCTCAACCACACCACCCATCTATCATCAAAAGCCTCTCCTCTCAAGCCCTCTGTTTATGCGCGTTTTCTTTAGTTGACGAGTTGACGAGTTGACGAGTTGAAAAGTTGTGTGCTTAGACTTTCTAGCTCCTTAAACTCTTAAACCGCGCCAACGGCTGCACCTTAAACTCAAATCTTCAGAATTATAACGTGGATCATCCAATCAAATTAGGCCACACAACCATAGCTTTCGACTTCCCAGACCTTAGAAACATGTTGTCTCACTGGTGAGACAACGCTGTCTCACTGGTGAGACAAACGTGTCTCACGGGTGAGACAACTCGTTTCATATATAATTGAATTAAAGTATCTCTTGTGCCAGATGAACAGATTATAGGACATAAATTTGACTGGTGCCAAAGGTCTGGTGTTTCAGATTTATTTCACCCCTTACACCGCGAGCTCCTCTCGTCTTATTATACATTAAGGTGTGATACAAGAAAAAAATGGACGGAAATGAACAGAGTTCGGATAATTTGCGTATCTTTGTGGCCGAAATATAAATAACCCTGCATTTTAAATGATATGAAACACTCTTACCTCACTTTTTGCCTGACTCTGTTCCTGAGTTTTATTGCCACAATCGCCTCCGCTCATGATTTCGTGGTGGACGGTATTTATTACAACATCACCTCTAAAACAAGCCTCACAGCGAGTGTCACGTTTAAGGGCACTTCTTATTATCAGTATTCAAATGAATACACGGGCAGTGTCACCATCCCCGCATCAGTCACTTTCAATGGGAATACGTATAGT
>JAILFY010000221.1 GCA_024697285.1 Bacteroidaceae bacterium
ACGAAGTATCATACTCATGGCCCATCACCGTTGTGCGCAACCGCTTCACATCGGAATGGGTGATGATTTTATGTACTTGATATTCTGCTGTATACAGTTTTGAAGTATTCCGTATTCGCAGGACCAGTTCTGCAGAATCCACCACAGCCAGGCTATCGGCTTCAGGAGCCACAGCACTTTGCTTGGTACAACCTTCAGCCATCAGCATCAGAGCACCTGCCAGCAAAAGTAAAAAGATGTTTCGTTTCATATTTCTGCTGCAAAAATACAAAAAACTCTTCACTTTAGGCCTGGTGTGATAGCTTTTTCGCGAAAAAGGCCCATTAACTCTTAACTTTTCATTATCTTTGCCGCGTAAATATATATTAAGGTATGAAAAAACAATTCTTCAAGGGCTCTTTTGTGGCCCTCTGTCTGCTCGCCACCCTCGGTGCCTGCTCCGGCAAGGGACAGCAACAGCAGGTAGTGGCTACTCCCAACGAGTACGAGTCTTCTGCAGATGACGCAGAAGGCATCCAGCAAATGCAGCCCTACAATTACTCCGACACAACAGAGATAAACGGACATATATTCCACTACACAATCAACCGAGTGGCCGACGAGAGCCTGCCGCCCGTTGTTGACGACGAAGGTGTCACCTACTTAGACAACCGGTACACCCTGACCATTCTCCGCGATGGCCAGCCCTACTTTGAGCGCAGTTTCACCAAGAGCTCTTTCGAATCTTATCTCTCTACGGAATTCCAGCAGAAAGGTGTGCTCGACGGAATGACATACGACAACTCCCTGCCCGGCTTGTGCTTTGTCGCCAGCGTCACCCTGCCCCAAAGTGACATGATATCCCCCCTGCTGCTCCATATCGGCAACGATGGTGCCATTTCCATCGAGACCGACTTGCGGAGTGAAAACGATTTCTAGTAGCTATGAAGGTCATAGAGACACAGATTCCCGGGCTACTCATCATCGAGCCCCGCGTGTTCCGCGACTCCCGCGGCTACTTCTTCGAGAGTTTCTCACAACGTGATTTCGAGGCACAGGTGGGCAAAGTACATTTCGTGCAGGACAACGAAAGCATGAGTCAGCGAGGCGTTATCCGCGGACTGCATTTCCAGCTGCCACCTTTCACGCAGACGAAGTTGGTTCGTGTCGTGAGCGGTAGAGTCCTCGACGTGGCTGTGGATATCCGCAAGGGCTCTCCCACCTTCGGTCGGCACCTGGCCGTGGAACTCAGTGGCGAGAACCACCTGCAGTTCTTCATCCCGAAAGGATTTGCCCACGGCTTTGCTGTACTCTCCGACACAGCCGTATTTCAGTATAAGTGCGACGAGTTCTATCATCCCGAATCCGACGGGGGAATTCAGTTGTCCGACCCCTCCCTGCATATCGATTGGCAACTGCCTACGGAGGAAGCCATACGTAGTGAGAAAGACCTCCACCTGCCCCTGTTGGCTGAAATAGACAATCCCTTCACCTATCAGTCTGATAAATAACAAGAGACGACACTTCACCTATCAGTCTGATACATAACAAGTGGCAAAAACCTCACTTTTCCACCCCGACAAATAGCAACAGGCCCCCCCCTCCCCTTTCCATTCTTAAGAATAACCAGAGACAGGCCCCACACTTATCCAATCCAACAAATAACAGAACTCTCAGATAAAACCTCTCGACAATGAAAACAATCGTCATCACCGGCGGAGCCGGATTCATCGGATCCCATGTGGTCCGACTCTTTGTGAACAAATACCCAGACTATCGCATCATCAACCTCGACAAGCTCACCTACGCAGGCAACCTCGCCAACCTCAAAGACATCGAGGATCGTCCCAACTACCAGTTTGTCCGCATGGACATCTGTGACTTCGATGCATTCTATGAGTTGATGCAGCGCGAGCACGTCGATGGCATCATCCATCTGGCTGCCGAGAGCCATGTCGACCGCAGTATCAAGGACCCCTTCACCTTCGCCCAGACCAATGTGATGGGCACCCTCTCCCTGCTTCAGGCCGCCAAGCTCTATTGGGAAAGTCTTCCTGAGAAGTACGAGGGCAAGCGCTTCTATCACATCTCCACCGACGAGGTATATGGTGCACTGCAGATGACTCACCCCGAGGGTATTGAGCCTCCCTTCACCACCGTAGCTTCTTCTGGCAGTCACCATCTGGCCTACGGCGAAGCCTTCTTCACCGAAGATCTGAAGTACCAGCCCCACTCGCCCTACAGCGCCGCCAAGGCCAGTTCCGACCACTTCGTACGCGCCTTCCACGACACGTATGGACTGCCCACCATCGTCACCAACTGCTCTAACAACTATGGTCCCTATCAATTCCCCGAGAAACTGATACCTCTCTTCATCAACAATATCCGTCATCGCAAGCCCCTTCCCGTCTATGGCAAAGGGGAGAACGTTCGCGACTGGCTCTTCGTGGAAGATCACGCCCGCGCCATCGATCTCATCTTCCACAAAGGGACTATTGCCGAGACCTATAATATTGGTGGTTTCAACGAATGGAAGAATATTGATATCATCAAGGTGCTTATTCAGACGGTGGATCGTCTGCTCGGTCGTCCCGAAGGCGCGGACCTCGACCTCATCACTTATGTCACCGACCGCGCCGGTCACGACCTCCGTTACGCCATCGACAGTCGCAAGCTCCAGCGCGAGCTCGGCTGGGAGCCCAGCCTGCAGTTTGAGGAAGGTATCGAGAAAACCGTTCGCTGGTACCTCGACAACCAAGCGTGGATGGACAACGTCACTTCCGGCGACTACCAGAAGTACTACGAATCCATGTACGCTAACAGATAGGCATCACCCCAAAGCCTCCTGCAGAGAGCTCAGTAAGAAGGCGTCGAGTGTGTAGCGGTTTGTCCGCAACACACTCGACGCCTTGTTTCAAGATATGTTATCTCGGAATAAATCTCAATGACCGAATTGGGTTTCTCCCATATCGGTCATTAGGTCGAACGGGACAGCTATTAAGGTTCTACGACCGATTTGGAATCACAAGTCCTTTTCCGGATACATGCTGTTCCACCAAGTGGGATCATCTTGCAGCCAACGGGCAAACCATGCCCAGATGGTCTGTTGCCAACGCAGCCGCTTGGAGTAATCGGTAATATGGTGGTCCTGGTCTTTCACGAGGACCATAGCGGTAGGACGTCCCAATAGTTTCAGAGCTGTATACATCTGTATGCTCTCGCCCACTGGCACATTATGATCCTGATCCCCGTGCACAAAGAGCAGAGGGGTGTGGATCTTCTCTGCATTGAAAAGGGGACTCTGATCTACAAAGAGGTCTTTGCGGGTCCAGGGATAGCTGTTAGCCATAGACACCTCACTATAGGAATAACCCCAATAGCCCTCGCCCCAGTAGCTGGTGTGGTCGCTGATACCTGCATGACTGATGGCAGCTGCGAAGAGATCTGTTTTCGTCTGCAGATACTGGGTCATGAAGCCACCATAGCTGGCTCCAATGCATCCGATCTTCTGCTCGTTGACCCACGAGTGCTCCTTGCAGAAAGCCCTCACGGCCCCTATGATATCCTCTGCAACACCTTGCCCGGCCGTGTTCACGTGCTGAGCAGACCACTCTTGGCCGAAGCCTGTAGCGCCATGGGGATTTACGACCAGCACGACGTAACCCAAAGCAGCATAGGCGTGTTGAGGATAGCGCGACTCGAAGTTGCGACTGGTGGGAGAACAGCCACCATAGTAGTTGACAATCATGGGATAACGGCGAGAGGCATCGAAATGAGGGGGCAGATAGTAGCGACA
>JAILFY010000041.1 GCA_024697285.1 Bacteroidaceae bacterium
TAATATCTCTTCTGACCTTCCCGACTGGCTTTATGTCAGACATGATAAGGTGCAGGCACGGGACGTCAAGGTGGAAATAGACTCCCAACGAGGTATTCTGCGCTTGCGTAACAAGGCCGGAAATCTTGTTTTCGAGGCCACACGCCATCAACTTATTGCAGGCACATCCTCTATTGTTTCAGCCGACATCGATGCTCATGCAGGAGATGTCCCATCATCCGCTGAGGCCACCCTTACTTTCACTTCTCAAGACGACGAACGACTCTATGGACTCGGACAGTTTCAGGATGGTTTCACTAACTTGTGCGGCCTCACCCGTCGTCTGACCCAGGTTAACACTCAAATATCCATTCCTTTTCTCCTCAGTAGCCGAGGCTATGGTCTGCTTTGGAACAACTATGGTCTCGTGGACTTCAATCCAGCTGACAACCTGGTGCCTATGAAATCTTATGGCGGGGTTGGAGAACACGAAGTCGTAGACATCACTACTACGGGGGGAAACCGTCGTGAGGAACGTGTGAAAGGGACTTTTGAGGCAGACGTCAGCGTGCCTTCAGCAGGGCGATATGCTCTTCTTCTCGATGTGGGGCAGCGCATGGCACGTCGTCATCACCTCGCTATTGATGGAGAGACCATTCTCGATGCTCACAATCTATGGCTGCCGCCCACCGCCTCAGTTATTGTCACTCTAACTGCTGGCGTCCACCATGTCACGGCACAACTAGAGGCCAACGACAAGCCTGTCCTTCATTGGCGTCGACTGGATGGAACTACCACCTTGCGCTCTCCTGTTGCCACAGCTGTGGACTACACCGTTTTCGTTGGAACGGCCGATGAAGTCATCTCCTCGCTCCATGATCTTACAGGACATAGCCCTCTGCTGCCCCGATGGGCTTTTGGTTACATCCATTGTCGTGAGCGCTTTCATTCTTCCGATGAGATTCTGCAGACCGCGCAACGTTTTCGTCAAGAAAACCTGCCTCTGGATGTCATCGTGCAAGATTGGCAGTATTGGGGACGCCATGGGTGGAATGCTATGCGTTTCGACGAAGAGCACTATCCCGATCCAAATGCGCTGACCGACAGCCTCCATTCCATGGGAGTTCGCTTGATGCTCAGTGTCTGGTCCAAGATTGATAAGAATAGTGAGGTCGGTAGGCAGATGGTGGCCGAGAACCATTATATTCCCAACACCGACTGGATAGATTTCTTTTCTCCCGAGGCAGCTGCTGCCTATTGGAGGCATTTCAGTCAGAGATTGGTGCCCCTGGGTATTGATGCCTGGTGGCAAGATGCCACTGAACCTGAAAACGATGACCTCCGAGGGCGTCACGTGAACAACGGAAGGTGGACAGGAGAGAGTGTGCGCAATGTCTATCCTTTGCTCGTCAACAAAACCGTTTATGAGGGTTTGCGCACCGCACGTCCCAACCAACGTCCTTTCATTCTCACCCGTAGTGGATTCACTGGCATCCAGCGTTATGGTTCCGCTCTGTGGAGTGGAGACATAGGCAACGACTGGCAGACCCTGGAACGTCAGATCACCGCTGGCTTAGGACTTATGGCAGCCGGACAGCCTTGGTGGACCTACGATGCTGGTGGCTTTTTCCGTCCTTCTGACCAATACGACAATCCTGATTACATCCGATGCATGCTTCGATGGATACAGGTGGCTACCTATCTTCCTCTGATGCGGGTTCATGGGTACATGAGCAACACCGAACCGTGGAACTATGGAACCGAGGCACAACGGATTATTGCAGGCTGCTTGCGTGAGCGACATCGCCTTCTTCCTTATATTTATAGCTGTGCTTCGGCTGTCAGCGAACAAGGCCGGATGCTCATGCGCCCCCTCGTCTTTGACTTTCCCTTTGATGCCGAGGCTTTGGACCAACGCACGGAGTATTGTTTCGGTCCTTCCTTGCTTGTCTGTCCGGTCACTCAGCCCGACGTGAGCCGTTGGCATGTCTATCTGCCCAAGACAACGGGAGGATGGTACGATTGGCACTGTGGTCGCCACTACGAAGGTGGACATTATGTGGACATCCCCGTCGACGAAACCACGATTCCTGTCTTCGCACGTGCTGGCAGCATACTGCCTTTGGCTGATGACACCATAGCTGTTGTGCCTGGGGTTGATGCGACCTTCACCTTGTATGAGGATGATGGTGTCACCACGGCTTATGAACAAGGCCTTTGTTCTCGCATAACTTTCGCTTGGGACGATAGTCGTCAAACTCTTACTATCGGGCGTCGACGTGGAACCTTTCCTTCGATGAACTCCACTCGACATTTCGTCATTACTCTCCCTGATGGTACCATCTATCCTATCGACTACAATGGCAAGAAAGTGACGCAGCAAATATCCTTATAACTCTGAATATAATCTCTGATTATGAAAGAGAACATTCTTTTACTCGGACTTCTGCTTCCTCTCTTCGCTTCCGCACAGGAGACAACCCCCAATACGGATGGCCCCACCATGGGATGGTCCTCCTGGAACACCTATGGCGTCAATATCAACGAGAACCTCATCCGCCAGCAAACAAACGCCATGGTGAACAAGGGACTCAAGGCAGTTGGTTATCAGTACATCAATATAGACGATGGCTATTTCGGAGGTCGAGATGCGGAGACGGGGCAGTTGCTCATTCACTCCACGCGCTTCCCCAATGGACTTAAGGGGCTCGTGGATTATATCCATCTGAGGGGGCTGAAAGCAGGCATCTACTCCGACGCCGGGCGCAACACCTGTGGAAGCATGTTCAATGGGGATGTCATCGGCAAAGGTGTGGGCCTCTACGAACATGATCAGCAAGACATGGATTTCTTCTTCAAGGAACTCGGGTTTGACTTCATCAAGGTAGACTTTTGTGGTGGCTCTTATTACCACAACGAAGATCATCTCGTGCTGGACGAGCGGGAACGCTACACGGCCATTGCAGAAGCTATTCGCAACACGGGGCGGACCGACGTCCGGATGAACGCTTGCCGCTGGGCTTATCCGGGTACTTGGATTTCAGACGTCGCCTTCTCCTGGCGCACCACTGGAGATATCAATTGCAGTTGGGAGAGTGTGCGCGGTATCATCAAGGAAAATCTCTACCTCAGTGCCTACTGCACCAATGGACATTACAACGATATGGACATGCTCGAAGTAGGACGCTCGCTCACCACCGAGGAGGACAAGACGCATTTCGGTATGTGGTGCATTATGTCTTCACCATTGCTCATCGGCTGCGACATGTCGAACATCAAGAGTACCGCTCTCAACTTGCTGAAGAACCGCGAGCTCATAGCGCTGAATCAGGATTCCCTTCACCTGCAGGCTTATGTCTGTCAGCGCACTAATGGCTGCTACGTTCTCGTCAAGGATATCGAGCAACGCTTTGGAACGAAACGAGCCTTTGCTGTGTACAACCCAACAGATGATAGTCAGACGGTGAGTGTCGATTTCGCTTCCATGGATCTCGGTGGCTCCATCCAGTTGCGCGACTGTTTCCTCAAACGCAATGCCGTCTCTGCCGAAGGCTCTTTCGAGGTCACTCTGCCGGCCCATGGCACTGCCATCTATGTAGCTACGGCAGAGGAACGTCTGCAGCGCACCCTCTTCGAGGCCGAGACAGCATTCATTGGCAATTATCAGGAACTGAAGAACAACCAGGCCTTCCCCAACGGGACTACTGACGACGAGGCCACCTATTGTTCCGGTGGTTGCAAGGTGGGGTGGCTGGGACGAGCAGAGGACAACGATCTGCAATGGCGCGACGTTCATGTGCTGGCTTCTGGTCGCTACCGCCTTTCCATCAGTTATATCACTGGCGAGAGTCGTTCGATGCAACTCTTTGTCGATGGTCAGCGCATCCAGAACTTCACGGGGCTGAATTCCGGTGCATGGAACCGTGTAGCCACGAAGGCCATCACCATTCATCTTGATGCCGGAACCCATACTGTTCGACTGAGCAATGCTTCTGCCTGGATGCCAGATATCGATTGCATGAAACTCCAGTTGCTGGAGGCAGATGTTGTACAGGCACCTCATGAACCAGCTTCTAGCACCGATATCTATGACCTAAATGGGCGTTCATTGTCTTCTCTGCCCTCCTCAGGCATCTTCCTTGTCGGAGGACGTAAGGTGAGAGTCCAGTAGCCACGGAGTCTTTTCTTTATTTCAGTTCGGGCTTTCCATGTCTTCTGTGGACTCGGAGAATGCAGCAGCCGACAAGAGACGATCAAAAGTATTCATCCGGAATGAGAAGTCGGGATAGCGATAGATATGTAGACTCGTTTCAGGACGTATATACGTTTTGGCGGATACGTATATACATAAACGCTCACACGTATATACGTGTTGACTTACACGTCCATATGTGTTGAACGGGTCATGGTGAACGAGAGGTTGTTTTGATGTCTGCCCGGTGGCTTTTGGACTATTTCCCTTGCTCTATGAAATCGCGGGGAGAGACCCCGAAATGTTTACGGAACACGGTTGAGAAATAGCCTAAGTTGGAGAATCCAACGCTGTAGGCTACTTGCGTGATATTCAACTTTCGTTCGCGAAGCAGTCGGGCAGCTTGTTCCAAACGGATA
>JAILFY010000054.1 GCA_024697285.1 Bacteroidaceae bacterium
GCGGTTTAAGAGTTTAAGGGTTTAAGGGGCGCTAAAGCGCGGTTTAAGAACTTGAAACCTGAAACTTCTTGAAGGGTCGAGTGACCGGAGGTCGAGCACCAGACCTTGACCACCAGACCTTGACCACCAGACCTTGACCACCAGACAATTAAAGGTCCTTTAATCTGAGCATTATGCATATGCGAAACTTCAATCTATGTATCTAAACTTTCAACTGTGCCAACGGCACACCTTAAACCGCGAGCTTGCTCGCACCTTAAACCCCTTAAACTGTGCCAACGGCACACCTTAAACCGCAGCCTTTGGCTGCATGTCTATGCCATTCGCGCTGTGGCAGACATGGATGGAGAATTTGCCGTCGAGGGCGGGGAAGGCGCGGAGATATTCGGAGGTGATGCGATTAATGATGTGTTCACGTTCTGAGGGTTGGGACAAAGCCATGCAACAGCCCTTGAAGCCGGCACCGCTGAAACGGCCTCCGTAGATGCCGTCGGTATGGAGGATAATGTCGTAGAGGGTCTTCAGTTCGGGCGACCCTGTCTCCCAATTATTGATGCTGGACCATCCGCTCTCGAAGCTGAGACGTCCGTAGGTCTCCAGGTCACCGCGACGCCAAGCCTCAGCACCTGCTTCCACACGGGCGAACTCGGTATACCAGTGTTCGGCACGGCGGCGCCAAGTCTCGGGGAGTTGGTTCTTGTATTGCTCATACACCTCCCTCGGAACCTCACGCAGGTTGGTCTCGGCGAACTTACCGTAGGTCATACCGGACAAAGCCTTGAGAGCGTAGGCTGCAGAGCGACATTCGTCGACACGCATATTGAAGGCGCTGCCAGCCAAGGTGCGTTCTACGCCACTGAAAAGGATGAGGATGTCATACTCAGGCATTGAGGGATGAGTGGGGATGAGTTCGTAGTCATCGGTGCGGGTATCGAGATACAAGAGATGGTCCTTTTTGGAATAGAGTTCGCAACTCTGGTCGAGCTTACCGCTGCTAACTCCCACATAGCTATTCTCCACGGAGACCGCCATCTGGATGAGTTCTGTGGCGGAGGGGTAGACCTGATTGATACGACACAAAGCGCAGAGGAATGAGAGGGTGACAGCGGCCGATGAAGATAGTCCTCCAATGGGGAGGGTTCCCTGGATGACGCCACTCATTCCCAGATGAAGCGGATAGCGGCGGGAGAGCTCGAGGGTGGCTCCACGCAGATAGTCGGCCCAGTCGTTCTGACGTTCGGCAGGAACCTGTGCGATATGCCATTGGGCACGCTTGTCAAACTGCAAGGAACAGAGCTCTATGACACCATTTTCTTTGGTACTATAGGCAATATGAATACCTTTGTCGATTGCCAACCCTGTAATCTTTCCCAAGTTATGGTCGGAGTGCGCCCCGATGGGACAAATGCGATAGGGGCAGAAAGCGATGTCTTCTGGATCCTTATGGTAGAGGGATTTGAATTTTGCTTCGCAGGAGAGTGGTGACATAATTGTGTGGGTTATGTTGTTTGGGAGCCCTTTACGCCTTATTAAAGTAAAGATGAGGGGGAAGGTTGCTTCCAAATATGGGTTGAAACGATGGTCTTTTCATGTATCTATCCCGCTTCCGGTCACGCCTTCGGCGTCGTCAGTCACAGAACTGGCGGTGGGGCGGAAGGGACGGGAAGGAGGGGCAGTGGGGTAGGGGATGGGCAGGGGAAGAGTAGTTCCGAATGGCTATTGAAGGTGGCCCGAAGCAGAGGCGCCAGAGAAGGGGTGGAACGTAGCTCCTGTCTGTGGCTGTGTGGGGCGATTCGTTTGGAGGAATGATGCGACCAAGAGACACAACAAAGGTCTCGACAAGTATTGTCGGGACCTTTAAAAGGAATCGAAACCTATCGAAATAGATGGGTCTATGGGTGTGAATTATGTCGGCTTGATTAAGCATCTTAAAAAGCGCCCGGAGAGGCAATCATTGTAGTATGCGGCAGAAAATAGATGGTCATGCGCGCATGTATTTATAGGTACAATTATTTACTTTGGCGTGCAAAGATACGGACATGTGGCCAAAAAAGTCCCTCAAACAGTCTTAAGAAATGTTAACCGGGCGGTTCGTGGGTGAGAATAGGGGTGTTGGTGGGCTGTTTGGGGGATGAGGCAAAGGGAAAAACGAATCGGTTATAGGGAAGAAATGGAGGTTGATTTGTTTATTGAGGGGGAGGGGAGGATAGATGCTATAGAGTCTATAGAAGCTATAGAAGCTATAGAGTCTATAGAAGCTATAGATGCTATAGAAGCTATAGAGACTATAGAGGGGATAGAAATTATAGGGGATAAGGGGACTTTATAGGGTTCTGCTCATGTCAGGAGGACATCTCTTCTTGTGTTTTGCTCGCCGTTCACTCTCGCTGTAGTCCACTACGCCTTCGAAGTGAAGGTAGGGGTTATTTTCTATCTTGCATAGTCTTTAGCTTATATTCATAGCTATGTCTGCCCTCCGCTCTGAAATCATTGTGATACCTCGATAGAACTTCCTCGAAGATCTCGTGGTACTGAGGGATGAAGAGGTCGTCCTTGGTTTCGATATGGGATATGATGTCTCTTGCCAAATCAGAGGTGAGGCTCAGGTCTGTCTTGCCTGCATTGAAGCTGGTTCCTTTGATGGAGCCGGGACTGACATTCAGAATGCGATTGGATGTTCCGGATTTCTCCAATTCTACATTTACACTCTCAATGAAGATCTTGAGCGCAGCTTTCGTGGCGCCATATACGGCAAAGAAGGGGGACGACATGAAACCTGCTATGCTGACCATGACACCGCAGTAGAAATCGTTGTCGCCTTCGAGTTTCCCGTAGAATCGCTTGATGAGTCGCAGCACGGGTATGGTGTTTACCTGGAAGGAATCTACAATATGTGATTCCGGGATATCCTTGAACAATGCCAGCCTCCCGAAACCTGCGGTGATAATCAGGGCATCGATGTCTGAGAACTGGTCGAAAAGAGAATAGTCGTCGGATGTGAGGTCAAACTCGTAGCTTTCAATATTGTCACGCTGATAGTCTGGGGCTAACGGAGCCTTGTCCACAATATACACTTTCTCTGTCGTCGGTCTGCCGGATAACTCCTCAGCCATGGAAAGACCGATGCCGTTGGCACCTCCTACGATAAGAATACGTTTCATCATATTTCCGTGACGTTTATATGGTTCCTGTAGTTGGCTATCATCTCTGCAATGGCAATGCTCTCGCGTCTGCGTAGCCGGTAGGAACTCAGGCGGTTGTTGACAATCATCGATATGAATTCCTGAATCTCATAGCGGAGGCCATCGCCGTCGTAGCTGTAGAAATATTTCTTGTTTTTCGTCTGGTCTTCATATCGCACCTCGAAGTAATCCGTTAGCCACCAAGGAGCAGGTACATAGAGATAGCCTTTGGTGCCGGAGACGATAAGGTTGCCTTCTGTCTTCACTCCAATGCCCAATGTTATTGAAGAGGTGGCATGCGGGAAGTTGATGATTCCGTTGGTGAAGATATCTACTCCATCTTGCATGCGTGAGTGGAAATGGAAGTCCTGAATGTCTCGCCCGAGAAGCTTGATGAGTGCCATCAGGGTGAGTGGGCCGTGTTCTGTGACACAACCGCCGGCTTCCTCCTTGTTGAGTTCCCGGGTGGGAGGATCAACCATCTTGGATAAAGAAGCTTTGACATCTACGACATCTCCGATGATGCCACTCTTGACGAGGGTGACCAGATGCATGAACCCCGGGCAATGGGCGGTCTTGCTCGCTTCCAGGAGAACGAGTTTCCTGGATGCTGCCAGTTCATAGAGTTCCCGGGCTTCGTCGCCAGATAGCACGAAGGGGATTTCGCACAGGACATGCTTGCCGGCCAGCAAGGAACGTTTGCAGTAGTCGTAGTGCGTGAGGTGGGGAGAGGCGATGTAAACGGCATCTACTGTTGCGATGAATGCGTCGAAATCCTGGTAACTGCCGTTCAGACCAAACGTGTTCTTGAACGCCTCGGCTTCACGGGAATCGGGATTCAGGACAGAGACGACTTCTATGCCACTGACGACTTTGCTCTCCGGCACGAACCTCCGGGCTATGCGGCCAGTGCCGATAACACCTATTCTATATACCTCCTGAGATCCTTCGCGAAGCATGGTGGAGGAAATGCCTTCTGTTCGGGGCAGGTAAACGACTTTGCAGTATTCGTTCAGGTAGTCGAACTTTCCCTCCCAGTCCGAACCGATGGCGAAGACGTCCACGTCGTACTTCTGTATGTCGTCGATCTTTTGTCCTACATAATCCTCAATGATAATCTGGTCTGCATACCCGGTGGCTTTCACGGCCTCCACGCGTTCCAGCACATTGTTTCGTACATTCAGTTTGCCTCTCTCGCGATCAAAACTATCACTGGTAACGCCCACTATCAGATAGTCACCTAACTCTTTGGCACGCCGCAACAGGTTTATATGTCCTTGGTGCAGCATGTCGTAGGTTCCGTATGTAATAACCTTTCTCATTTATATACGCCAGTCTTTGTTGTTAAGTTTATATCTGAATTGAATGTGCAAATTTACGAATATGTGGGCAAAAAAGGAACTTGAGCAGTCTTAAGAAATGTTAAGCGAATGGTTTGGGAGGGAGAATAGCGAGGATTAGCTCAAATCGGTAGTTGGATAGAGTCTATAGAAGGGATAGAGTCTATAGAGGGGATAGAGTCTATAGAGGGCAAAGGCGCATGATGAGAAGATATATTATGTGCTTCTATACCTATATATATTAAGGTGGTGAGGGACGGGACGAGGAAAATGGAGGACGAGAAAAGGTGCTGTATAACATGTTTTGATTGATTATCATCAACAAAATGGGGCGTTTTTATGCTTTTTGGCATAGTTTTGAACCATATTACCGAAATAGTCCGTACCTTTGCATCGTCAAAAGGATAACACAGGCCAAGCGAGGCCGCATTAATCAAACTAATAAAAGGATTAACACAACAATTAAAGAAAGGAAAATTATTATGGCAACAGTTACAACTTATATTGCATTCGCAATTGTAGCAATTGCAGCAATCGTCAGTAACGCTTCTGTTTTTAGTAGTCGTTTCGACAAATAACAATCAAAACAGGAGTAAGCAGTCCGCAAGAGACTGATTTACAACTAGAATTTTTATTAAACTTTTATAAACAAGCCCGCTGGGAGGATTTCTCCTGGCGGGTTCTTTTTTCTGAGAGGGGAGCGAGAGAGGGAGGGGGCACGGACGGACTGCGCCCCACTCGGCACAAGGAGGGCAGGGGGAAGGTGCACGGAGGGCGGGGGGAAGGTGCTCTGTGAAGGCAAGGAGAGGAGCGCTCCAGGACGGAGGGGATTAAAGGAAGAAGAGGGCGACGCCTGCTACGGCGATGCAGGAACCAATGATCTCGCGCAGAGTGATGCGCTGGCCAAAGAGCCAGCGGGAGGGCCAAAGGATGAAGACGGGAGTGAGGGCCATGAGGGTGGAGGCAATGCCTGCAGGAGCCAGCTGCACAGCCAACAGGGAGAGGGAGACGCCGATGACGGGACCTGTGATGATAGCGCCGGTGGCTGCTGTCATCGTCTTGCGGTCGTGCAGGCCCTGGCGCAGCAGCGCCGGCGACCCTTTCAGGTAGAAGGCGATGCTGAACCCGATGAGGCCAGCCACGGCGCGAACCATAGTGGCGGACATGGGGAGCAGCGTGGTCTGTTCGCACAGACTCATGCCCATTTTGGAGAGAACGATGCCAACACCTTGTCCCATGCCTGCGCCTATTCCGAGGAGGATGCCTTTGAGCGGTATCTCCATGTGGAGCTTGTGCTTGCCGGAGTCCTCGCGCGACAGCACGGTGAGGCCTATTCCGCTGACTGTCACTATGATACCTGCAATGGCCTGCAGACCTAAGGTCTCGCCAAGGAGAATCCATGCCGTGAGGGCCGAGAAGAGGGGAGCCAGGGTCATAAACAGCTGTCCCATACGACTGCCGATGAGGACGTAGCTGGAGAAGAGGCACCAGTCGCCAAAAACATAACCCACGGCACCGGAGGCCAGGAGCCAGACGACGGCTTCCAGAGGCATGCCTTGGGGCAGGGGGGTACCTGTGAATATCCACAGTAACAGGGCCAGAATAACTAATGAGGCAGCCATGCGCAGAACATTCATCTGCAACTGCCCCATTCGCCGGCTGGCTACTTCCGCACAAAGGGCGGTGATGGTCCAGGTCATCGCTACGATGATGGAGAGAATTTCACCTTGAAATGACACAATAGTCTATGTCTTATTATTAAACTGTGTTGATGTCGTGCATTTTCAACGTATGGTAACCTTTCGGCCATTGATGATATGAATGCCACGACATAATGAATGAGTTGCTATCCCTTGTAGGTTATAATGAATGCCTCCGGAATCAAGACGCCATCTGTATTCGGAAGTATCTGCATCATCCTCAGGTGCTTGCACGGCATCTGGTGCGTCCCCTAAAGATATCTGCCACCAAGTACGAGAACGTCCTTCGCTGATTCCGGAGAGTACTTCATGATAGATGAACTCCTTGTTCTTGTAGAGGTCGTTGTTGTGAAGTTTGAAATAGCCAGCGAACTTCTGGGCTGCGGGTTTGCGCAATATGCGGTTCCAGGGGAGTGCCAAACTGATGATGTACTGTTTGTCCTCGCGAAGTATGACATGCCGCATGTGGTAGTTCGAGGCGGGCATATCCGTCCATCCGGAAGAAGACCATCGTGAGGTGAGAGTACCGCCATCCACATTGACAAGAAATTTCATGGCACCCATGGCTATGTTGTCTGTCTTATAATTACCCATATCGCAGTAGAATTCTATGCCGTCGGTGTCCCAAAGGGGAGCCCTTTCGGCGCCAGAACGAATCATCTTGTCATTCACAACGCAACGGAGGAACAGGGAGTCGTCGCTCCAGCAGGAACCCACATTCATGTTGGCCTGGCTCTGGGAACCGATGAAGATGTCCGACATCAGCGGCGCCCAGTCGATGTCCTCCATCGAGGTGCCGACTGGCAGCTGGTGGGACGTCATCGGATGCATGATATGCCCCTCTACGGTCCACAGGCCATTCCTCGTGGGATGACCATGGATCTCTGATACACAGACGATTGTGGAGTCGTCGACTTGGCAGAGAGAGTTCCATACGCCACCTTGGTCGGGTTCTTCCATAAAGGGAAAAGGTATGGAATAGCACCCGAAGTTGCGGGCTGATTCATCACCAATATATACAAAAGGACGATTCTTGTACATATCGTCCCATGGTGCACCGCGTGTGTCGGCCAGAGAATTGGTTTGAGTGGAAACAACCGTCTCGCCCGTTTTCAGTTGGATAATATAAGGAGCCCCACCACCACGAGGTTCGCCACTGGCGACGGCCACCCAGCGCTTGTCGCTGTCTCCATAACGGATGCCGCTTTTCCAGTTATCCTCCAAGGAGGTATATATTATACCTGGCTGAAATCCACCGCCATAACCATCATCCTCTATGGCAAACACTATTCCTTTGTCGTTCTGAAGAACAAGTGGAACTGGCATGCCGTCGCGATACCCTACGGTGTAGCACACGTCTATGGTGTCGGTCCAGATGGGAAGGCCTTTATCGTCGTTGCAGGTGGACCGAAGCATGACGATTTTCTGGTCGTGGTTGGGCACTCTGTACTCGCTCGCGAAAAACAACTGGATGTCGCCATTAGGTAGTTGAATCATGGCAGGTTCCCAGATGCCGAAGAGATCTTCGTTTTCCACATATTCCGATTCGCGAACCTCATAAATCACCTGTTCATTATTCCAGCTGAGGCCCCCATCTTGGGAGTATATCACCTTGATTTTCATGCCGTAGCCATTGATCCGCTCGTTGCAGGCATACATGAGTTTGCCGTCTTGCAATTCCAACAACTCCGCATTGGTGTAGGAGGAACCAGCAGGGGGCGATGCAACAGTCGTGGCGGTCTGGAAACCGGTGGCAGTAGGGAGTTTGAAGCGAATCTTGCATACTCCTCCTTGATCGAATACGAGGGCCTGACGGCCATCAGAAAGCATTTTCAGGCGGCCGTAGGAACCATTGTTAATGTATTTCTGTGTGCGAAAGTCCCAACCGATACGGATGCCCGTTCGGTAGTCCTGGGCTCTTGTGCTAAAAGTAGTGATGAGCATCAACAATGTCAAGAGCGTGTTCTGAATTTTCATAATTAGAGTGACCTTTTATTTCTATGTCCGCAGCGTTCTATTAACGCTCAGGGAAAATAATTCGGGGGAAGACTAGTAATTTTCTCATCGGTGAGACTTTTGAGCACGTATATACGTCTTTTCATTTACGTATATACGTGTTGACATTTATGTATATTCATGTTTCCATTTACGTATATACGTGTTCTCATTTATGTATTTTTATGTGTTCATTCGCGTCCGTTTATTTTTAATAATTCTATAAACCAATTCAGAGAATTCCTTTACCGAACGGCTACCTTTCGGCCCTGAGATAGATAGATACCTGGGCGAAAGGGCGGCTGTATTGGATGGCCTTGAAGGTCGTAGTAAGAGGTCACGGGAGAGGTGGAGGGACGAGCCTGAGGGGAGTTGATGCTATCGGGGTGCCCTTGGCGGTAGTGCCAAACGGCCAGCATAGCCAGTTCCGAGGCAAAGGCAAACTGATGGAACCCTTTGGTGACGGTCTCCCCTTCCCAACCATCGAGCAGATGGATGGGCAGAAGACCATCGATGAGGTGGTTCTCCCAGGCGTAGTCCAGGTTTTGCTGGAAGGAGATCAGGGCCGTCTGGCTCTGGCTGGACGTGTTGTAGGGATGGGCTTCCACATAGGCACGCATGAGGACATCGTCGAACCAGGTGTTGAAACCGCTGGTGGCCACTTCATCGGTGGGCCACTCTCGGTAGACGATACCACCGAGGCGACGAACCTTGGCAAACTGAGTGAAGCAACTGCGGCAGAGGGCATCGAGGTCGGTGAGGTAGTCTGCCTCGCCGGTGACGCGGTAGAGCTCGGCGGCGCCAGCAAGCATGGTGCCGCTGTTGTAGGTGTACGCTGTACCGCCTGGATTGCCGGTATCTACATGGTCGCGGTATTCGCGGCCGCCCACATTGACGTACTTGATTTCTCCGGGCGCCCCCAACATGTCGTAGTAGACGCCTTTGCTCTTGTTGAGGAGCATTTTCTTCTGCCAGACATAAATCTTCTTGGCAAAGTCGAGGTAGATGTCGCTATGGAGTCGTAGCTCGGTGGTGCGGGTGCAGTCGGGGAGGATATAATAATGTCTCATATTCGCCTCCTCGTCGTCGGTGCGATAGGCTTCGGCGAGCCACACGAGAGGTTGGATGAAAGGTCCGTTGGAACAGGAGTGCTTGCTGTTGTAGCCCGGTCCCCAGGTGATACCTCCGTACTCATTCCCATCGGCATCGAGGCAGCAGTCCCAGCCGTCGATGCAGTAGTCTGCGAGGTTGGTAGCCTGAGAGAGATAGCGCTTCTCGCCCGTCAGTCGATAGGCGCGCACCAGTTCGCGGCAGATCCACATCTGGTCGTCGTAAACATTCTCAATGCCCGTGACGGTGGCCGTGCCTTTGGAACCTCCGCGATGGACGCCATAGATCTTCCAGTTGCGTCTGGAAGCGTAGGAGACGAGGGTGTAGCTGCCTCGGTAGTAGGCGAGGTTGTCGTAGAGGACGCCCAGGCGGGTGACGAAGCGGTCGTGGGTGCTGTCGTAGAGCTCGGGCGCCTCTTCCTTGAGCAACTCCAAGGCCTCGAGCACGGAGCAATGTGCTTCCAGGGCAGCCGTATAGGGCCACACGTCGGCGGTGCCGCTACCGCTCTTCGTGGCGGTGTTGTAGGTGTCGTACATCCGAAGGTCGGAGTCGCCGCCGACGAAGGACGTAGCCATCGTAGCGTCGGTCAGGGCAATGGCCCGCTGGAGGTCGGAAAGTGCCACTCCGTCGTCGGCAAAGAGGGGAGAAGGACTGAGCAGGAAGCACCAGGTAATGAGGGAAAGAACGAGTTTCATATTTGTCATTTGCTAAAGCTATAGGGAGCCGCCTCGGGCAAAGTGCCTCGCTGGCGATTGGGTTGTGGTCCGAGAACGAATTGTACGTAACCTCCTCGCAGGAGGTCTTCGTGGCGCAGGTAGTTGCGGTCGTAGGTGGCGCCGTTGAAGGTCATCTGCTGGATGTAGGTCTCTTGGGGCGCAGTGGCCTCGATGACCAGGTCCTTGTGCTCTGCCAGGTGCAGCGTGGCCTTCGGGAAGTAGGGAGTGCCGAGGGCATATTCTCCTGAACCGGGGCACACGGGATAGAAACCGAGGGCCGAGAAGACATACCAGGCGGAGGTCTGACCATTGTCCTCGTCGCCGCAGTAGCCATCGGGCAGGGGAGTGTAGAACTTATCCATCACCTCGCGCACTCGTTGTTGGGTTTTCCAGGGCTCGCACGCCCAGTCGTAGAGGTAGATCATGTGTTGGATGGGTTGGTTGCCGTGGGCATAGTTTCCCATATTCATGATTTGCATCTCGCGAATTTCATGGATGACGCCTCCATAGTAGCTCTCGTCGAAGAGGGGAGGCACATTGAACACGGAATCCATCATGGCAATGAAGTTCTCCCGCCCGCCCATGAGGCGGATGAGGCCTGCGGGGTCGTGGAAGACGGACCAGGTGTAGTGCCAGGCATTGCCCTCGGTGAAGGCGTCGCCCCACTTCAGGGGATTGAAGGGCGTCTGGAACTTACCATCCTGGTTGCGACCGCGCATCAGTCGTGTCTCGGCGTCGAAGACATTCTGGTAGTTGAGAGCATGCTCGCGGAAGGTTTTCAGTTCCTTTTCCGACTTGCCCAGTGCCTTGCCCAGTTGGTAGATGCACCAGTCGTCGTAGGCATATTCCAGGGTGCGGGCCACGCTCTCGCGGATATCCACATCATAGGGGACGTAGCCGAGGCGGTTGTAGTATTCGTAGCCCAGACGCCCCGTCGATGAGACGTGTGGATGCACCGCGTTGGCTCCGTGTACAACAGCTTGCCAGAGCGTCTCGATATCATAGCCGCGCAGACCTTTGAGGTATGCATCTGCCACTACGGATGCGGAGTTGTTGCCAACCATGCAGCCGCGATGACCTGGGCTGGCCCATTCGGGCAGGAAACCACTCTCCTTGTAGCAGTTGGCGAGTCCTTCCTGCATCTTCACGTTCATCTCCGGATAGACCAGATTGAGCAGCGGGAAGAGGCAACGGAAGGTGTCCCAGAAACCGGTGTCGGTGAAGTAGTAGCCCAGGCAGACAGCCCCCGTGTGGGGACTGTAGTGTACGGGCTCCCCTTGTCCGTTTATCTCATAGAAGGAACGGGGGAAGAGCACGGAGCGATAGAGGCAGCTGTAGAAGGTGCGCAGATGGTCGATATTGGTGTCTTCGACCTCTATGCGGCCCAGCACCTCATTCCATCGCTGGCGGCCCTGCTCCCGGATGCCTTCGAGCGTGCTGGTGCCCAACTCCTGCAGGTTGAGCCGCGCTTGTTCCTCGCTGATGAAGGACGATGCCACGCGCAGTTCCACCTGCTGACCTCTATGGGCGGACATGGAGACGACGACGCCCTGGCGGTCGCCATCCACCTTTTGGCTCACCCTGAAGTCCGTGTTCACGCTGACTACGAAATAGTTGCGGAAGTTCTGAGGCACACCTCCGCTGTTCTTCACGGTATAACCGGTGATGATACGTCGCTCGGCGTCGGCCCTCACCTCAGAGCCACCGTCGAAGGCATCGACGATGATGTTGGCCTGTTCCGTCTCTGGGAACGTGAAGCGGATGATGGCAGCGCGCTCGGTGGGAGACACCTCGGCCACCACATCCCAGTCGGCCAGATATACCTTATAATAATAAGGTGTGGCAACTTCCGCCTTGTGGGAGAACCAAGAGGCGCGTTTCTCTTCGTCGAAAACGGGCTCGCCGGTGGTGGCCATAATAGAAAACTGCCCGTAGTCATTAATCCACGGAGAGGGTTGGTGGGTTTGCTTTATACCACGAATCTTGTCTTCTGTATAAACATATTGCCATCCGTCGCCCATGCGACCTGTCTGCGGGGTCCAGAAATTCATGCCCCAGGGGAGGGCCACAGCAGGATAGGTGTTGCCTGTGCTCAGAGAATGCTTGGACATCGTACCCACTAAGGTGGAGACGTAGTCCACTGGTTCCAAAAGGGCTGCGCTGCTGCCCAGTGAGAGCAGCAACGCAGTCATCATAAATAATCTCTTCATGTGTTCTTTTTCAATAGTGCAAATGGTCCAGAATGACTACCACTGGATAGCCTGGTCTTCGTTCGGAATCTGGATGTTGAGCTGGCGCTCCAGGGTCAGAATTCCTCGGACGACGTAGGGCATCTTCACTCCTGCCACGGGCTCGTCGGTGTACTCGTAGTCGATGCCCGAGATGATGACGTAGCGGTGTTTCAGGAAGGGTTGCACCTCGTCCATCTGTTCGTAGATGCGATAGGCCGCATTGCCGTTGTTCACGAAGCCATTGTTGGCGGCGTTGTCGGAGGTGATTTGCACACGTCCCTTCTCGCCCGTGCTGTCGTCGGGGATGAACTTGAAGTAGATCTTGTAGTTCCGGCGGTCGGTGCGGCTCTCGTCCACGGTGCCGGCATAGAAGAAGATGGTGCTCTCGTCGACCACGTAGCCGCGAGCCGTTTCCATACCAGTGGCATTGGTTTCGTCGCCTTTGTTGGCCACCACGAGGGTGGTCGCAGAGTAGTTGCCCGAGTAGTCGTTGTAGGGATAAACGCGCAACATGGCTTTGGCATAATTCTTGCGCGGATGGGGCTCGTAGCCGGCATCTTTCTTGATTTCCAGGGGCAGCACCCACTTGTCCACCATATCTATTCCGTTGAAGTCGAAGCTGACTCGCAGCAGGGTCTTGTCCTCTCCGCTCTTGATCTGAACGGTGGAGGGGAAGGTGGCAAAGGACTGCATGTCCTTGTAGTAGAGGTCGGTGATGTCGGAGCGGTAGGAGGGACTGCCGAAGCGCTCGAAGTTGAGGTCCGTGAGCGTGTCGCTAAGTCCTATCTTTACCGTGATGTCGCGGTCGTTAGAGGTGGTTCCGCTGACCAGCACCGGGAGGTCGTAGTACGACTTGCCAGTTCCCACGGCCACGGTGCCATCGTCGTTGTGGCGGGTGTAGGGGACATAGACTGCCGTGACACCATTGTCGTTCAGGGGGGCCTTGAAGCTGATGTAGTGGGCGTACTGTTCGTCCTTCCACTCATCGTTGCAAGCGGTGAGAATGCCTCCCAACAAGGCAACACCGGAAAGCAAAAGGAGGTTGAATATCTTTGTTCTCATAATGGTCAATGTTTCAGTTAAGCATTATACATCATCAACTATACCTTAGTCATAGTACTTCCATCCGGGGTTCTGCACCAGGTTCTTGTTGCGCTTGAGGTCCGTGAAGGAGATGGGCCAGAAGTACATCTTGTCGGTGAACGTGGCAGAGAGGTTATATACGGGAATAACCTTCATGAAGTCCTCTTTGTTCTTGGCGGTCTGGAAGACGTTGAGGCCATAGACGCGCTTGTTCTCTTCCACGGGGGCATCCATCCACCGTCGGAGGTCGAAGTAACGCTTGCCTTCGGCCATGAACTCAATCATGCGCTCGCGTTTGATGCGGGCCCGGAGCTGGCTGGCATCAGCATAGTCCGCAGCGGGATAGTCGTGGAGTCCGGCACGAATGCGCACGGGTTGAATACCTTTCTTCATCTCCTCTACGTTGCGGCTGATGGTGACGTCCTGTCCCTTCCACGTCTTCATGGTGTGGGACTTGGTGAGTTCGTTCAGGCACTCGGCGTACATCAGCAGGATGTCGGCATAGCGGATAGCGGGTTCGAATTTCTCGCAGATACCTTCGTAGCTGTTCTGGGCCGGGATGTAGTCGTTGGGGTTGTAGAACTTCTTGATACCAATACCTGTTCGGAGATAGGAGAAGGAGTTCTTGTAGCCATCAGAGCCGCTGCGGTAGTAGGTGATTTGTGAGTTCCAGAGTGAGGATGTGGGGTGCCTCAGCTGTTCCCAGAGGGTGCCATTGTAGGCCACGGAGGCATAGAAGCGTGGTTCGCGACCGCAGTACTGGTGGGACACCTGCATCTTTTGCTGCAGCTGGATGCTGGCGCGAGCCGTGGGGTTGACCAGTACCTCAGGATAAAGGCCTTCGGAGGCCTCGGCTCGGGATACGAAACCTGTTGCGCGGGCCTTGTCGTTGCCAGGATTCATAGGTGTGGTGGCTCCGGGGGTGCGCCATTCGCTGTACATGCCATCCACGTCCGTGCCATCCTTCATATAATAGGTGTCCACCATCTTCTGGGTCATGCCGTGGGTGTTCCATCCGTTGAGGGACACGGGCATGGAGTGAAGCACGAGCGAACCGATGCCATTGTCGTGGTCTGATTTGCTCATGTTGCCACGGGTGAAGATCAGTTCGGGATTACCTGTGGGCGATGCAATGCCATTGAAGAGGTTGCGGTAGGAGAGGTATGGGTCGATGTTCTTCCATCCGTTGGGCCAGTTGCTGGTGGCAAAGTTGTCGCCGAAGCTCTGCCCGCTCTCGGCACCATAGACGACGGTGTCGGGAGGTGCAACGGTTTTGGGAGTTCCGTCGCCTGCCACGTCGTTGAAGGCTTCGGTGTAGAGGTCATAGACACCCAGATCCATGACATCCTTGCAGGCAGCGGCGGCACGTGCCCACTTGCTCTCGTCGTAGGTGAGTGAGAGGAGGTGGGTGCCATCGAAGTTCTTGAGCTGTTTGGCCACGTCGTCGGTGACGTTGCTCGAGTGCTGTCCGTTCTTCAGCTGACCGTTGGCCAGAGGGCTTGCGGCGTAGGTGTAGACGATGGCTCTCACGGCCAGCGCGGCACCGATGGTCGGTCTCATTACGTTGGATTCGTCGCGCGAGTAGTATTTCAGCTCGCCGGCAGCTTTCAGCATCTCGTCGGCAATCCACTGTGCGCACTCTTCGTAGGTAGAGCGTGGTGTGGCGAGGTCATCGTACTCCAGCGTGTAGTCGGCACCTTCCTCTGGCATAATAGGTATGGGACCGAATTTGCGCAGGAGCAGCCAGTAGTAGTATGCCCTGACGAAACGGGCCTGGCCTTTCCTGTCGATGCGGTCTTTGTCGCTCAGCTCGGTGTTGCGGTCGATGTTCTTGATGAAGAGGCTGGCCTGATTGATGCCTTGGTAGCAACGGACCCATGCATTCTGGCCCACACTCTCGTCGTAGTTGCCTTCGCGGAAGGAATTGTAGGAGGCATAGTCGGCATCCTTGGAGTCGCCGAAGGTGTTGTCGCGGTCGCCATAATACATGTCGTCGGCGAAATTGAAGGGATTCCAGCTGCCGCCATCGGCTCCTGTGGCTCCTTTGGAGCAAACTTCGAAGTTGGAACCATTGAGGAACGAATAGGCATGCGCCAGCCACATATCCACCTGCTCGCGATCTGTGAAGACACTCTCCAGCGTCTTGCGGTCGCCAAAGTATTTGTCGGAGTCCAGGTCGGCGCAAGAGGTTGCCAAGAAAAGTGCCATCGAGAGCCCCAGTCCCCAGCTCCTGCTCTTCAGGGAGGGGCGCAGAACTCTTTGTATATTACTCTTTGTTGTTTTCATAATAGTTCAGATGAATGAATTTCTGTTCTTGTTTGGTGACCACCTTGTGCTCTCCCCCGAGGAGGAAGAGCGAAGGGGGAGGCCTTTAGATATTAACTTGCAAGCCTGCTGTGATGGCCTTCGTGATAGGATAGTCTTCGCCACGTGGCTGCAGGGACTCGGGGTCCCATGTGTCGAACTTCTTGTGGAGGAAGAAGAGGTTTGTGGCCGAGACATAGACACGAATATTGTTGAAGTGTATTTGGTTGACGATGTGCTTGGGAAGGGTGTAGCCGATGTCCAGGTTCTTCAGGCGCAGGTAGCGACCATCCCGTAGCCAGAAGGTGGAGTTGCGGTAGTTATTGGCGTTGCCCCCATAGCTCAGACGAGGATAGTCGGCATTGACATCTTCGTTGGCCTGAATGCCCAGGGTCGTGGCCGTCTCGCTATCTACCCAGCGGTTTTCCAAGGTGCCCTTGAAGATATTGCCCCACTGGCTCTCGCTGAAGGCCCACACACATTTTCCGTACGTCGAGAAGGTGCTCTTACCGGCGCCCTGCAGGTGGATGTTAAAGTCGAAACCTTTGTAGGTGAGGGTGAAGCCGAGACCATAGATGAGGCCGGGACGGCTGGTGGCACCAATGGCACAAACGTCGCCATCGTCGATGATACCATCGCCATTAACATCCTTGTACTTGATATCACCGGGTTGCACCGTGCCGAAGGTCTGCGTAGGGGAGTTGCGGATATCTTCGTAGTCCTTGAAGAGTCCCAGGGCGATGAGGCCACGGACTTGATCCACGCGATAACCGTATTGATTCTGGTAGGGATATACATTGTTCTCCTCGTCGTATTCTTCGATGCGGTTTTTGCTGTAGGTGATGTTGCCGCGAATGGTAAGACCCACGTCGCCAAACTTGTCGTTGTAGCTGAAGTTGCCATCGAAACCACGGCTGCTCACCGCGCCCACGTTGGCTTTAGGATAGTTCCA
>JAILFY010000080.1 GCA_024697285.1 Bacteroidaceae bacterium
GTCCTCGGTAACGTGGCCTACGACCCACAGAGTCGCGTGAACACCTTTGCACATGTCAACCACTCCGCCGCCGCCCCACGGCTGGGAGTACTGCTGTGCATCAACGGCACCGGAATCCTCAACTCATGGATGCGCCGACAGGTGGCTCCCACCCTCTCCTACGCCGAAATGAACGAGCTGGCCGCCACTGCACCCATCGGTTCCTGCGGACTGAGCATACTGCCCTTTGGCAATGGGGCCGAACGTGTGCTCGGCAACCAGGAGACGGGAGCCAGCATTCATGGAATACAATTCAACTTGCACAACCAAGCCCACCTGCTGCGCGCCGCACAAGAAGGCATCGTATTCAGTTTTGCCTACGGCATGGAGGTCATGAAACAGATGGGCATGGAACTCACCACCATCCGTGCCGGACGAGCCAACATGTTCCTCAGCCCCATCTTCCGGGAGACCCTGGCCAGCGTCACGGGGGCAACCATAGAATTGTGCGACACCGATGGCAGCGTGGGTGCAGCACGCGGAGCAGGATTGGGAGCCGGTATCTACAATTCTCATCGCGAAGCCTTTGCCAGCCTGAAGAAACTGGAGATCATCACGCCCGACCTGCAACACCAAGCCGCCTACCGCGAGGCCTACGAGCGATGGCGCGCACTGCTACCGCCCATAGAGAACTAAGTTATAAACTTTATTTATAAACCTTTTTTTATAAACCTTTTTTACAAACCTTTATTTATTCCCAAACAACTATGAAACAGTATTTTGAGAACATCCCCTCCATCAAGTTCGAGGGTGTAGAGAGCAAGAACCCATTAGCCTACCGCTACTACGACCGCGACCGCGTGGTCATGGGCAAGAAGATGTCCGAATGGTTCAAATTCGCCATGGCCTGGTGGCACACCCTCTGTGCAGAAGGTGCCGATCAGTTCGGTCCTGGCACGAAAACCTTCCCCTGGAACGCCGCCGCAGACCCGGTTCAGGCTGCCAAGGACAAGGCAGATGCCGGTTTCGAGATCATGCAGAAACTGGGTATCGAATACTACTGCTTCCACGATGTGGACCTCGTGGCCGAGGCTGCCGACGTAGAGACCTATGAGAAGAACCTCCGCGAAGTGGTGGCTTATCTGAAGCAGAAACAAGCCGAGACGGGTATCAAACTGCTCTGGGGAACTGCTAATGTGTTCGGACACAAACGCTACATGAACGGCGCCAGCACCAACCCCGACTTCGACGTCGTTGCCCGCGCCATCGTACAGATCAAGAACGCCATCGACGCCACAATAGAACTGGGCGGCACCAACTACGTCTTCTGGGGCGGCCGCGAGGGCTATATGAGTCTGCTCAACACCGATATGCGTCGCGAGAAAGAACACATGGCAACAATGCTCACCATGGCCCGCGACTATGCTCGCGCAAAAGGTTTCAAGGGCACTTTCCTCATTGAGCCCAAACCCATGGAACCCACCAAACACCAGTATGATGTAGACACCGAGACGGTTATCGGATTCCTCCGTGCCCACGGGCTGGACAAGGACTTCAAGGTGAACATCGAAGTGAACCACGCCACCCTCGCCGGCCACACCTTCGAGCACGAACTGGCTTGTGCTGTGGATGCAGGTTTGCTCGGCAGCATCGATGCCAACCGCGGCGACTACCAGAACGGTTGGGACACCGATCAGTTCCCCATCGACCACTATGAGCTCACCCAAGCCATGCTGCAAATCATCCGCAACGGAGGTTTCAAGGACGGCGGCACCAACTTCGATGCCAAGACCCGTCGCAACAGCACCGACCTCGAGGACATCTTCATCGCACATATTGCTGCCATGGACGCTATGGCCCACGCCCTGCTCAGCGCTGCCGACATCATCGAGAACTCTCCCATCCCCGCAATGGTCAAGGAGCGCTACTCCAGCTTCGACAGCGGCGAGGGCAAGCGTTTCGAGGAAGGCAAGATGACCCTCGAAGAGGCTTACGCCATCGGCAAACGTATCGGAGAGCCCAAGCAGACCAGCGGCAAGCAAGAACTCTACGAAGCCATCGTCAACATGTACTGATTCCGAGTAGGTAATCCCTTCGAACCCACTCTGGCTACGAGGCTGACGACGACAGGTATTGACACCTTGAAAGTCATCCCTTCGAACCCACTCTGGCTACGAGGCTGACGACAACAGGTATTGACACCTTGAAAGTCATCCCTTCGAACCCACTCTGGCTACGAGGCTGACGACAACAGGTATTGCTTCGCCTCATATCCCCTTATTAAATCAAGAGGGCGTGCCACCAAGCACGTCCTCTTGATTGTTTTGAGAGATGAAAGCAGAAAGATCATGTTTTCTGCGAGCAACGCCCCAAATATGGTTTTATCGCTGTCCGGAAAAATGCAAGTTACATATTTGGGAAATGGCAAGTATGGAGCGAAGGAAAAGGGGATTATAGTGTCTTTGTTGTTCGATCATCATCGAACGTTTGTTCGAACATGACCGAACAATGGTTCGAACATGACCGAACAAAGGAGGGTATAGGGCCTGTTGACGCAGGGGATGGGAACTGTTGAAACAGGGGATTATACGAGGGTCGAGAGAGTAGTAGTTGTCTTGAATGGGGGCAGTTGAACGAGGCTGATAATGGTGAATATGTTTCCGTTGAGGGGTTATCTGATTGGGAGGTACTTCAGCAAGAGAGGGAGGATAGATTGTGAGGGATCCTCGCGCGCGCGCACGTGAGAACAAAGTTTTCCATACATTTATACACTCAGAACGATTTAAACGATTTATTTTCATTCGTTTAATATGATGTATTTAAGATGTATTTTAGTGTGTAAAAGTGTATTTTGAATGTATTTTTAGCAAATAATGTTTGTTTTGAAGAGAAATATATGTAATAATTTGCATATTTATGATTTTCTTTGTAATTTTGTAGCGTTAAAGGTTAAGGGGGGAGATAAAACCGAAAATGAACAAGGTTTACCAAGGCAAAAACGAATTAAACTATATATCAACGCAAATTAAAAATCTTATTAAAGCTAATCAAAAACTTATTAATGCAAATTAAAAATCTTATTTAACAACTTATACCTCTTATTATATTAATACTATTAGAAAAACTCATTTCATTAGATTATGCAACCAACAACCAAGAAAAAGGTACAGAAGCCGATAGTGCTCTCTGCGCCAGCCGTAGGCGAGATGTATGTGACTCAGGAACGTTTGTTAGCCGGAGACCGTACTGTTTTGAGCATCGTTTCGATGGAGGAATTCATTGCTTTGCTGAAGGGCGGGAGCCATCGCAAGGCGGTAGAGTTGCTGCGTACGAATCTGCCAGATTCGATGGGCGCACATTTCTCTCATAGTGAAGTTCAGCACGTGCCGCGCGTTTGTCCCGCGGGTTCTTTCAGAAGATGGAAGGGTGCTCTGAAGATGAAGCGTTTGAACGGATTGCTCTGGCTGGACATCCGAAATGTCTATTCTGCTGATGAGGCTGCCCGCATCAAGGCGAAAGCAGCAAAACTGCCCATGACGGTGGCGGCGTTCGTCGGGTCCAGCGGCATGAGCGTGAAGATTCTGGTGAGCTACTGGCCCGTGGATGGGGTGCAGCCACTGACCTTAAAGGATGCAGATGCTCTGCATGCCGAGGCCTATCGACAGGCCTGTACCGTATATGGTCCTTTGCTGGAGCACCCGATATCGCGTCCGGAAGAACTGACGGTGAGAGGGACGATGAGACTGAGTCTCGATCCCGACGTCCTCTATCGTCCTGATGCGCAGTCGATGCCCGTGGCTTTGATCACGGAGTTCAGCAATTCTCCCCTGGCGGTGGCTCCCGAGGAAGACATCGCAGATTCCGTGAAGAATGTCCTGCCCGTGGGCGAGCCTCCTGCAGACAGTCAGCATTTCGCCTACTACAGAGAGCGTTACCTGGAGGCACGTCACTGGGCAGAGAACTTCTTCGAGGAGGCCAAGCGCGACGAGACTATCGAGCGAGTGCCATTCCTGGAGACGTTGGCTGCGTGCTGCTACGATATGCAGATACCTCAGGCAGAAGCCCGCATGCATATTGTGGAGGAACTGCCGGAAGACAAGCAGGCTGCAAGACTCATCGTGGACGACTACTACGCCCTGCAGGCTCAGAAGAAAAATAACAAGGGCAAGATGGCGTCGGGAGTACGTGAGATGCAGAGATTGCTGGCAGTGAACTATGAGATCTACCGCAACGAGATAGATGGCGGGCTCTACTATCGTCCGCGCACAACCGAAGGCTCGTGGCAGCCTCTGGGACTGGAGAAACAACGTGGCATGGAACTGGAGATGCTGGAAGCCGGCGTGCTGAAGACCACGAAACCGGTGCAGACCTTTCTCATGAGCGACCGCATACCCCGACGCAATCCGGTGGCAGATTTCCTCGTGAGAGTGAAGGGCCGCTGGGATGGCAAGGACCGCATCAGACTGTTGGCACGATGTGTGGAGGCGGACAACCCCTTGTGGGAGCGTGCTTTCCATATCTGGTTCCTGGCGATGGTGCGTCAGTGGATGGGCATCGAAAGTGATCATGGCAACGACGTGATGCCCCTGCTCTGCGGTCCCCAGGGCACGGGCAAGAGCACCTTCTGCCGACGTTTGTTGCCCGACGTGCTTCGCTGGGGTTATCTCGATCATATCGATCTCTCGAAGCGTGCGGAGCTGATGCGACTGATGGCTCAGATGTTGCTCATCAATATCGATGAGTTCGACCAGTATAAAGGTGGCTCGCAGCGAGGACCTCTGAAGAACGTGCTGCAGCAAGTGGATATCCGCACCCGGCAGATGCGCCGACAGAACATCCAGATACGTCAGCGCCTGGCTTCGTTCATCGCCACCTGCAACCCCTCGGAAGTCCTGGTGGATGAGACGGGAACGCGACGTTTTATCTGCGTGAGGGTGAAGAAATATATAGAGGTGCCCGAGAAGTTCGACTATGTTCAGCTCTATGCGCAGGCCGTGGCGGAAATCAACATGCGACGCCAGAACCCCGAGTCCTACAGCGATGAGGATCCCACGGGGCGTTGCTATTTCACCGATGAGGAGCGAGAGAACATAGAGCGCAACAACCAGCACTTCCGTGCTCGTTCCATTGTGGTGGAGCGTTTCTGTGACCTCTTCGAACCCCAGGCAGAGCGTCACAAGAAGGGGGACATCCTCACCGTGGAACTCAGCCGTTCGGAGGTGGCAGAGTACATCGGCAGACATATCAAGAAACAGTTCTCGCGAGAGGATTACACCCAGCTGAACGCCTACCTGGAGCAACTGGTTAATGAAGGAAAACTCTACAAACGACGAGCTTCCAAAACGAACGTCTACCATCTGAAGCGTAAGTCACGACCAATCATCTGAACAAGCGTCATCAGGAAAAAATCGTACAAATTAATACAGTTTCAACCTCATACAGACATCAAAATACATTTTTACATCGTGAAATACATCGTACATACATCATGATATCTTATTGATATACAGGATAGTATATGCTATTAGATGTAAAAGTGTATGAAAGAGTAAACAAAAAGTAGTTTTTTTATTATCCCACGATGAAGACAATACAATTCACCATAGCCACTCGTGGCAAGCTACAAACAGAATCCCCTGCAAGCGACGCAGAAAAACAGCAGGAATCAGGCAATGCTCCTGAAAACGGCCAGGAAACAAATCCTCTGGCAGAGCAAGCTCGTCGCTTCGTGCCCCGTTTGCATAGTACAGGTAGCCCTGTGGATGCCCGCTCCTTCTTTCGGAATACACCCTGGCCCACTAAAGTCACCGAAGGCGACATAGGACTCTGCCTCGATGAGCTGCGACGTATGCTGCTCCATGAGCTCTGCAAGGGCGCTGCCGTAAAACTTCCGGGCATTGGAACTTTTCAGATAACCTTGAAAGGCAACATCGAACTGCGGGGCGATCACTATCGTGGTCGTGATGTACATGTCGATGGCTTGCGCTTCACGCCAGACCGTGAGTTGCTCTCCGACGTCTGTAAGTTTGAGGTGGACCAGCAGCCCTACGGGCAGGCCTATTCCTCCAATCAGGTAGATGTGGAAGCACTTCTTGATGAGCTTTTCAGTCGTCAAGACACGATAACACGGCGCGATCTGGAGTATGCATCAGACCTCTTACTCTCCAAACACCGACTCAGCGACATCCTCTCCAACCTCGTTTCCGCCGGTCGACTCATCAAGGAAGGGCGTGGTCCCCAAACCCGCTATCGTCGCCCATGAAACACCATACAGAACTTGCGCAAGCAAAAGTTCAAGGGGTTAAAGAGCAGCCTTCAGCTGCGGTTTAAGGGGTTTAAGGTGCCCCTTCGGCAGCGGTTTAAGGGGTTAAAGGTGCGCCGTTGGCTGCGGTTTAAGGGGTTTAAGGTGCCCCTTCGGCGCGGTTTAAGGGGTTTAAGGTGCCCCTTCGGCGCGGTTTAAGGGGTTTAAGGTGCGCCGTTGGCTGCGGTTTAAAAGTTTAAGGTGCGCCGTTGGCTGCAGTTTAAGGGGTTTTAAGATACGAGCAAGCTTGATGACTCTAAATCTTCAAGTGCGAAGCGAGCAAGGCTCGGTGATGAAGTTTGGGTAGAGGTCGAGGAAACCGTGGTGACTGGAACCTGCCCCTTGTCACTTCTTAGCTGAATCTAATCCTTTTTATTCAGTCAAATGATAGCTAAATGGTTGTAATATGGCTGAATATAGTCCATTTTGCACATCATGTTAAAAAAAAGAGAAAGAGCAAAACCATTTTGATGCCGCCTTGGAGCAGATCAAGGAGGCACTTGCCCTGTTGCAGAAATTGCTTGAAGCAATAAAAGAAGCGAAGAAAAGTAGTGTAACGACACAGAACGGTCTCAATGCTGCCGCCCAAAGCGCAGATAACGCCATCACGGGCATATGCAACGCCATTGTCAAGGCTCAGCAAACGCCAGTCAAGACAGCCCTTGATGACGAGAGTCTGAAAAAGCTTCATGACAGTCATATCCAATGGCTGGGGCAAGAGAAAAAAACACTTGACGACCAATACAAACAGCAGGAAGTTCTATGGCAGAAGCAGAGTCACAGACTTACGGAGATTGTGAAGAATAACGTAGGAGTTTGGCTGTCGGCAAAACTATTCTACATTGTCGGCTCCCTTTCCCTCCTGTCATTTATAACTATTGTGTTGGAGATTGCATTTTATGTGTATTTCCATTGGATTCTATAAGACCCGCCGCCCGTCGCGACCGGGCGAGCGGGAAGGACACATCATAGGAAAATCGTGTTATTTCTTCTTTGCCTCCAGTTTATACCTAAAGGTGAGTGTGGCGTAGTGATGGAGGAAACTCCGGCCAGACTCTGTGTGAGTAGTGGCGGTGATGACGGAACTGTAGTCGGTCTCCTTGTTCAGGAGGTCGCGGG
>JAILFY010000149.1 GCA_024697285.1 Bacteroidaceae bacterium
TCTTCCCGTCCTCGTCATCGCTCTTTTCGTCCTTGGTGTCATTCTCTTCATGTTTCGGAAACGTCCTTCCAGCAAGCACAAAGCTGCAGAGCGCTTCCTTCGTCATGACACAGAGAAACCATCCGCAACCGGAGTTATAACGGAAGAAGGGGTACAGGCGACAGACAATAATTGTCTGGAAGGGGCATCGGTGAGTACATCCTCCACGGGAGAAGCGACAACTTCTGTGGTAAAGAAAGAAGCGGCGCCATTTGTGGTGAACGAAGAAGCGATGCCTTCTGTGGTGAACGAAGAAGCGACAACTTCTGTGGTGAACAAAGTAGCGACGCCTTCTGTGGTGAACGAAGAAGCGACAACATCTGCGGTAAAGAAAGAAGCGACGTCATTTGTAGAGAACAAAGTAGCGACGCCTTCTGTGGGGAACGAAGAAGCGACGCCTCCCGTAGAGAACAATTTGCAAACAGTAAAAGCAAAGTTCATCCAAAGTGCCACAAGACAAGTGGAAGCACACCTCTCAGAGGAGAGCTACAGCGTGGAGCAACTCAGCAGCGACCTCTGCATGAGCAGAATGACATTTTATAGAAAGATTCAGGCCGCCACGGGCCTGAAGCCCACGGAGTTCATACGGACTATCCGCCTACGCCGAGCGGCTGAACTGCTCAACGAAGGACAGCTCAACATCACGGAAATCAGCTACGAGACGGGCTTCACGTCCGTAAGTTACTTCAGTCGTTGTTTCCGCAAGATGTATGGAATTCCGCCCAAGCAGTTCATCAGCGACGAGGACAAGGTGACGACCTTGGAGGCTCCGGCGAAAGGCAATACGCCCAGCTGAGAAAGTTGGGCCCGGCACAACCTCATACCTGAGAGGCTATAGACTTCCACCCATTCTTCATCATAAATAGCTTCCACTTCCGTCTGTTCTCCCAGCGCTACTGCCTGTCCCTCCAGCGGGAACACGCGTAACCACTCGACCTCAGGCAGGCCTGTGGAACTCGTAGCCACGAAGACTAACTCCTTCTCTCCCACCTCTTTCACCTCAATGTCCAACTTCTGGTACTCGTCTGTCCTCTTATAGAAATAGGTTCGCGCGATACTGTCTGCACCCAAGTACACCTCCACTCCCCGCATCGCCGGAGAGGAATATTTTGCCAACAACCGGTACTTGCCGCCCTCCTTGAAGTTCACCTTCCAACAAGCACGCCCGCCTTTCTGGGTCTCGTCCGTAAGAACGGGGGTTGTCAGAAGCACCGATTCGCCCGTGAAGAAGGTCACGGTGTCGGAGAACTGCGTATTCTTGTCGGTGTCCTCAGCCTTCACCCAAGCCTGATGAATACCGGGTTCCGGAGCCTCTATGGTCTGCTCATAAGGAGTTTCCGTCGATGTCCCCACCTGCTTGCGGTCCAGAAAGAAGGTCACCGATTTCGTACGCTTGCGGATATGACGAACGTCAGCCGTCAACAGCAAGTCGCCCACTACGGTTTGTTCATTTGTCGGTGTCTTCAACTTCACATTCATCAGCCACGAAACTTCCGTGTACTTCACTCCGAGGTATGCATCCATCATGATGGTGGGCTTGCGCGTACTCTCGTCCCAGGCGCCCATATCGTAACCGCCCATGGACTCTGGTTCCCAGTAGAAACACCCCAAATCACCATTCTTGATCATCTGATTCATAACACCTGCCAGATACTGGTTGCCCGCAAGGGCCTCGCTCGGATAATGTCCCGTCTCCACGACCATACAAGGGGTCTTGTAGCGCGTCTTCAGGTCCTTGATATTACTCATCACCCGGGTAATCATCGTAGGACCGTCCAGATGCGACCACCTTGGATAGGCAGAAAGTCCAATGATATCCCATTTGGCACCGTTTTTCTTCAGGCCATCGAAGATGCTGCGGTAGAGCGAGTTATCATGGCCGTCGGGCAAGTGGACGATCACTTGCATGGTGGAATCCACGGCCTTCACGGCATCGTAACCGCTCTGCACGAACTTCGCAAAGGCGACACTGCCGCCCTTGTTCGTCTGCCCCACGGGATACAGCATTCCGCGCTTTGTCTCATTGCCCACCTGCACCCACTTGGGGACGACACCCGCTGCCTTGATGGCGCTGAGCACATCGTAAGTGTGGTCATAGATATTCTTGGACAAGGCCTCCACACTATGGTCGGTCCAAGCCGAAGGAATAGTCTGACTGCCTGGATCTGCCCAAGTGTCGCTGTAGTGGAAGTCTATCATCACACTCATCCCCTTGGCCTTGGCGCGTTTACACATATTGACGACCTGCCCCTTGCTGCTGGCACCGCTGGCCACGGTCCACACTCTCAGCCGTATAGCGTTGATACCCTGTTCCTTCAGAATCTGAAGGATGTCTTTTTGTTTGCCATTCTTGTCCAGCCACTTCGTCCCCCATCCTTCCATCTGAGGGACGAAACTCACATCCGCCCCGAAGGCAAAGGTCTCTTCGTAATCGGCACGGTTGAAGAGGGTGTCAGTAACCAAGATTGCAGATGCAGACGTTGTCATCCACAACATCAACAGTAATGAAAGGTGTCGTCTCGTCGACTGCCAGTTGAATCGATGTTCCATTGTTCCGTTCTTTTGCTTATAGACTATATGAAATCTGCTGCAAAAATACGGTGTTCCTACTAATCACCCTTTCACTCTCGTAACTAGTTATTGACAATATGTAACAATCATCCCTCTCCCACCACTTTCTCCTTTCTGTTATATTGCTGTCCGGTAAACTTTTTTGACTCAACTTTCGCAGGTAGGAAAATTCGTGTTTGCCAAGTGTTTTATCCCAAATCGGTCATTAGGATTTATGTCAGGACGGCATATGTTTTTAGTGAATTCTTGGAGCAGCGAGCGCCATGAAAGCTTGCTTTCTGATGGCCGAGTCGTGACAAGAATCAGCGAAGCTAATTGCTTGCCGTTCCTCTCGAAGGCGTAGTGGACTACGGCGAGAGTGGACGTTGAGCAAGGCGCAAAAAGAGATGCTGTCATGGCATGAAAAGAACCTATAAACAAAAAAATAGTGCTCAGTTCGGCCTAATGACCGATTTGGGTTTAAAAAAAGGTATCCGTTTCCATGGCCCTTACTGAAAAAAACACTATCTTTGTCCCGACGAAACACCATCCGCCATGCAGATACTCCTCGCCTCAGCCAAGATTATGCACGATCATCTGGCGTCTTTGCCCGCCGTGCCGCTTTCTGTTCCCCGTTTCCAGCACGAGGCCGAGTCCTTGGCCCGAGACATGGCTCAGTACCCCGTGGCCGCTATTGCCGAGATGCTGGGCTGCAGCCATCAGATTGCCTCTCAGAACAAGTTGCGCTACCTGCGTTTCTTCGACAGTTCTCCCTCGTTACCGGCGCTGTTGGCCTACCACGGTCAGGCCTACAAACATCTGAAGGCCGAGACGTTGTCCGAGACGGAGCTGCAGGAGGCCCAGCGTCGCTTGTGGATTACCTCTTTCCTCTATGGCCTGTTGCGCCCCCTCGACGCCATCCACCCCTATCGTATGGAGGGCAGGGTGGAGCTGCCCTGCAGCGAGGAGCGCAACCTCTTCGGTTTCTGGAAGAGCCGGCTCACTGATGTGCTGGTAGCTGCCGTGCAGGCCGATGATGGCGTCCTTGTGCACCTGGCCACGGAGGAGTACCAGCACCTCTTCGACTGGCAACGCCTCCGGCAGGAGGTGCGTATCGTGCAGCCCTTGTTCTATGTCCGGCAGGGACAAAACCTGAAGGTACAGGCGGTGTGGGCCAAGACCTGCAGAGGCGCTATGACTCGCTACATCCTCCAGAGGCGCCTGACGCGGCCCGATGACCTGCAAGGTTTTGCCTACGAGGGCTTTGCTTACGCCCCCCGCTTGGGCGAACCAGATTTCCCGCATTTCGTTAGGGGCTGAGAAATCGCCCCCGCCTCTCCCTCCCCTTAGCCGCCCTCTTGCCTCCCTTCGTCCCCCCGCCTCTCCCTCCTCTTAGCCGCCGTTCCCCTCCCGTCAGGGAGGTGGTAAATATCCCCCCCCTATGAACCTTTGGCCCTTTCGGAATAGTTTATTTTTATTTTTTTGACACCTTATAAATATAAAATTCTTTAAATTAGTTTAAAGAGGGGTCTGAAATGCGGGAAAAGTGATAAATATTGCCTATATTTGCACGATAAAAATATGAAGCCTGTAAAACGTACCTCGCGCTTCCGAGCGTCGGTTACATGTTTGTCATTGCTTTATGCATAAGAGGATAATAGTTTTAAGATATATTATTGTTGCTTTAATCGCTCTTTCAATGGTGGCTTGTAGCTCCAGCGAACGGGAACTGTTGGACACTAATGTTCCAACCATAGCTTTCGATGCTTACGTGGAAAGCGCACAAACCACTCGTTCGGCTTATGACCAAGCTATCACTGATAATGATGCCCTTAAGACATATGGCTTCGGTGCTTACGGTTGCTACACAGGTATCAACAAGTACCTGGACAGCGACGTGAACCCCGATTTCATGTACAACGAGTGCGTCTCGTGGGACAACGCCACCTCCACGTGGATCTATTCTCCCCTGAAGTACTGGCCTAATGGCGAAGGCGAGACCTACCAACCCCTCGTCACGGGCGAGAACCCGCATTATGTCAGCTTTATGGGGTATGCCCCTTACCACAGCGAGGCCGGACAGTGCCTCTACGACTTCAGCGAACAAGAGTCGCTGGGCGACCCCTGGCTGGAATATCGTCTGCACCCAGATGTCTCTCAGCAGGTGGACCTGCTCTATGCCGAGCCGTTGCTGGACTGGCAGAAACCCGAGAACCACGACCGCCTTCCCTTCCGCTTCCACCATGCCTTGGCCTGCGTGGGAGACAAGGTGAACCTGGGCATCTGTCCCGCCTACATCACCTCGCTGAAGGACATCCCCTTCTCCACTCAGGTGGAGATTGACCTCACCAAAATCACCCTGAAGTACACCCTCACGGAGGAAGCCCGACTGACACTCTGGAACAGCGAGGCCAAGCAGGCAGAGCCCAACTGGTCCCTCATCTCCGACGGCACCCCTACGGCCACCCGCAAGGTGGAACTGACCACCGGGCTGCCATATATGCTCTACCTCTATAATAAGAGCACCTCGGAGGAGACATCCTATACCTGGACGGACACGGGACATGGGGTGTTCTATATCCCCCTGGAGTTCGACAACCATGTGCAGCAGGCCGAGGTGACTATCGAATTCTCTGCCATCTTCGATGGTAGTCCTTTCAATTATTCCCGCACGGTGGCTTTCAACCTCAGCGATTATCCCGAAGGCTACGTCCACGGCAAGCATCTCTATATCAACCTCTCGCTGTGCGGCACGGCCGAACTGCCGGCACTGGAAGCCATCATCCTCGTTGCCGACATCGCGGTGAGGGATTGGGATGAGCTGCCCGACGTGGATCATGAAGTTTATAACTGGTAAGTGCAGGAGGAAACTGATGAAGAAGAACCTGTCGATAGAAAATGGAATATGGTTGCTGTTTCTGGCCGCCCTCTTCGTTGTGGGGGGCTGCCGGGAAGATGGCGCCCCGGAGCCGGAGACGGTGGTCCACATCCTTGCCGGCACCACGTCCTACGAGGATATCGACAAACTCTCCACTCGCAGCCTGCCTGATGGCTTCAGTGAGTATTCCCCAGCAGATGGCACCAAACTCTACCTCTGCTTCCAGTCGTCGGAGTTCTCGCTGTGCAGGGCCGGCAGCTTTGTCTACAACGAATCGCTGGACCATTGGCAGTCTTTCCTGTCTGTCACTTCCGCTATCCCCTATGAGGTCTTTGGCTTTATGCCCAGTGATCTGGGCACCTATTCCATCAGTCCTTGCGATGGCGACTATGCCAATGGCGCCATCCTCACCTTCTCAGGCTTGTCGCCGGCCCTGACCAGCGACCCATGTATCGTCACGGGAGTGCTGCGAGGCACCTCGTCCACCATCCCCATCGAGGATTCTGGCATCGTGGAAGGACAGTTCGGCTACATGGCGGAACTCTCCGACAACTACATCTATCTGCTCATGGACCACCTCTACTGCGGGCTGGATTTCCGGTTCCGCCTCGACGCCACCTATTCGCGTCTGCGCCAAATCCGGCTGAAGGAGGTTTACCTCAAGACGGACCAGACGGCTTCCGTGCACGCCAGAATCACACTGAAGGCCAACAACACGGGGACCAGCCCGATAGAGAGTATCGTATGGACTCCGCAGAACGGCAGTCACGAACAATGTGTCTATAGCAACGACGAAGGACAGATACTGACGACCTCCTACGAAGCGCTGCTCGGCGCACGCTTCTCACCCATATTCTCGGATAATGTTCACATGAGTCTGGTGTGTATCTATGATGTATACACTGCCGATGGGCAGAATCTCATCCGCGAGGACTGCCGGGCCGAGAACCTCCTCCCGCAGGTGGAGGGCATGGAGCGAGGACAGAAACGCACCATGAGGGTTTCCATAGACCCCACCTACCTCTATGTCCTGGCAGACCCGGACTTGGACAATCCCACTTTCACCATAGAATAAGTAAACACCATTGCCGACAATGAAAAAGATTCTTACCACCTTGCTGCTCTGCCTGTGTGCATCGCTGATGCACGCACAGGTCATTGGCGGCAACGTCTATGGCGGTGGCGAGAAAGGTAAGGTGGAAGGCAACAGCGAGGTGATCATCAAGAGCGGACAACTGGGAACCTACGATCGCGACGGAGTGACTTCGGGAGGTAATGTCTATGGCGGCGGCAACGAGGGTGACCTCTTGGGCCACACTACCGTGAAGCTGCAAGGTGGCGATATACGTGGCGGCGTCTTCGGCGGTGCCCAGCAGGCCGACGTCAAGAAATACACCTACGTGAATGTGGATGGCGAGAACCAGCTGCACGACCTCACCGTGAACCGCGTCTTCGGCGGCAACGATGTCTCGGGCGAGATTGGCGCTGACCTGGATGGAACGGAAGGTGCTGTGGACGGACTGCCATTCACTCCGGATGTGAACACCCCTGATGTGACGGTGGACAACACCTGGCAGTCGTTCATTCTGACAACGAAAGAGAAGAGCGAAGACCTGAATATCTTCATCGGACAGATGTTCGGCGGCGGCAATGGCGACTACGACTATACCACTGGCAACGCCAGCACCAACCCCTACTACGGCAAGACGGCACCCACCGTGGACAGGACCTACTTGCAGATCAACGGTGGCACCTATGGCTATGTCTTTGCAGGAGGTAATAATGCCACCATCAACGAGGAAACGGTTATCAGCATCAATAACACTAGTACCATCACTACGGCCACGGACCACCTGGACCTCACCGCCATGTCGAGCATTGATGATATTCATCTGGATAATCATGTGGACTGGCGCTTGCTCTCCATGGGTATTAATATCTCTACGTTCCACACCGGTCATCATTTCAACCGTGTCTTCGGCGGCAACAACAAGGCCGACATGAAGATTATGCCCACATGGAACCTCACCGCCGGAGATATTCATGATCTCTACAGCGGTGGCAACGAGGGGAGAATGACAAGTCCGCAAGGTATTCTGCTGGAAATCAAGAAGGAATCCAATATTTCGGCCATCAACGTCTTTGGCGGGTGCCGAAAGGCAGATGTGAGGCCGCTGAACGGAATCTACGATGTCAGCAACAACGATATCCAGTTGGCCGACCCTGCATATAAGTTCCCCGCCGGTTTCGCCGCCCGCACCCTGGTGCGTGGGGGTACTATTACTAATGTATATGGCGGCAACGATATATCGGGTAAGGTGTATGGCGGCAATGCGGTGGGTATCTACACAAGTATCCTGGGTGACGTGTATGGTGGCGGCAACGGCTCTTATGCCTACACGGACCAGGAGAATCTGAAGAACGACCTCATCTGGGGGGACTTCTATTACGACCCCTCCACTGCCAGCTCTTCGGTGGAAGCCCTCAATGCCATCAGGCCTAATGCAGAGCAGGTGTCGCTGCGTCTGTGGGGCGAGAGCGCGACGAACAGAACTATCATCGGAGGCTCGGTGTATGTGGGTGGCAACAGTGCTACTCTGAAGACCAGCCTCTCGTCGCCCAAGGTGGAACTGAAGATTGGTTCCCACGTGATAGCTGACAATGTCTTCCTGGGCAATAACGGCGAAAACATGATAGACGAGGAAGTGCTGGCACGCTATGCCGGAACGGTCACCAAGGCAGACATGACTACAGGCAATGACTTCAGCACACTCGACCTGAGAGATGCCAGCATCTTTGCCTCTTACATGGATGGCTGTGCTATGACCATCCGCCCGTCGGTGGTCTTCGATGATACGGATAATGGCGACCCGTCAGACTATCAGAACTACACCTCGTACTTCGGTTCCTTCTTCGGGGGCGGTAATGTAGGAAGTATGGTGATGCCCGGAAAGGTGACGTTCAACTTCAACAAGGAAGTCATCATCTTCAGTAAACTTGTGGGTGGATGCAATAATGCCAACATCGCTGCAGGCATCTATAATGCGGCTTACAACGGGGGCGTCATCGGTTCTGCCGCAGAGCAGGACAGCTATCTGGACGATTCCGGAAATATCAAGGACCGCATCGTGCTCAACCTCAATGGTGTGAAACTCGTGCCGCTGCGCTGGAAGTTGCAGGAGGCAACGCAACAGCCTTCGGAGGGCGATGACCTCACCAATCTCTATTTGTTCACCATCGACGAAGAAGGCGTGGTGAAGCGTGCCACGGGTAATGCGGTGGCTGGTGTCACTTACTATCAGCAGTTGAATGAAAGTGGAAAAGTGTGCCTCACACCTGGCGACCAGCCGGTGCTGGAGTACAATGTTTTTGACCGTGGTACCGACCTTCCCATCCTGGCTCTCGATGCCTCCAGCCTCGCCACCGGCACCTCTTCCGATGCTGACCTCCTACGTCGTCATAAAGGAGCTAATGTCTATGGTGCCTGCTACAACTCCGGTCATGTCAATGGCAATGTGGTCATCAACCTCAATAATACCATTCATGACTGCGATAAGATCTTCGATGAGATAGATGAGTCAGACCATCTGGATGCCTACACCAGCTATACCATCACCCAGCGTCATACCGGTGTCATCCTCAATGAGCAGGCGATGGATGTGAGTATCCCTTCCCTGGCGGTCTTCGGTGCCGGCTACGGTGAGGCCTCCGAGGTGTGGGGCTCTGCTACCATCAACCTCAACAAGGGTTTCACCTTCCAGATTTATGGTGGCGGAGAAAGGGGTATCGTTGGCAAGGCTTCTGACCTCACTTATAATGGTGCCTACAGCACCTGCTCCAACCTCAATGGAACGATACCTGGAGTGGCCGTGGGGGCCACGGGCGACAGCGAAGACATGGCGGATGCGGTGTTTGTGTATGGCGGCAGCTACGAAGGTCTTATTCTGGGTGATACACAGGTCAACTTGGGTAATGGACGAGTATATAACGCCATTGCCGGCAGTTGTACTGCAGACATCTATGGTCATTCCGAGATGTACATTGGTCGAGGCACCAGCGATGACGACAATCACGGGTTCCCGTGGGTCGCCGATGATGTCTATGGCGGCAACGACGTTGCCGGAGAAATCAAAGGCTCGGCAGACTTCACCAGCCGTGTCCGGGAAGCAGCACGCTCGCTTGTGTATGATACCGATGTGCTCACTGCCACCTCCTATGTGGAATACCAGCAGGGGCGTGTGAGTTCTATCTTCGGTGGCAGTTGCGGCGACTTCGACTATACCGGTGACTCGGATTATTCAATCTATGCAGATTTTGTAGCGGACAAAGATGTCCCCCTGTTCGTCGAGAACACTTTCGTGAATTTCTCACCTCTGGTGGACAACAGCAGCAACCGCGTTGCCAAAGTCTTTGGTGCCGGCCAGGGCCATGTGGATGGGGCCTTCAAAGATAAGATGCAGGAACGCAGCTATGTGCTGGTGGATGTGCCTCAGGGTATGACCACTTTCACCACCACTGAGATCTTCGGAGCCGGGTCCTATGGCGGCGTGGGTATGAGTGTTCTCAAGGCCACGGCCGACGCTAATGAGAGTGGAGTGGAGGCTTCCGCCGTGGTGGATCTGGTGCGCGGTCAGGTCGCCGCTGCCTATGGCGGCAGTTATAATCAGGGTGTCACCCGCCGCACCATCGTCAACGTGCCTTCGGGTTCCACGTCGGTGCTGAACAATATCTTCGGCGGTGCCTACGGAACCGAAGATGGCACCCATAGTAACAAGGCTCCCTGTGATGTCTATCAGTCTATAGTGAACTACGGCAGCGCCAACGCCCGCATCAATGGAGCCCTCTACGGCGGCAACAACAACTACCGCCGCACCCTCTACACACAGGTGAACCTCACGGTGCCCCTGAAGCAGTCCAATGGCTACGACGGTTATATCTACGGTGCCGGAAAAGGTACTCACACCTGGGCACAATATACAGAGGTGAACCTCGAGAACGGAAGCTCCCTTTATGAAGTCTATGGCGGTGGCGATGCCGGTAAGGTGCTCAACGAGAAATCACTCACTGCCTGGAACGGCACTCTCTCCGCAGAGAACATGAACACGATTCAGCTGAACCTCACGACGGACGACGCAACCACCGGCTACACCGAGAATTATCTCACCAACAGCCTCGCCCGCACCTCCGAACTATATACCGACCTCAGCGGCAGGTACAAGACCTGCGACGAGACCAAAACCTACGACGAGAAGTACAACACCAATGTGCTCATCAAGCAGGGCGCCCTTGTCAAGAACTACGCTTATGGCGGTGGCTATGGTACCGACGCCGTGGTCAGCGGTTCCACCTACATCGCCCTGCTCGGCGGCAAGGTGAACAAAGACATGTATGCCGCGGGCACCAGCGGTGCCGTGAAGGACCTCTATGGCACCACCAGTAACCATTTCTCTGCCAGCGCCACGGCTTATGTGCGTGGCGGCAGCGTCCGCAATGTCTATGGCGGCGGTTGGGAAGGCGACGTGGGTTACCACGACAAGACAACAACCGCCACTACCACTGACATCCCCGGCGAGACCCATGTGGTGATAGGCCGAAAGACCTGTCCGGACGACAGTGGCCTTACCTTCTACGACGGCAAACCCGTGGTGCAGCGCAATGCCTACGGCGGCGGTGAGGGTGGAGCGGTCTTCGGCGACGCACATATCACCCTCTTCAATGGATATATTGGTTACTACTACGACAGCGACACCGATGCATACCTCGAGGACCTGAACGACGAGACGGCCACCGATGGCGTGGGTGAGAACCTGCTCCTCGAAGCAGGTAATATCTTCGGTTCGGGATATGCCGACTACAGTAATGCCGATAACACCGAGGTGGCACTCTATGGCGGCGTCGTTCGCAACAGCATCTATGGCGGTGGCGAGATCGGCACCGTGGGCCGCGGCATCTCTAACGGTACTATATATAAAGGTGGCTCCACCAATGTGATGATGTTCGAGGGACATGTGCTGCGCAATGCTTTCGGCGGCGGGCGTGGTTATGACAACCTCAACCGCATCAGCTCCATCGGCACTTCCGGATATGTCTTCGGTTCCACCAAGATTCATATCCATGGCGGAGAAGTAGGCACCGAGGAAGGGGTGGCAAATGGCGATGGCAATGTCTTCGGAGGGGGTAACATCGGATTTGTGTACAGCGCTTTGGGAACAAAGCAGGGCACAGAAGGTTACTACTACGACAGCAGTGGCCATCTGACCGAGGATTGCAGTGTGGTCATTGCGCCTTGGACGAAGGTGACGTCGGCAGAGGGACTCACACTCAATGGTACCACCTATGAACAATGCAACTATGTGCCAGCGGAGGCCCTGAACTTCCTGAAGAACAAGAGCAGCGACAGCGAGTCATGGAGTAAGGTGGACGACGCAGGTGTCGTCGTGCGAAACGCTGTCTTTGCCGGGGGTAATGTGTCTACGGGTTCTGACCAGGTGTACGCCAACACCAAGACCGTCTTCGGCAACGCCACGGCAACCATCTATGATATCTATAATCGTGACCTCATCACCCTCGGCACCGAGCACGTGGGAGGTCTCTATGGCGATGGTAACCTGACCTTCGTGGATGGATATCGAGAACTGAATATCACCAACTATGGCACCGACTACTACGGTATGTCCGATAACATCACCTATGATCAGTACCAGAATCTGAGCGACCGTGAGCGTGCTTATTTCGAACTGAATTATAAGTGTACTAAAAGTTATACATCCACAACCTTAGGGGAGGTCAGTCTTAATAAGAAGATATCAGAGGAGGATTGGAATGCTTTGCCCGATGCAGAGAAGGATAATTGGACCCTGGCAGGCTTCTGTACGATCTATGCCGGTCGTCTGATGAACACCATCCAGCGTGCCGACTTCTGCGGTATCTTTGGTAGTCGTATGGTGCTCCAGGGTGCTCTGGACCGTGTGCCTTCGGAGGTGGACTACAAGCCCTACACCATCAACCGTGTGGGTGAGTTGTCGCTCAACAAGAGTCAGTCACTGGCCGTTGATGACACGGACCCGGAGCATGGCTGCTACTTCGGTATCTACAGCTTGGTGAACTACCTCGGTGCTCTCACTACCGATGTGGACTTCCATGAGGCTAAGCGTAAGTGGGACACAGGACTGGCTAACCCCTATGTGGCGGATTCCGATTCCCCAGGTCAGACCTATGCGCAATGGAAAGAAAGACATCTGAACGAGCGCAAACGCAACAATGGTGTTTGTGACCATAAGGTGGCGCTGGCTTCTGGTGTGTACCTGGAAATAACCAAGGAGGAGAGCACGAAAGATAATAAGGTGTGGGGACCCATTACGGGCGTCTGTCAGCTTGACCTGATTGATGTGAGCACGGGTCTCGGTGGCGGCTACGTGTATGCCAAGAATATCCATGGCACGCGGAGCGCATCCGGAAACAATCAGACCATCCTCTCTACTTATAATAAGGCGGGACACGGACATGCAGCCGGCGTGACCAATAAGATATGGACGTACGCCGAAGCCACCTCGAGCGACGAGATGGAGACTTCGGGTAACTTCATCCATAACTACAAGCAAATTGTGGATGACTGTTATCCCGTGGGCCACAGCTATTCTGGCTCAGGGGCTTCTGCGGCGCACTATTGGTTCATCCGAGGCGATATATACATCTATGACCAGTATATTTCTGCTTACACCGGTTCGGCTTCGGCTTATGCCGAGACCATCGACCTCCCGCTGACCATCACGCCGGCCTCTGGCGGAAAGTTGCGACTGGTCAACGTACAGCCCAACTTCTATGCGTATTATGATGATGCT
>JAILFY010000193.1 GCA_024697285.1 Bacteroidaceae bacterium
GGTCAGCTGGGGGTAGGCCTTGACCTCGAAGCGCCAGGCTTGGTTCTCCGTCAGGTGCCAGTGGAACGTGTTGATCTTGAAGCGCGAGAGCAGGTCTATCTCCCGACGCAGTTCTTCGATACCAAGAAAAGAGCGCCCCACATCGTGCATCACCCCTCGCAGCTTGAAGGCGGGAGCGTCGCTGATCCTGCAAGCGGGAATCTGCGTGGTCGTGTCGGCCAGTTGCATCAGGGTCTGTGTGGCGCGGATAACACCCAAGGACGTGGCTGCCACAATAGTGATTTCATTCGCGCAGACCTCCATCTCATAGCCCTCTGCCGGAAAACCTTCGAGGAAGTAGTCGAAGAGGGTCAGTTCGGGGTCTATTTTCACCTTCACCACCGCCTCTGCTTCCTCCTCGAGGGTGGATTGTTGGCTCAGCCAGCGTTTCAACAGCACGCAGCCCGAGGGGTCTTCGAGCTGAATGGAGCGTCCCAGACTGAAAGGCAAGCACCTCAGTGCCTCCACCTTGGAAGGAGTGGGCAACAGCTCTTGTAAACCCGCACGAGCAGGGGTCGCCGAGAGCGGCAAAACGCAAAGAAACACGCAGAAATATCTACTGAGAAAGGAATAAAGGTTCGTCATAAGGCTAAGAAACGGCTTATTTCGCCGCAAAGATAGCACTTTTTCTGCATTAACGAACAAGAATAGCCCGTTTTTTCCTCTACACCTTATATAAATAGGAGATATTCAAGGCGCGGAGGGGGATTTGATATTCAAGATCAAGACCCAGCCCTGCTCTCCCTGTGAGGGAGGGTTGGTTACCTTGGGAGGGAGAAACACGTATCGTTTTTCGTTGCTGAATGTGAAAAAGTTGGCTTTTCAACAAACAAAGGAAAGAAAATGCAATCAAAAACGCATATTTTATGATAATTTGTTTGCAGAATCAGAAATAATACGTACCTTTGCCAACGAAATCAAACGAAACAACAAGAAAAGTATGTTCATGACAGCTAACTTCTGGTGGTGGCGCAACTCAAGATTCCAATAATCGTGAGAAGATAGCCATGTACCCACAAGTAAGCTGAGAGATACAAAGAGGCCTGTCGTTCTTGCGACGGGCCTCTTCCTTTTTTTTTCTAAGTAATCACACAAACAGAATTCCCACAAGACAACAACAAACAAAAATCCCAATACAACAGAAACACATCTTTTATCATCACAACACAAACACAAATTTCCATTTAATAACACAAACAAACACTTATAAATATGAAAAGATTCCAAGTTGACAAGAACGGTTACTACGGAGCATTTGGCGGAGCCTATATCCCGGAAATTCTCTACAAATGCGTCCACGAACTGCAAGAGGCTTATTTGCCCATCATCGAATCGGCAGAGTTCAAGGAGGCCTACCACGCCCTGCTGAAGGACTATGTGGGACGACCCTCACCGCTCTACTTCGCCCGCAGAATGAGCCAGCGCTATGGCTGCCAGCTCTATCTGAAACGAGAGGACCTGAACCACACAGGAGCCCACAAAATCAACAACACCATCGGACAGATTCTCCTGGCACAACGGATGGGAAAGACCCGCATCATCGCTGAGACGGGAGCCGGACAACACGGAGTGGCAACGGCTACGGTATGTGCGCTGATGGGTATGAAATGTGAGGTCTTCATGGGGGCCACGGACGTGGAACGTCAGCACACCAACGTGGAACGAATGAAGATGCTGGGGGCAGAGGTGCACCCCGTACGCACAGGCAATATGACCCTGAGCGACGCCTGTTCGGAGGCCATCAGAGACTGGTGTTGTCACCCCAATGACACCTTTTATATAGTAGGCTCCACCATGGGTCCTCACCCCTACCCCGACCTCGTGGCTCGCATGCAGAGTGTCATCTCAGAAGAAATCAAGCAGCAGCTGCAGGAGAAAATCGGACGGGACTATCCGGACTATCTCGTGGCGTGCATCGGAGGCGGAAGCAATGCCGCCGGAACCATCTACCACTATATGGACGACGAACGCGTGAACATCGTGCTGGCAGAGGCGGGCGGCAGCGGATGGGACACGGACCGCACGGCAGCTACCTTCCACCGCGGAACAATGGGTATTCTGCACGGAGCGAAGATGCTGGTGATGCAGGATGAGGACGGACAGATACAGGAGGCTTTCACCATCAGCGCCGGACTAGACTATCCGGGAGTGGGCCCGATGCATTGTAATATGGTGGAACAGGGGCGCACTAAGGTGCTGAGTATCAACGACGACGAGGCTATCCGTGCGGGCTATGAACTGACGCAGATGGAAGGAATAATCCCTGCCATAGAATCCGCTCACGCCGTGGCGGCCCTGCAGAAGATGTCCTTCCAGCCGGACGACGTTGTGGTGCTCACGGTGAGCGGTCGTGGCGACAAAGACATCGAGACCTACCTCAACAACAAACACCTCGTAGAAGAATAAGCAAAACGACTTTCCGCAGAAGAACTAACACCCAACCGACAATGAATATGACAACATACAACTACTACACCATCAGCAAATCCATCCTGGCAGACCTCCACACTCCCGTAGGCTTGTACATGCGACTGCGAGACCTCTACCCCCAGAGCGCGTTGATGGAGAGTTCCGACTACCACGACGCCAGCAACTCGCGCTCGTTCATCGGCATCAACCCCATCGCGAGCGTTGCCATCGGCCATGAGGAGGCAGCCGTCACCTACCCCGACGGCACG
>JAILFY010000246.1 GCA_024697285.1 Bacteroidaceae bacterium
ACGAACTCGCGGTTGACCTCCAACGCCTCCTTCGCCCTGTAGAACCGGTCGATATCCTCTGGCTGCGGGTCCTTGTAGCACTCCTCATGCACGAAACTCTCCAGGGGCAGTCGGTCGGAGAGCTCCGGTTCCTCCGCCGGCCATCCCACGGTGAGCGTGGCCACGGGGAACACCAACTTCGGGAGCTGCAGGGCGTCGATGATCGCCGATGGCTGATAGATGGTGGTACCGAGGAAGCACAATCCCAGCCCCGCCTCCTCAGCAAGGTTGCAGAAAGTCTGCGTGAAGAGCAACGCATCGGTGGCTGCATTCATGAAACTCAGGAAGTTATCATAACCCGGAACAGCCTTGCGACAGCGGGCCCAGGTGGACGTGCGGCGGAAATCGGCACACACCGTGAGCACCACAGGAGCACTCTTCACCATCGGTTGATTGAAATGCAATGGCGCCAACCGTTCCTTGCCGCTGGCCGAACGAGTGACAATCACGCTGTAGAGCTGCAAGTTACCCATCGTCTGGGTGCGCGCCGCATCGCTGAACAATTTGTTGAGTAAATCCGGTGCTATATCACGACCACTATATTGACGAATAGACCGCCTAGTTTGTATTCTTTCCATTATTAAAAGGCTCATCTTGTTTATTTCGGTTGCAAAGGAACAAAAAAAACTCGAAATATTTGGCAACTTCAGAGAGAAAAAGTAACTTTGTGCCGAAATATTCACTTTCTTATATCTCAGAACTATGAAAAAATTCATCCTTACCTGCTTCGCAGCCCTCTTTGTGCACCTCGTTTTCGCACAAGAAGCAGTGCCTGAGACGCACCTGACTTTTGAGAAGATAGAAATAAAAGGAGACATCTATGATTTCGCCAAGAGCATGAACGAACAAGGTTACAAAGTTCGTCAGCGCGATCTCAACCAGCTCTTCTTCGTCTTCAAGGGCAATGTCTTTGGCAAATCCCAGCAATTCAAAGTCAGTTTCTCCAAGAAGACCAAGACGGTGTGGCGCGTGATGGTGCAGCCCCACAACATGCCAATCGACGAGCTCCTGGACTCCCTCACCACCAACTATGGCGCCCCCTACGAGGCCCTCAACAACTCCTATAAGTGGCTGTTGGACAGCGGTTTCATCCAGCTGATGATACCAGAAGGCTACGACCCCACGCTGGTGTTCATCGACAGCCAGGGCGCCGCCACCTACAAGGACGAGGACAACCGCAACTGATTGCTTTTTCATACAATATCAATATAATACTTTACCCTTAAGAAATAGTGGAAAAGACATTTACTTATGACGAAGCCTTCAAGGCTTCGCTGGATTATTTTGCCGGAGACGAACTGGCGGCCCGTGTATGGGTCAACAAGTACGCGATGAAAGACTCCTTCGGGAACATCTTCGAGAAAGACCCCTCCGACATGCACTGGCGTATTGCCAACGAGGTGGCTCGCATAGAGCAGAAGTACAAGAATCCCTTGTCGGCTCAGGAGATTTTCGATCTCTTGGATCACTTCCGCTACATCATCCCTGCCGGATCTCCCATGACGGGTATTGGCAACCACTACCAGGTGGCCTCTCTCAGCAACTGTTTCGTGATCGGACTGGATGGCGACAGCGACAGCTATGGAGCAATCATCCGAATCGACGAAGAACAAGTGCAGCTGATGAAGCGCCGCGGAGGCGTGGGCCACGACCTCTCTCACCTCCGTCCGGCCGGTTCTCCCGTGAAGAACTCCGCCCTCACCTCCACAGGCCTCGTTCCTTTCATGGAACGCTACAGCAACAGCACGCGTGAGGTGGCTCAGGATGGTCGTCGCGGCGCCTTGATGTTGTCCGTGAGCATCAAGCACCCCGACGCCGAGAGTTTCATCGACGCGAAGATGACAGAAGGAAAAGTCACCGGCGCCAACGTGAGCGTGAAGATCGACGACGCCTTTATGGAGGCCGCTGCCGAGAACAAGCCCTACACCCAGCAGTTCCCCATCGACAGCAGCAACCCGCTGGTGAGCAAGGAGATAAATGCCAGCGCGCTGTGGAAGAAGATCGTGCACAACGCCTGGAAGAGCGCCGAACCGGGTGTCCTCTTCTGGGACACCATTCTTCGCGAGAGCGTGCCCGACTGCTATGCCGAGCTTGGTTTCCGCACCGTATCCACCAACCCCTGCGGCGAAATCCCCCTCTGCCCCTACGACAGCTGCCGCCTGCTCGCCATCAACCTTTACTCCTACGTGGAGAACCCCTTCACGCGCAAAGCCTCTTTCAACTTCGCGCTCTTCCAGGAGCACGTGCAGAAAGCCCAGCGCATTATGGACGACATTATCGACCTGGAGCTCGAGAAGATAGAACTCATCCTCCAGAAGATAGAATCCGACCCGCAGAGCGAGGAGGTGAAATTCTCCGAACGTAACCTCTGGAAAAAGATACAGCGCAAGAGCTCCATGGGCCGGCGCACCGGCGTTGGGATTACTGCTGAGGGCGATATGCTCGCCGCTATGGGTCTGCGCTACGGCACTCAGGAAGCCACCGACTTCGCCGTGGAGGTGCAGAAGAACGTGTGCCTCTCGGCTTACGCCAGCAGCGTTCAGATGGCCCGAGAGCGCGGCGCCTTCGAGATCTTCGACGCCCAGCGCGAAGCCAACAACCCCTTCATTCTCCGCATCAAGGACGCCGATCCGAAACTCTATGCCGACATGGTGAAATATGGTCGCCGGAACATCGCCTGCCTCACCATCGCCCCCACCGGCACCACCTCTCTGATGACGCAGACCACCAGCGGCATAGAACCCGTGTTTATGCCTGTGTACAAGCGTCGCCGCAAGGTGAACCCCAACGACCCGGAGGTTCATGTGGACTTCACCGACGAGACGGGAGACGCCTTCGAGGAGTATATCGTCTACCACCACAAGTTCCTCACCTGGATGAAGGTGTGCGGACTCGACACCGAACGGCGCTACACACAAGAAGAGATCGACGAGCTCGTGGAGCAGTCACCTTATTATAAAGCCACCGCCAACGACGTGGACTGGCTGATGAAAGTCCGCATGCAAGGAGCCATTCAGAAATGGGTGGACCACAGCATCAGCGTCACCGTGAACCTCCCCAACAGCGTCGACGAGCAGCTGGTCAACGACCTCTACATGGAAGCCTGGAGGAGCGGGTGCAAAGGTTGCACCATCTACCGCGACGGCTCGCGCAGCGGCGTAATGATCAGCGTCAGCAAGAAGAAAGAGAAGAAAAACGAGGACGGAGAGCACCCAGACACCCCCTCCCTGGAGACCGGCCACAGCCAAGGCGTCCCCGAGTGCCGTCCGCCCCAGGTGGTGGAGAAACGTCCCGACGTGCTGGAGTGCGACGTGGTGCGTTTCCAGAACAACAAAGAGAAATGGGTGGCTTTCATCGGTTTGCTCAACGGCTATCCCTACGAGATCTTCACCGGTCTTCAAGACGACGAAGAAGGTATTCTTCTGCCCAAGAGCGTGACGAAGGGCCGCATTATCAAACAGCTGAACCCCGACGGTACTAAGCGCTATGACTTCCAGTTCGAGAACAAACGCGGCTACAAGACCACCGTGGAAGGGCTCTCCGAGAAGTTCAACCCCGAATACTGGAACTACGCCAAGCTGCTCTCCAGCGTGCTGCGCTATCGCATGCCCTTGGATCATGTCGTCCGCCTCGTAGGTCAGCTGTCGCTCAATAGCGAGAGCATCAACACCTGGAAAAACGGCGTGGAGCGCGCCCTGAAGAAGTACATCACCGATGGCACTGCCGCCAAGGGACAAGTGTGCCCCAACTGCGGTCAGGAGTCTCTCGTCTACCAGGAGGGTTGTCTCATCTGCACCAACTGCGGCGCCAGCCGTTGCGGATAAACTTCCCCCCATTCTCATGAACATCCACAAGTCCCAAGTCCTCATTCAGGACCTGCGCCTTTTCGCCCACCATGGTGTGCTCCCTCAGGAGCGCACCGTGGGGGCTTTTTTCATCATCAATTTGAACATCACCGCCGACCTCTCCCTTGCCATGTGCACCGACGAGCTCTCTGCCACCATCTCCTACTCCGCAGTCTTCGAGCTCGTGAGAGCCGAGATGGCAAAGCCCTCCTCCCTTCTGGAGCACGTGGCCTACCGTATATGCCAGTCGCTCTTGGACCACTTTCCCCAGGCCGAGGAGGTGGAACTGCAGCTCCTCAAGGAGAACCCGCCCATGGGCGCTGAGTGCACCGGAGCGGGCGTGCACGTGCACGTAGGCAGATGACCACTGACAATTACCAAAAGCTATAGACATGAACCTACTGAACATCATCCTGGAAGGTGCCGACAGCACCAACACCCAGAACGACTCCACGCAAGAATGGATCAGAACCATCAGAGACCGCACGATGGAAACTGCCGAGAACACCACCCTGGGCGAGTACGATTACTGTATGAAGGACCTCTCGGAATATGCTGTGTATCTCTCTCTTGTAGCTATCATCATCGCACTCATCACCTTGTGGGTCACCTGGGTCACCTACAAAGCACAGATAGGGACCCAGTCCAACACCAGTCGGATCAGCGAGACGGAACAGGAGAACTACCTCGTAGATCTCATCCGGCATTTCTATCGTAACCTCGTTGTTTCCAAGACCATAGAGATCAAGATGACGCGCAAGCAGTTCCAGGTATATCCCTCTGAGGAGCACCTGCAGAAGCTGAAAGTGAACCTTTCGCACATCCATCTCAATCTCTTCTTCGGTCAAGAAGAGAGTTTCCGTACGATGTCGAATCTGTATATGAAGCTGGAGAACTACAACCGCGAACTGGATATCATACAAACCCATTTCTGCGACCCGCAGCTGAGTCCTGAGGTGAAGAAACGCGACTTGGAGACGCTGCTCTTCAAATGTAACTTCCTCACAGAGAAGATCGTGGAGACGCTCGGCAAGATATGGAAGGAGGATGGTAAGGGGCTTGCTTATATCGGCGATGCACAGAAAGTGGTCAACAAGGCACAGCTTGTCAACCAGAGAGATAATGCCGATGCCAACCGTTGGGGTCGTCTGAGTGGCAACGTGCAGCGCGACTCCAACAGTTTCTTCCTCAGCACCCTCTTCGGTCGTGTGCCAGATCGCCCCCGCCTCTCCGACGAGGAGCGGAACGCCCGTACCGCCGCCCTTAAGCCTTTCTTCCACGAAGGTGCAGAAGACACCTTCTGGGAACAATTTCTCCAAGATCTCCGCATAGAGCTCGGACGCAACGACAGAAACAGCCAGAAGGTGTTCATGATTGCGTTCGACAAGGAACAGCAGGAGCCAGATAAACCGAATACGAGGAGAGGGAG
>JAILFY010000034.1 GCA_024697285.1 Bacteroidaceae bacterium
GTGCACCAAGTCGCTGAGTCGGAACTCTTTGTTGGTCATGGCATATTCCCCTTCGAAGTTCACAGAACCGGTGATCTTCACGTTCTGCTGCTCCTCGTAGGTTGGACTCTTACGCACCTGCACCTCATCGAAAGGCAGCAACACAAACAACGTATCTTCCACCATGAACCCATTGTCGAGATTAAAGGTATAAACTTGAGCCAACTCGTTCGAGGCAGCACGGGCTCCGGGCTGATAGTTGCGGCGGAAGACGTCGATCTTAGCGGTGGATGCGGCACGGGTGAGACCGCCAGCCAGGATGATGAGGTCCTGAATAGTAGTATTCTCCGCATATTCATACGTTCCCGGGAAGTTAACCTCGCCGTTGATGCGCAGGGTCTGCTCGCCCCTGAGCTCCGTCTTGCTGGGGATGAAGAGCACGTCGTTCTTGCGCAGCGCGATGTCTGCCACACGTCCCTCCATGATTCCCTGAATATCCAAACTGATCATCTCCAGCGTGAGGTCCTCTTTCTGTCGATGCATCACCGCCCGTTCCAAGAACGCATCCTCTCGCAGCCCTTCGGCCGCCAGGACCAGGTCGCGCACCGACTGAATCTTACCGTCCATCTGGTACTGCCCTTCGTGCATCACTGCCCCTCGTATTTCCACCATGTTGTTGAACCGCGGTATGACGCTGTCGACGAAGACCGAGTCCCCGTCGGCCATTGCGAATCCATTCATCTCGAATTCCTCTATGGTGTAGATGCTATATTCCTGTCCTGCCTTGCGCACCAGTCGCACGTTCTTTGTATAAGCATCACCTGTGAATCCCCCGGCGAATGTCAGTGCCCTTTGCACACTCTCGTTCGCCTTCATCTCATAGAACATCGGACGTTTCACTTTGCCACGCAATTCCACCAGGCAGTCGTAAGTCCCCACAATAATCACATCGTTGTCCTGCAACCTGACATTGCTGGCCAGAGAGCCATTGAGTAGATAGTCATATACATCGATAGAGGCAATGACTTTTCCATTTCTGTAGACCTTGATATCGCGCAAGGTACCCACATCACTGATGCCCCCCGCGGCATAGAGCGCATTGAACGCCGTGGCCAAGCTGCTGATGGGATAGCTGCCGGGCTTGAGCACTTCTCCCAGCACCTGTACGAGGATGGTTCTTGTCTCTCCCACACTGATAGATACATTGCAATCAGCATAGTATTCCCCGAGCTGAGAACGCAAGCGTCTTGTAGCTTCGCTGACAGTGAGACCCGCCAACTTGACCGGTCCCACCCCCTCGATAGTTACCACTCCATCCGGAGAAATGGCACTCTCTATGCTCTCCTGAGATGCCCCCCAGATGTCTATGATAATCACATCGCCCGCCCCCAGAACATAATTGGCCGGCGTGGCGATGCTCATGCTGGGCTCGAAGGTAAGATTCTCCTGGCTGAAGATGCTGCGACCCCACACCTGCTGGTCCTTCGGGATAAGGCTACTGTAGTAATCGAGCGAGTCCATGTCGAAGTAGGCAGATTCCTCGTCGATTATCTGCTGCCGGTCTTCTCGTGTCATGTAGCGCCATTCCTGCTCTTCCCGTTGCGACCGAATCATATAATTCTGTTGTTTCTGGCGGGCATCGTTAGCGACCTCCCGCCGGTTGCGAGGCCGGTTGGTCCGCGTCTGAGTGGGATCCTGGCTTCGCCCCGTGAGGTCTCTTGCGCCCAGGTTTTTCTGCTCGGCTTCCACCTTCTTCTGTACGCGCCGCAGCTGCTCGATAGTCACACCACGTTGTGTGAGATTACGGACAATTGTCTCCTTGTTAGTGCCCTTTTCTTTCTCCTGGAGCACATAGCTGACAATCTGATCATCGGTCATGGTCTGAGCGATGGCGGTTCGACAGCAAAAGAAGGTGGCAAGAGCCAATAGGAGTAGAACTTTCTTCATTGTAAAAGATATTGAGTAAGTCGGATGAATATTCTGTATTATCGCCCTCCGGGGAGGTCCTTCAATAAGGATGAAAAAACAGGTTTAGCAACTATTTATATATATAAACTCAAAAAGCGTTAAAATATTGCAAAGACATGCAAAAAAATAACCATGGTATGTAAAAAAACCATCCAAAGGCTTTTAATATAGGCTTTTGCAGAAATAATGGCCCGAAAATTTGTGGGATACAAAATAATAACATACCTTTGCAGCCGCAAAGCATCATCATCCAAAGGGGCTGACATGGATTTGACAGCAGGATGAGACGTTGTGTAAGCACGCAGAGAGTCGTTGGTCGCTCTCTTAAATCAATGGTCTTCAACAATTATCTGGCGAAAACACTTACGCTCTCGCTGCTTGATTGAAGTATAGTAGATCAG
>JAILFY010000048.1 GCA_024697285.1 Bacteroidaceae bacterium
CATCGCCACGGCTACACCACCGTCACCAGCCACCGTTCTGGTGAGACCGAGGACGCTACCATCGCCGACATCGCCGTAGCCACCAACAGCGGTCAGATCAAGACCGGTTCCATGAGCCGCACCGACCGTATGGCAAAGTACAACCAGCTCATCCGCATCGAGGAAGAGCTCGGCGACGTTGCCAAGTATGCTTACAATCGTCTGAAGTAATATCAGGCCACGCCTGACACATCCAAGGCGGGACGATCATTCAAGGGTCATCCCGCCTTTCTTCTTTCTTGCCGTAATACCCTTATAATATATCTGTCTCCAGTCCTATGAAATTAAGTCTTGCCTTTCTAGTTTCTCTTGTAGTTTGTCTCCCTGTCAGTCTCTTTGCCCAGGAAGAAGTGGGCGTGGGCGCTGTCGTCGCCTCCGAGGACGCCATCGTCAGCGGAAAGGAATATATCCTTCAGTCCCAGGCCGTGGGAACACCATATATTGTGGATGCGGGTTCTTACTATTCCATCCCCAATTCCCAGAACAAACCTACCACCGCGGCCGTCTACACGCTAACTCGGGCTGCCGACGGCACTTGGCGTATCTGCAACAGCTATACGGGCAAGTACTGGGGAATCCCCGTCTACGGACAGGACCTCCAACCTGTTTCAGAGCCCGAGGCCGGTGCTTGGTCGCTGCATTTCTCGGGTGGTGTGGCCTACCCTTCCGCACCCGATGCCGAGGGCGTGGAACGCGGTCTGGACCGTTCTTCGCAGCATCTTTGGGGCTACTCCACAGGAACCGGTGCCACCAAGCGAGTCAAGATCTATGAACTGGGCGAGAAACCAATCTCGTCTGAGCCTCTGGCAGAACTCAGTGGCCGTACTGCCGAGATGCAATCCTCGCCCGCAGACAATCTTGTGGCCGGACAGTGGTATGTGATGTTCGACCGCGGCAAGAACGGAACGGCTGCCCACGGTTATCTCTACGAGAAGGTGAGCGCCCACACACTCTACAACACTGCTACACCTCCCTCTTCTGGTCTTGCTGCTTCTCAGGCCCGTTATCTCGTGAGGTTGCAGGAGGCCGGGGAAGGACTCTTCTATCTTCAGACCGGCTTTGGCAACTACTTCGGTGGACTCACCCATAAGACCGTGGTCTCGCTCACCGCCACGGCGGAGCATGCCTTCATTGTCCAGAAAATCAATGGAACCGACGGACATTTCTATCTCCAGGACGCCACCTCAAAGGTCGTCTTGGATGCCAACAGCCTCGAGTCCGGCGACGCCACTGTGGTGGGGTGGAATACCACTGTGCCGAAATCCACCGGAGGCAACAACGACTGGGCCTTCTATCCTGTGGACGTTGCCGAAGTGGGTCCTGAGGTGGCACTCTTCGCCGACGATATCGAGGTCACCCGCGGCTATCAGACAGGAGGCCGTGGCAATGCCAATTCCCTGTTGTTGCGCGTAAAGATGACCCCCTCCCAGGATATCTCCAATACCGTCCTCACCTTTTCCCTGAACGATGCTGCCGTCAGCAATCTCTCCAGCCTCTGCCTCTACGAGACGAGTCAACTGGAGTTCATGGCAAATATCCCCGGAACGCCCCTCGCCACGTCGGAAGAGGTATCCGGAGAAGTCCGTTTCCATCTCTCCGATGTCAGTGCCGCCACTCACTACTTCTGGCTCTGTGCAACCATTAAGGAAGAAGCCGAACTCGGGAAGATCATTCAGGCTGACCTCGACGCCGTGGAATATACGACAACCGAGGATGTCCGTCTGGAGATGCACGGTGCCGGGGCACCCGATCGCCAGGGCATGAAGATTTTTTCCCAGCAACACTTCGTCTTCCTTCCCACAACCGACAATTGCCGTTTCTATCGCATTCCAGCCATGATTCTCGACGAGGGAGGTAACCTTGTGGTGGCAGCAGACAAGCGCTACAACAGCAACTCCGACCTAGGCAACCATAAGATAGACGTCGTCTCGCTCCGCAGCCTCGATGGCGGTCGCACCTGGCAAGATTATGCCAGAGTGGCTTCTGGCGACGGTTCCACTGCTGCCTGTTTCGGATATGGCGATGCAGCCCTCGCTCGTGCCACAAACGGCACTCTGATCTGCATGATGGCTGCTGGCAACAAGATGTGGGGCTCCAATGCCAACGACGGTATGAAGTATGCAGGCTTCGCCCGCAGCACCACCGACGGCAAGAACTGGACACTCATCAAGAACCTCTTTGCATCCACCCTGTTCTACGACGAGAACAGCGAAGATGGCTCTCTTAGCATGGCCAATATCTTCACCTCTTCTGGCAAAGGCCTCACCACCCATGATGGCATTATCATGTTCACCACCAACTGTCGCACTCCGGGTTCTTCCGGGCCTAATCTCTGCTACATCCTTTATTCCACGGACAACGGAGCCCACTGGCGACTGAGCAACGCCCTGGCCTACGAAGGTTGTGATGAGTCCAAGGTGGAGCAGCTCAACGACGGCTCCCTTCTCTTGTCCGTGCGCCAGAGTGGCAACCGAGGTTGGAACAATGGCACCTACACCCTCAATGCCGATGGAACCATCAGCTTCCAGTGGGGCCAGCAACGACGTACTGCCGACCTCTGGGGCAACGCCTGCAATGCCGATTTACTCTGCTACAGCCGAGCTACCGAGGGACTGCCAGACATCATGCTCCATAGCTATATCAATTCTGCTGGTCGTCAGAGTCTGCAACTATCAATGAGTCTGAACCAGGGTGGGTCCTGGAAGAGTGTCTATAACATCCAGCCCAATGGCTCGTGCTATTCCACTATGATAGTGCTGCCCGACGGCACCTTGGCAATCCTCTATGAAGACGAGTCCTACAGTGCTGGCAATGGCTACGCTATCAATTATGTAACCATCACACGAGAACAAATCCTCGGTTGGTACACGGACTTGGGCGGCGTCCTCCCAAATGGTATCGGCGAAATACCCCAAGCATCTTCCGCCCCACCTCATGCAACCACATGGCATGACCTTTCAGGTCGTTCCCTTCTGACGACCCCAACACAAAGAGGCCTCTATCTTCGTGATGGCAAGAAAGTGGTAGTGAGGTAGCTGCAGATCAACGTACGTACGTGTTGGCAAAGATGTACGTACGTGTTGGCAAAGATGTACGTACGTGTTGGCAAAGATGTACGTACGTGTTGGCAAAGATGTACGTACGTGTTGGCGAAGATGCGGATGGGGGTTCAGAAGTAGAATTCTGAATGAAATTCTAAATAATGAAGAGGAAAGGAGGGGTTTATTGGGTGGGAAACGACACCTTATGATATAAAGTGGAAGATGAGAAGAAAAAAATGGACGGAAATGAACAGAGTTCGGAAATATTGCGTATCTTTGTGGCCGAAAATATAAATAACCCTGCATTTTAAATAATATGAAACACACTTACCTCACTTTTTGCCTGGCCTTGATCCTGAGCTTCATCGCCACCCTCGCCTCCGCTCATGACTTCGAGGTGGATGGAATTTATTACAACATCACCTCTAAAACAAGCCTCACAGCGAGTGTCACGTTTAAGGGCACTTCTTATTATCAGTATTCAAATGAATACACGGGCAGTGTCACCATCCCCGCATCAGTCACTTTCAATGGGAATACGTATAGT
>JAILFY010000052.1 GCA_024697285.1 Bacteroidaceae bacterium
GAGCCATAGGTGATCTCGTCGCACCCATCGCCATCCACATCGGCTGTACGCAAATTGTGGTTGCCCTGTCCAGCAAAGCGGCGTTTGTCCTCGTCGTTGGTGTCAAAGACCCAGCGGGTGGTCAGTTGCTTGCCATCGAAGTCATAGGCTGCCAGGACGCTGCGCGTGTAGTAGCCACGACAAAAGATGGCACTCAGGTGTTGCCCATCGAGATAGGCACAAGCGGCCAGGAAGCGGTCGCTGCGGTTGGCGTAGTTGTCGCCCCAGCTGCGCAGGTCGCCTCGTTCGGGAATATAATCCACTGTGGAGAGGGCTTTGCCTGTCTTGCCTTCGAAGCAGGTGACCCATTCGGGACCTTTATAGATAAATCCGCCTCGACGTGCCTTGGGGTCCATGTTATTGGGCCAGCCAGGGCCGCGGAACTGTTCGCCCGGGTTGCCATTGGCCTGATAGGCACTCGTGTCGGGGTGTCGCACGTGGTCTGCGTTGGCGTCGCCGAGCACCTTCCCTTGTCCGTCGGTAGTACCGTCGGAAGTGCGAACGAGCAACTCCGCACAACCATCGCCATCGAGGTCTGCAACGATGAAGGGGGTGTAGTGGGCGCCACTTCGGATATTACGCCCCAGGTTTATGCGCCACAAGGAAGTGCCGTCGAGGCGCAGGGCTTCGAAAATCGTGGGGGAGGTGATACCGCTCTGGCTGTTGTCACGACTGTCAGAAGGGTCCCATTTGAGCACTATCTCCAGCTGACCGTCGCCATCGAGGTCCGCCATTGTAGCATCGTTGGCCTGATAGCTTACGGGTCGGTTGCCCTGGGCCGACGAACCCGCCACCTCGGGGGGAAGCAGAGGAATATCCAGATAGCCGAAGGGGGCGTGGGCGGGAAGCGTCCAGGAGGAGGAGAGCAGGGCGAGGTCCGTGGTCTTCAGTCCTTGCGGAAGGTTACCTCCTGCATAGACGGGGCGGACCATATATGTGGCTTCCTCGCTATCGGGGTAGTAGTCCATGAACGTGGTAGACTGATTCTTGGCGCGCCGGCCAATGACCTGGCCGTTGCGCAGGACCTCGAAAGAAACATCAATGGGGTCGTTTTCCAGATAGCGCCACGAGACCATCACCGAGTCCGGAGAGGTGCGCACTGCTATTGTGCCGCGGTTGAGGCGTTCGCGCTGGAGGCGCGAGTAATCATACTGAGTCTGAGCTGCTGCGCTGAAGGGAAACGCCATCGCCAGCAGCAGGGGGAGCAGCGTTCTCTGTGCTCTCTGAATTGTCTGTCTCATTTTGTTGTGTATTAAAGGATTTACTATATTCGATGATATGCAGGATCGCATCTTTTACGAGTTGGAAAGGAGGTGCGTCCTTGAAGTCCTGGTTCTTCTTGAGAATCGTCTCCACGGGCAACACCGCATGCTGGTAGGCTGAGAGTTCACACTGCCGCTGCTGGTTGTGCACGGCCAGTCGTTTTATCTCCCGCTCGCGCTCTTTCCTCAGCATGGCGCAGACGGGTTCCAGCAGGGGCAGCACGACACTCTCGAAGAGCGTGTGCCCCTGTATATATAAATAGGTAGTCTCGGGCGTCACTCCCAGCTCTCGCAGTCGTTGTTTTGTGGAGAGGTAGCTCTTCTTGGCGTTGGGATAATGCTGCTGCATCCACGCCATCTTCTGATTGACGCGCCGACGCAGGAACGTCAACGACTGCTCCGGATGGAAAGGATTGATGTCCCTGAAGGAAATGAGGCTACAGAAATCCAACATCGTGAAAGACTTGTAATCATCATGGAAATATCCTCTCAGGTTCCATACGAACAGGGGCCAGATGATCTGACTGTACTCCCGCAAGAAAGCCTCGAAATCGATGGTGGGACGGTCGTTGAGCGTGGCCATTACCACAGCTTGATGGAGCGACGGTGCATAGCACTGGTAGTTCTCTATGGCGTACACGTAAGTGTGTACAACGAAAGGCGAGGCGTTGAAAGCAGTAGTGCCGGGGTTGGTGTCTTGCATCAGATAGTCGTAATCGGCATCCACACAAGCAATCATAGCACCTCCCAGCTGGCTGGCCGAGAGGACGTTGGTCAGCGCCTGGTGCTTGCCTTTCTGCAGGTTGTCGCGCCCTGGCAGCATCACCTCGAAGTACAGTTCCGGCGTCTCGAAATCCTCCAGCACGCCGCGCCAGAAAGCCACGTCGTCATAGCTTTCCACGTAGGCCACAACACGTCGGCGCGCCTTGGAGGGACGCAAACGATTGGCAGCCTCGAGGTAGGAGGAGTTGAGATTTTGATTCAGACGTTTCGACATGAAGGATGGAGTAGGAATAACGTTTTCACTGCTGGAGTTCTGGGGGTCAGATGGCAGATATCAGTCCACGATAATGTCTTCCACGTCTGTCACTCGGTCCATCCACCCATTCATCACCACTGCCGGGGAGTGTGTGGTGACGATGACTTGCGCCTGGGGGTTCAGGTCCACTATCAGTTCCAGCAGTCGCTGCTGCCATTCGATATGCAGGCTGATTTCCGGCTCGTCCATCAGCAGCACGTAGGGTTCGCGGTTCTGCACCAGCACGGTGAGCAGGATGATCAATATCTGTTTCTCGCCGCTCGAGAGCACATATGGTGTGATATGTTCATCGAGGTGATAGAAGTACAACTCATTGGCCGATCGGTCGATACGTTTGCCTGTGGACTGGAACAAGTCGTCCACGAGATCGTGGAAATGGCTTTTTTCCTGCGCTATCTCCTGCGCCTTCTGTTGCGCCTCTGGGTCGCCGGAAGTGAAAAGGTTCACAATGCGGTTGGACTGATTGACCTGATAGTCGAGGTATCTGCGTTGCAGCTGATAGAGCTCCCAGTCCAGCTCGGTGGTGAGGTGTGCGTCGTCCACCTTACCTATTATATCAGCGCTGACGAGGGGTCGGTCCGTGCTCCTTACGACATCATAGCGTACGGTGTCAGCCTCCTCGGGCTCGAAGGTGAGTAACACGCCGCCCTGCATGTAGCTGCGTTCCAGGTTCTCGCGGCTCTGGACAAGTCGTCGAATAGTGCGCCGCAGAATAGTGCTCTTGCCCACGCCGTTAATACCGCTCAGCACGTTCACTCCTGGCTTCAGGTCCCACACGATATGTCGTGTGCCGCGCCAGAGAGATTCTATTTCTATACGCTTGATATAACGTCCATTCATAACTGCAAAGCAATTTGTTTCTGGCTGCAAAGATAGGGAAAAGTTTGATATATATGCCTCATGTGCCCTTTTTTTTCTCCTTTTTGTTGCTAATTTAGACAGATTTTTCTCTTTCCTCTTTAAAAGTTACGGCCCAACCGCAAAAAAACAGAAACTTTTGCGTAACTTTGCAGCCAGAAATATGAATCTGACGAACCACATACTCTTCCGCTGTGCAACCCTCCTGTGGGTTGTTGCCTTGCTCGTCGCCCCACCGCTTCACGCCTCCTCCCCTAAGACCACTGCCCCACCCTCCCCCTTCACGATTGTGCTGGACGCTGGTCATGGCGGTCATGACCCGGGAGCCCTGGGCCGCAAGGGACGGGAGAAGAAAATCAACCTGGCAGTGACGCTGGCCGTGGGCCGGCTACTGGAAAAGAACCTTCGCGACGTGAAGGTCATCTACACCCGCAAGACCGACGTCTTCGTGGCACTGGACGAACGAGCGAATATTGCCAACCGTGCCAAGGCCGACCTCTTCGTAAGCATCCACACGAATGCCCTCCCCGGCAAACGGCAGACAAGGGGATCAGAAACCTACACATTAGGTATGCACCGCGCCGCCGACAACCTGGAGGTGGCAAAGCGAGAGAACGCTGCCATCATTTACGAGAACGACTACGAGAACCGCTACGAGGGTTTCGACCCCAAGAGCTCGGAATCGTATATCATCTTCGAGTTCATGCAGGATCAGAATATGGAGAAAAGCGTCCGGCTGGCTTCCCTCGTCCAGCAGCAGTTCCGTGCTGCGGGCAGGCCCGACAAGGGCGTCCATCAGGCGGGTTTCCTCGTTCTGCGCGCCACCTCAATGCCTTCCTGTTTGATAGAGTTGGGCTACATCACCACGACCTCTGAGGAGAACTACCTCATCAGCGACCGAGGCGTCGACGAGCTGGCACAGAGCATCTATCAAGCTATCAAGAAATACAAAGAATCACAAAAATAGAACCATGCACATCTCCCGAGAAGCTAAAATCGGACTCACTGGGGTCATCGCCCTGGTAATCCTCTTTCTGATGATAAAATTCCTGCAGGGCACCAACCTCTTCAGCACTCAGGACACCTATTATATCAATTTCAGCAACGCCAAGGCCCTGGCCAAGTCCAGCCCCGTCTATGCCGACGGCTACAATGTTGGCATCGTTTCTGACGTCCACTACGACTACGAGCACCCCGGCAAGGGAGTGATCGTGGAAATCAGCGTGGAGCACGGAATGCGTGTGCCCTCGGGCACCGTGGCAGTGCTCGACGAAGCTATGCTGGGAGGCTGTACGCTGAACTTGCTCATGGGCAACAACCCCATGGAACGCTTCGCCCCGGGCGACACGCTGCCCTCTGAGGACAACAACGGCCTCATGGCCCGCGCCGCTGAACTGATACCGAGATTGGAACAGACCATGGCAAAGGTCGACACGCTGCTCACCACGCTGAACAAGGTGGCCGCCGACAGTAATATCCAAGCCATCCTTAAGAATGCCAATACCCTCACGGCCAGCCTCGGACAAAGCTCCAAGGACCTCAATGGACTCCTGGAGCACCAACTGCCCGCCATGGCTCAGACATATAATCAGGCCGGACAAAATATCGTGGCACTCACCGACAGCCTGAAGCAGCTGAACCTCTCTGGCACCCTGGCAAAAGTGGACCGCGTCATGGACAACGTGGAACAGACGACCTCGCAGCTCAACTCCAAGGACAACAGCCTCGGGCTTCTCATGAACGACACCTCGCTCTATGGGAACCTCAACAGAACCAGCCTCGACGCAGCTCTGTTGCTCGAAGACCTGAAGGCCAATCCCAAGCGCTATGTGCACTTCTCCATCTTCGGGAAAAAAGATAAGACAGGAAATCAGGAAGAAGGGTCAAATTAAAAAAAATCCAAATAAAAAAGCTTTCGGTTCTTTCCTCCTAATCGTTTCTATAAACAACTTAATTTGTGTCCGTTAGAGGCACAAAAACCAAGATTGAAGAGAATCCTCAGGAGTCTCTTCAATCTTTTGTTTTTCAGCGGTTTGTTATTTTACAAGAAGATATAAAGCAGGTTTTGGAGGTCTAAGGGGCAGGGTGTTGAAAACGTGGTATTTAGACCGCTTTTCCTTCTCTCTTTTCTTGGGTGTCGATTTTGCCATTCAAAAAATTATCTCTAACTTTGCACCGCAATTCGGCTCTACAACGGATGCACTATTTTTACCAACAAGAATGGGAATACGCCAACAAAATACCGACCAGCGATGGGCACAGTGTCTTCAGCTGATACGTAACAACGTACAGCCTGAGGCCTATCAGACATGGTTTGCGAACATCAACCCCGTACAATTCGACGAGGCCGATCGCAAGCTCTATATTGGTGTGCCTTCTCATTACTTCCGGGAGCATCTGGAGAGCCACTACCTCACCCTTCTGCGCACGGTCCTCACCAACGTTTATGGGAAGGGAATCTCACTATATTATAATGTACACACGGACTCCACCAATGGCGAGGACATGATTGTGGAGGAGACGCGACACTCCAACGTGCCCGCCGCCCCTCGTTCTGCCACTCCCGCCAACCAGAGTCCGCGCATACTCCAGGAACTGGATTCCCAGCTCAACCCCATCTACACCTTCGATAACTTCGTGGAGGGCGACTCGAACAAGTTGCCGCGTACGGTGGGACTGGCCATCGCCCAGAACCCCAAGCAAGTCACCTTCAACCCGCTGTTCATCTATGGCAACTCCGGTGTGGGCAAGACCCATCTGGTGAATGCCATCGGCACGCGATTGAAGGAGCTGCACCCCGAGAAACGAGTGCTCTACGTGTCGGCACACCTATTTCAGGTGCAGTACACGGACAGCGTCATCAAGAACACCACCAACGACTTCATCTCTTTCTACCAGAGTATCGACGTGCTCATTATTGACGACGTACAGGAGTTCGTGACGAAAGCCACGCAGCAGACCTTCTTCCACATCTTCAACCACCTGCATCAGAACGGACGACAACTCATCCTCACCTCAGACCGTCCGCCCATCGCCCTGCAAGGCATGGAAGAACGCCTGCTCACCCGCTTCAAGTGGGGCTTGCTGGCAGAACTGGAACAGCCCAACGAGACGCTGAGAGAAGATATTCTTCGCTGCAAAATCCGTGAGAACGGACTGAGATTTCCCGAGAGTGTCATCCAATATATTGCCAAGAACACGGAGGGAAGCGTAAGAAGTCTCGAGGGGATGGTACATTCACTTATGGCCTACTCTGTGGTGTGGAACAGCGACATCGACGTTTCTCTGGCAGAACGAGTGCTGGCTCATACAATGGGAGCACCGGGTCAGAAGAAACCCAAGATCACGCCCGAGCAAATCCTCAACCAAACTTGTGCCTTTTTCAATATCGATACATCGGACGTCCTCTCCAACAGTCGCAAGGCGAACGTTGTTGCGGCCCGACAAATTGCGATGTATCTGGTGCAGAAACACACCCGGTTGAGCACCACCAAAATAGGAATGGCCATAGGCGGTCGCAACCACGCCACCGTCATCCACTCCTGCAAATGTGTGGAACAGAGAATTGGCACCGACCACGCTTTCAGTGAACAGATAGGAGAGCTGGAAGCAAAGTTGATGGAGTAAGAAAGAAGGTACCACACAAGGACCCACCACCTACAGACCCACCCCCGACCCCTCCCGTTAGGGAGGGAGTGGTCACCTGAGACCTCCAGTGTGTGAAGGGTGCACATCTACCGCCTTGCGGCGGTGCGGGCTGGCACGGGGGCCCGCCCCTACAGTGGATGAATACAGAGGATGCATTCAACCGGTCCGCCAGACGATTCCTGTCTACGTTTTCCGCCAGGTGTTATACATCTGATTGGTAACCATTTCCGCAGGGCGATATACATCTGATTGGTTACCTGAGACCTCCCAGAAAGACCAACTGCCTATTCCATAAATCCTTGCTTGCGGAGTGCATCCAGAAGACCGGCGCTCATGGCCTCGTTATCCTTCTTGGTATAACGGATATCCGTGAATATCTGGGCAAGAGTCTCTTTCTTGTTGATTCTTACGAACTCGCGGTTGACCTCCAACGCCTCCTTCGCCCTGTAGAACCGGTCGATATCCTCTGGCTGCGGGTCCTTGTAGCACTCCTCATGCACGAAACTCTCCAGGGGCAGTCGGTCGGAGAGCTCCGGTTCCTCCGCCGGC
>JAILFY010000064.1 GCA_024697285.1 Bacteroidaceae bacterium
CTTCCCTCCTTGGGGCTGTGATTTAGAGGGGGGGCCGTGATGTAGATGGGGACCCGTAAGTACGTTATTCTTCCGTTTTCTCTTTCCCGACGATGACTTTTATTTTGACGATCCGTCGCTCGTCCATCTCCATGACCTCAAAAGTGAAGCGCCCATATTGCATCCTCTCGTGCTCCTGTGGGAACTCGCCCTTGATTTCCAGGAGCAGTCCTGCCAGCGTGTCGGCATCTCCTGCCACGTCGTCCAGGGCGTCTTCCGGCAGTTGCATGATTTTTCGGAAGTCGGACAAGAGCGTCTTGGCTTCGAAGACATAAGTGTTCTGATTCAGACGGATATAGCTGCGTTCTTCCTCGTCGTATTCATCGTTGATTTCACCAACTATCTCCTCGATGATATCTTCCATGGTAATCAGTCCGCTGGTGCCTCCGAACTCATCCACCACAATGGCAATGTGCACTTTTTGTGCCTGAAAGTCACGCAGCAGGTCGTCGATCATCTTCGTCTCGGGCACGAACGTGGCCTGCCGCACCAGCGTTTGCCAGCGGAAGTTGGCAGGTTTGCCCAGGTGGGGCAAGAGGTCTTTGATGTAGAGAATACCTTTTATATTATCTTCGTTGCCGGCGTAAACGGGAATTCTCGAGTAGTTGTTTTCCACGATACACTGGATGACGTCGGTGAAGGGAGTCTTGATATCCAGTCCCACAATGTCCACACGAGGTGTCATGACCTCTCGAGCCATCTCGCCTCCGAATCGGATGATACCTTTCAGCATCTGTTGCTCGTCCGCTATCTCTTCCTTGTCTGTCAGTTCCAGCGCTTGTTCCAGGTCGTCCACGGACAACTGCTGCGGGCTGATATCTATGTGGTTGGTGAGTTTCGTGCTCCACATGAGCAGACTGCTCACAGGCCACCAGAGGCGCACAAGAACGCCATAGGCGGGGGCGCAGAAGCGGGCCATGCGAAGCGGGTTCTGGGTGGAAGCCACCTTGGGCATGATTTCTCCGAAGAGGAGCAGGAGGAACGTCAGGATGACACTCATCACAAGAAACTCCAGCAAGGTGTTGTCGCTGAAATCTATCACTTGATTGAAGAAATAGGTCAGCAACATGATGATAGCCACGTTGACGAAGTTGTTGGAACACAGGATGGTGGCAAGCAGACGTTCGGAGTTCGACAGCAGCTGCATGACGCGTGCATCTGTGGGGGTGCGACGCTCTTTCAGCTCATTCATGTCGCTGGGACTGAGGGAGAAAAATGCTATCTCACTGCCGCTGACGAAAGCGGAGCACAGCAATAGCAACAGGCCTAATAGGAGTGCAATATAAGCCTCTGAACTGGGGGAAAGAAAGGTTACACCTGAGAAGAAATCGGCTGTGGCCGATAGAAAATAATCCATAATTAAAAGGTTGTTAGGCAACGAGATGTGGCTTCCGCGCTAGCGCGAGGCCGAATCTGTTTTGAACTGTCTCCAACGAGGCTACGTCGTCTCTGCTTCGGAGCTCTTGGGGCTGAAGAGTTTCAGCTCGTCGGCCCATATTTCCGTGATATGACGTGTGATACCCTGGCGATCGTCGTAGCTGCGCGACTGAATCTTGCCTTCCACGTAGATGAGGTCGCCTTTGTGGACATATTTCTCCACTCGCTCTCCCAACTTACGCCAGAAGATGACGTTGTGCCATTCGGTGCGCTCCGGAACTTCTGTGCCGTTCTGCAACGTGTAGCCACGCTCGGTGGTTGCCAAGCGCACTTGTGCCACGCAAACTCCCGTGTCCACATATCTCACTTCAGGTTCTTTGCCTACATATCCAAGGAGGATAGCTTTGTTGACAGTTGCCATATTTATTGTCTTTTGAAAACTATTTCTGTACACATTTTACTGCAAATATACGTATAATATTCCAAACAACGTTTTTAATAGGCCGTTATTTTCATTTTTTTTGTATTTTTCCTAGAATTTATGTGTATTTATTTTGCTCAAGCGCCTTTTTTATCTAATTTTGCACTCGGTTTTCAATAGTATTAACCTTTACCCCGTTCTCTCCCGTTTTTCCATTCTCAAAGTTTTTTTCTATGTCCTTACTCATACTTTTCAAGCTTCTCGGTTCGTTGGCTTTGCTGATGTTCGGCATGAAATCGATGAGCGAAGCCCTGCAGAAGCTGGCAGGTCCGCAGTTGCGCCACGTCCTTGGCACTATGACCACCAACCGCTTCACGGGTGCGCTCACGGGTGTTTGCGTCACGGCGGCTGTTCAGTCCTCCACCGCCACCACTCTGATGACCGTGTCTTTTGTCAATGCCGGCCTTCTGACGCTGAAGCAAGCCATATCCGTGATTATGGGTGCGCACGTGGGAACGACCGTCACGGCGTGGATTATGTCGCTGGGTATCGGTTTCGACATCACGGATTTCATCTATCCCGCCTTCTTCTTGGGTATTATCCTTATATATATGAAGAAGCGGCGCATTATCGGAGACCTGTTGTTCGGCGTGGCTTTCCTGTTCCTGGGATTGGCGACGCTGAAGGAGATGGGCACTTTGCTCGTGGAGGACCCCGCCACCAATGCCGCCATTTCCACGTTCTTCGCGCGCTTCAACACAGATGCCTTCCTCCATTCTATGTTCTTCCTGCTGATGGGCACTATTCTCACTGTGTGTGTGCAGTCCTCTGCTGCCATCATGGCTATCACGATGATGCTTTGCTCCACGGGCGTGCTGCATATAGAACAAGGTGTCATGCTGGTGCTGGGCGAGAATATAGGTACTACGATAACTTCCAACTTCGTGGCGCTGAGTGCCAACACGCAAGCCCGCAGGGCAGCCTTTGCCCACTTGAGCATCAATGTGGTGGGAGTTATCTGGGTGATAATCCTGCTGAAACCTTTCTTTGCTTTCGTGTGCCATTTGGTAAACTTCGATCCCGGTATGTCGCCTTCGGAGCCCAACTTCGCCATCAAGGCCAGTGTGGCTCTTGCCACGTTCCACTCGGCCTTCAATATTTCCAACACCCTTCTTCAGATAGGCTTCATCTCCTACATCGAGCGTTTCGTCTGCTGGGTCATCAAGCCGAAGAATGTGGAGGAGGAAGAAGATTTCCGCCTGCACTTCATCACTTCTGGTATCATGAAGACTCCAGAGTTGTCGGTCTTCGAGGCCCACAAGGAAATAGAGGATTTCTCCGACAGAATGCAACGCATGTTTGGAATGGTGCGGGAGCTGCTCACGGAGAAGGACGAAGCCAAGTTCACCAAACTCTTTGAGCGCATAGAGAAGTACGAGAACATTTCCGACAACATGGAACTGGAGATTGCCAACTACCTGGATCAGATCAGCGACGCCCACCTCTCCGACGAGACGAAAGCAAAAATCCGAGCCATGTTGCGTGAGGTGTCGGAACTGGAGTCCATTGGCGACAGCTGCTATAATATGGCCCGGGCCATCAGCAGGAAGTTCCACGGTAAAGAAGATCACTTCAACGAGAAGCAGTACCACCAACTCCATCAGATGATGCTCCTCACCGACGAGGCTCTCTCACTCATGAACCAGCTCATGAGGGGGCGCAAGGAGAATTTCGACATCCAACGAACAATCAACACGGAGAACGAAATCAACAATTTCCGTTCGCAACTCAAACAACAGAATATTGTGGATGTCAACAACCACGAATATACTTACGCCGAGGGTACTTTATACATGGATTTGGTCAACGAGTGCGAGAAACTGGCTGACTACGTCCTCAACGTAGTGGAAGCCCGAATGGGTGCCCGAATCCCGGATTAAGCTGCCAAGTACAAGCCGAGGCTACACTTTTGTCATCACACGGCAAAAGACGTCGAAATCGCTGTCCAGGCGCGAGAGCTCATAGGGCTGCAGAGCAAGTGAGAAGGTGCCCTTCACCTCCTGCAGGTCAAAGAAGGTGCGCAAGAGGCTGGCGAGATTGAAAGAGAGGTTGTCGGCGCGTTTCATGACTTGTCGGCTTACGTTGGTGAGGTACGCTGGATCGTGGTCCTCGTAGCGCAAGGCACGCAATAGCAGAAACGCCGACGCCAAGCCGTCTGTGTGCAACAAGAAGTCCACTTTCCGGCGGTTGTCTGTTACTCCAAACCGATGGAACAGTTGTTCCATCTCTTGTGGCTGACGAACGGCCGTCAACCATAATCGCAGCAACTTCTGTCGGTCTATGAGATGTTTTTCCCCAGTTAGTGACGAAGCCAGGTGCTGCAGTCCGGCGTCGTCTATACTCAGAGTCCCTTGTTGCAGGCGCCGGAGTGCACTTTTGCCCATTGTGATGGTGAAGGCTTTCGGTTGCCAGAGAATCAGTTCCTCTGCCACGGACCAGAAGACGTCTGGCTCTGCGGTGGGCAATAGCCGTTCGCCCAGCAGGTAACCGGCAGTGCGGAAATGTGCGTTGGAGAGTTTCTCGAGGTAGGCCTTCAGAGCATTCCAGTCACCCGCCGCGAAGAGTTCTCGCAGTCGCTGGTAAACTATGGGGTGATAGTGCTGGTCCATCGTTTTTCTCTTTGTAATGACTTCCGCGGATTATAAAGACTTCTTCGGAATCCGATGTCTCTTGTCTTTTCAGCGTTTCTGCAGTTGAATAGCTTCCGCCGTTGTTATCTGTTTGTCGCCCAGGAAAGCTACAATGAACGCTTCGGGGAAGGTCTCTCGCACATCAGCAAGTTCATTTTTTATCTCTTTGTAGTTCTCGCTGTGTCCATAGATAATCTTGAAACGTCCTCCGGCAGGAATTTGTGCGGTGGGGATGAATCCTTTCAACCGGTAGTCGCCTTCCTTCAGTTTTGCGGAGGTGTTCATGAGTTGTATGGCGAAGTAAGGGCGCTGGGCTGTGACAACGGAATCTTTTGTGGCTGTTGTCTTTCCCTTGCCGGCAGCTGGTGCTTGCCCAGCTTTTGTCTGTTCGGCAGTTCCTTTCCCTTGCGAGGCGGCGCCTTTGTCTTGCCCGGCAGTTCCTTTCCCTTGAGAATCAGTTCCTTTCTCTTGCGAGCCTGCGCCCTTGTCTTGCCCGGCAGCGTCTTGTTGCTCGGTGGGGGAGGAGAGTGCTTGCTGGGAGGAGGAGGATTGCTCAGTCGTCGGAGTGCTCGGCGACTCCAATGTCTCTGCGGCCGAGGCGGCAGTCGTGGCGACATCTTTTGCTTTAGCTTTCTGCGGCTGTGGCGTACTTTTTGCACTTCTCGTGGCCTGCGCGGTAGTTGCTTCCGAGGAAGAAGAGGATTTGGCAGAGGACTTTTTCGACGCCACCTGTGTGCGGGGCACCCTCACGGGGTCGTAGTGCGTGAACCGCAGGTTCCGGAGCTCACGGCGGGAAACGCTGCCGCCCTTGGTCTTCTCTTTCCATTCCTCCAGCGCCTGATAGATGGCGTCGGCCAGCTCGCGCTGTCCGTCCTTGCTGTTGAGGTAGGCTTCTTCGTTGAGGTTGGAGATGAACCCTATTTCAGTGAGCACGCAAGGCATGTTTGTATGCTCACAGACATATAGTTCCCGCTGCTTAACACCCCTGCTGACCTCTCGCCCGTGGGAGAGGTATTGTCGCTGCAGCAGCAGGGCCAGCAACTCACTCTTGCCAGACTGAGTGCCCTTAAGCGGTACGTTGGTGGCAAAGAAAGACTCCGTTCCCCGGGCAAACTGATTCGGGGCCGAATTGACATGTATGGACACAAAGAGTGCGGCGCCACGTCCGTTGGCAATATCACATCGTTCTTGCAGCGACAGGAATTTGTCCCTCTCGCGGGTGAGCACAACCCTTACGTCCTTCATATTCTTTTTCACCAACTTGGCAAGTTCCTTGGCCACGGACAGCGTGATGTCTTTTTCCTGAGTCATCTTGCCCTCGCATCCAACATCTCGCCCCCCGTGTCCTGGGTCGATAACCCATGTCACTTTTCGGGCGGCATCAACGCAAAAAACCATCGCACAGAATGCGATAAACAGACAGATTCGTTTCATTTTTCTCCTTATTTGGCGCAAAGATACTATTTTTCCGTGGAATTCTGGTGCTAAAATCCAAGAAAATAAGTACTTTTGTGCTGAAAACAACAGTATTTTTCTATGAGCGACGGTAATTTTAATAGAGCTTTGTTGCCCCACACTCCTTATGCCAGTGGTCTGAAGGCAGGAAAAGCCATGATGAAAGCGAAAGCCATCGACGTCTTCCGGCAGTGGCTGGAGCTGCACCACCCCGATTTCACCGACGAAGAACGCTCCCGGCAACTGGAGGACTTCCGCTCGGCCTTGGGGGTGTAGCTGATAAAGGGGCCCGTCAGTAAACATCAAAAAAAACACCATACTACTTTATGAAACGTTCCCTCATCACTCTTTTGGCTGGGTTGCTGAGTCTCTCGGCCATTGCCATTGAGATTCCCGGCAAGCAAATCTACATTCCCAAAGAATTGCAGGACAACAACTTCGAGAGCGACACCGCCCGCTGGAGTTATCATCGCATGTCGCTGACAGAGAATTTCGTCATCTTCTGGGAGCGCGGTTTCGGCGACGACCTGCAGAATCCCCCGCGCCTCGAAGGCAGACCCATGAGCATTGACCTGAAGAATCTGGAGCAGAAGCTGGAACGCTTCTATCGCTTCTACCGCGACACGCTGCACTTCATCGGTCCGGGCTCCAACGCAGAGAAATACAGGATGATGGTCATGCTGAACTACTCTCTGGAGGGAACAGCCTACGGCGGTGACTACGACGAGTTCATCGGCGCTTTCTGGGTGGCACCTAACAGGTTACAGGATAAGACTCTCAACTGCGTGGCCCACGAGCTGGGACATAGCTTCCAGATGCAGGTGCATTGCGACAAGAAGTCACAGGCGGGACGTCCATCCACCGCTACGGATCAGTTTATCGACACACAGGACGCGGAACAACCCGAACAAGGGCGCTGGTTCGGAGGCGGCTTCTTCGAGATGACGTCGCAATGGATGCTCTGGCACGTCAATCCATATTGGGTGCGCGACGAGCACTACCACTGGCAGGCCTATCAACACACGCCCCACAAAGCTTTCCTGCACTGGGAGAATGTGTATCACTCACCCTATGTGCTGGAGTGGTGGTCACAGAACCATGGTCTTGACATCATTGGCGACATCTACAAGAATGCCCGTAACCCCGAAGATCCTGCGGATGCTTTTATGCGCCTCACGAAGATGACTCTCGGACAGTTCTCCGACGACCTCTTCGAGGCCAATCGCCACACCGTGTTCCTGGATTTCACTCATGCTCGCGAGCAGACACGTCCCTTCGTGGGTGGGTTTCAGACGACGCTCGTGGACGAAGACTTCGGGTGGCACCGCACGACGCCCGAGGCGGGTGGCAATTGGCTTCGCATTCTTCCCGGGCAGTGCCCCGAGACGGGCGGGTTCAATGCTATTGCGTTGCAGATTCCTTCTCGCGGACAGCGCGTCGCCATTGATTTCGAGGGACTTGCCGGAAGTATTGCAGCCCAGAAGACGGCTGCTCTGCCTTCGGATACCGCCTATCACATCTCACATCCGGAAGTGGCTGGTTGGAGATATGGTTTCGTAGCTCTCTTGGCCGACGGCACTTGCGCCTACAGCCCTATATATAATAAGGTACGCGGGCGAGCGACCTTTGATGCTCCTGCAGCGCAGGACGTTCGGCAACTGTATTTCGTGGTTATGGGTGCTCCCACCAATCGCCATCCCGAATCCGCTCAGCCCCGTCGGCGAGGCCGTCGTCCAGCCCCAGACGCCCAGTGGCCCTATCGCATCAGACAACGATAGTCTGCGCCCAAAATCTTCCAGATACCCTTTCTTTGCTCTACCACAGCCTCCCTTGCCGATGCTAACTTCCGTGTTTCGCACTCCACCCCTGCTCCGTTCCAGCCTTAACGCCGGTCATGGCGAAAGATAACTGGCGGACCGGTTGAATGCATCCGCTGTAGGGGCGGGCCTCCGTGCCAGCCCGAACGCCGGTCATGGCGTAAGATAACCGACGGACCGGTTGAATGCTTCCGCTGTAGGGGTGGGCCTCCGTACCAGCCCGAACAGCCGTTAGGCTGTACGAATACGACCTCTTCGGGTGCTTCTCAAACTATTCTTGCATCGGTGCTCGGTGCTCTTCCGTTTTCGCGTCGGTCCTACTGCTTCGAGTACCTCTTTATCAGATTATATGCCTGATAAAGACCGTACTCTCCGGCTTGTGAGAGGTCGGAAAGGCCCTGCTGGATTTGTCCATCGAGAATGCAGGCGAGGCCACGGTTGTAGTAGGCGGCAGGCAATCGCGGTTCCACATTCAGTGCCTGGGTGAAAGACTCGCGCGCCAAGCTGTAGTCGTGCATGAGGATTTGTATCACCCCGATATTATATAAGGAGTAGGCGAAATCCGGTTGCAGAGTGGCGGCTCGGCGCAACTCGTCGAGGGCGCGCTGGTAGGCGAGGCGAGTAGTCATACTGAGTGTCTCCTCACCTGCGGATTGCGCCTCCGTTTGTCGGCAAATGACCTGCGCTGCCATGAACGGAATCAGGGCGAAGTTGGGTTGCAAGGAGGCGGCGCGTTCCAGGTCGGTCAGTGCTCCTTCGAAGTCCCGGACGTGGTAGCAATCCAGGGCGCGGGTGATATAGAGCATCACCTCGGGAGTCGTGGCTTGTTCTATGCGGGCAGTGAGGGAGGTGATTTCCGCAAAATGTTTCTGCAGTTCGTCCTCGCTCAGCTGAGGTTCCAAGTTCGTGAGCACGGGCTGATAGCCAGAGACCCCCGAGCGCAACTGTTCCACCATCTGGTGGAAAGGCAGGAAACGTGAGGTGGGATTCTTCAGCGAATGCAGTGCCAGAACGTAAATGGGTTGTGGCGCCAGTTCCACTTTGTGGTCCTGCACGCGTCCTCGGTAGGCACTCTCGTACTCCCGTTCTGGTTCGTCGGTGTCCGATTCCACAATACTTGCATAGTCCTCGATATCGCGGTCGCTCTGCTTGCGCGTCTTGGCCGAACGGTTGTTCTTCCGGCCCGTTCGGCTGTCGAGTTGTGCCTTCATCACCTTGAATTCATCGCGCTCGGCGCCGTAGTTGTCGCCCAACTTGCGCCGTACGGCGGCCCGCTGGAGGTAGCCGGTCCAGAACTCTGGGAAGGTATCCAGCACCGCTGTGATGTCGCGAAGAGCTCCTTGGAGGTCGCCCGTTTGTTGGAGCAGCAAGGCTCTGTTGTAGAGCGCTATCATATTATCGGGCTCCAGCGAGAGTACGAAGTTGAAGTCCTCGATGGCGTTGTTGTCGTCGCCCAGTTGGGCGCGCATAAGTCCTCGGTTGAAGTGCCCGAGGTAGTTGTTGGGCTCTATCTCCAGTGCTTGGTTGTAGTCCTCCATGGCGCCACGCAGATTGTTCTGGTGGAAACGTGCCAGAGCTCTGTTGATGAAGTTGCCCGCCACTCGTGGTCGCTGAATGATGGCTTTGTCGATTTCACTTTCGGCTTGTGCGTACTCTCCTCGTTGCAGGCTGATCATGGAGCGCATTGTCCAAGCTTGTGCGTCGAAGGCGTCTATGACTAGCGCTGAGTCTATCAGTGCCAGTGCGCTGGCGGTGTCGCTCCGGGCAATGGCCACTTGCGCCTTCATGGTGAGGTTCTCGGCTTCGCGAGGCCAAAGGCGCAGCATCTGATCCAGGGCCGAGTCTGCTGCTTCGTAGTGTTTCAGTTCGAAATGGCAGAGCACCATATTATGCCAGCAGGCGCGGTTGCGTGGCTCCATCTGAATGACTGTGCTGTAGTCGGAAATAGCGCCCTCGAAATCCCTGCGGTTCACCCGACAGAGGCCGCGCAGCTGATAGCCGTTGGAGACGTAAGGATTGCGCTCGAGGCTCTCGCTGCAGTCGAGCTCTGCACCCACGAAATCCTCGAGATAGAATTTAGCCAAGGCACGGAAGAAATAGGGCTCCGAGAGGTAGGGCTTGGCGTTGATGACCATATTAAACCGCTGAATGCTAAGGACATAATCCTCGTAGTAGAGCGCATTGCGCCCCATTAGCATTACGCGGTCGGTGTTGATTTGTGCCACCGCCGCCAGTGGTGCCAAGAGCAGAAAGAGGAGGAGTCGTCTCAACGGAGAGGTTTCACTTTGTAGTCGCAGCTGAAACGGCCTTTCAGCATGTCGTTTATCTTACCTTTCAGCATCTGTTTGCGTAAACCCTGAATGCGGTCGATATATACCTTGCCGTCGAGGTGATCGAATTCGTGCTGCATCACTCTTGCCAGGTATCCTTCTACCCATTCGTCGTGTTCCTGGAACTGTTCGTCGAGGTAACTGACGCGGATTCGTGTGGGCCGCTTCACGCGTTCGCTCATTCCAGGCAGCGACAGACATCCTTCGTCCATCGTCTCCATCTGCGTCTTGTCGTATTCCTCTATATAGGCGTTGTAGAACACGTGTCTGTAGTCAGTATATTCCGGATAGTCTTCTTTGATGAGGTCCAGATCAATAACCACGACACGCTCACTGCGTCCCACCTGGGGGGCAGCCAGTCCAATACCGCCACTGCGGGCTAAAGTGTCCCACATGTCTTGCACAAACTGCTGCAGGGTGGGGTCTGACGGATCAATATCTGTGGCCACTTTTCGAAGAACTTGTTGGCCTAAGGTGTAAATAGGGAGTACCATCGAAGAAACTTATATTATTTAGAGATGTTATGATTTAATATTATATAGTTGTTGTTGGTTGGTTGATTCTGTATCGAGTACCAAAATATTTAAATCTTGAAGAAACTAAAGTTCTTAGGATAATTAAAGATTGAATATTTTATAGTTGTTGTTGGTTGGTTGATTATTAATATTGCTTATCTATATTGGTTGCTTATTTATAATAGAGGAGTGCAAAGTTATCTGTTTATTGATATATTTAAGAGGTCCTGAAGTCCTCCCCCCCCCTGGGGGAGTTAGAAGGGGGCTCTTTTTCCGAGGACTTGAAGTCCTCCCCCTTTTTTGGGGGGGAGAGGGGGGGCCGAGGGGCCTCCCTTATGGGGTCTTAGCGGTTGTTCTTCGCTTCCATCCATCCTTGCAGGATAATGGTGGCAGCTATCTCATCAACCAGCGCTTTGTCCTGTCGGGCTTTGCGTCCGATGCCACTTTCCAACATCGTTCGATGGGCCATGACACTTGTGAATCGCTCATCGGTCAGCTCCACGGGAATCTCCGGCAGCAGCTTACGTAGTCTGTTCACGAAGGGCGTTATGCGAGCCATGTTCTCGCTGTCCTGACCGTTCATCTGCCGAGGCCAACCCACCAAAATGCGTTCCACGGGCTCCCGGGCCACATAATCCAGGACGAAATGCTCGAGGTCGGTAGTGGCCACAGTCGTCAGCGCTCCCGCAATGAGTTGCAGGGGGTCGGTGACCGCTATTCCGGTTCGTTTCTTTCCGTAGTCAAGGGCTAAAACGCGCATTGGTGGGAGGTTTGCAGAATCATTAGTACGTCTTGTTTTCTTTTGGCAGAAGTGATAGAGACTAAAACTAAAATATCAGATACAAAAAACAGGGGTTAGCTTCACAGCCCACCCCTGCCCAAAAAATCTTACATATATTCACTTTACCAAAAAGAAATGTTCATGATAATCTGTTTCACTTGCGCAGCAGCCAAGCGTCGGGATATTGTGCGCGCAAGGTGTTGCGACTGTCGGTGGCGGCAGCGAGGCTGTCGAAGGTGGCAGCAATCACGCGGTACATCCCTTGCGGGTTCATGGCGATCTGTGCTGCATAACCGCTGTTGGCAAGCTTCTTCTGCGTGTTCTCTGCATTAGCTTTGATGCTGAAGCTGCCGACGACGACGCTGAAACTCTTCAGGCCAGCACCGCTGACAAGCGTGAGGTTCTCGCTGCGTGTGTTTTCGTTCGTGGCCACGGGAGTGGTCGTCACGGTCTGAACGGGAGCTACAGTAGTGGGTTGTTGCTGAACAGGCTGCTGCACAACCTGTGTGGTGGTGGGCTGGTTCTGTTGTGCTTTCTCATAGGCTTTCTTGTAAGCACTTTCACTGCTCTTGCAGGATACCATGGAAAGAGCCACGCAAATGGCGGCGCCCATAACAAAATAACTTTTCATTGTTTTTTACTCCTTTATTTGGTTGGTTACTAAAAATCGCTGCAAATATACAACAAAAACTCCTCTTTCAAAGGAATTTATGACAAAAAAAACGTTAAATATGGTCAAATTCACTATTATTTCAAAAAAAAAGGTACTTCCGTGAGCGTAAATGGAAGAAAAAGACTAACTTTGCGGCAGTAAATAATAGATTTTTTGATTACAAACATTTTAAAAAAGGAGAACTGAACTATGAAAGCTCTTAATTACATCCTCGCATTCATCGGCGGCGTGGCCGTCGGTTCTGCTGCTGGCTTGCTGCTGGCTCCCGAAAAGGGTAGTGAACTGCGCGAACGCATCGTCGAAGCATTGCGCAAACGTGGAATCAGACTCAACCGTAAGGACATGGATGCTCTCGTGGACGACATCACTGAGGAGCTGTCCAACGCCGCCGACGCCGAAGCTGCTGTATAAAAGGCCGCTGGCTTCCGACGCGTGGCTTGATTCCAGATTGTTAACCCAAGTGAAGTATCATTTCTCACTCGTAACGAAACAGAAAAACGGATGTTCAACAACGAACAACTGACCGCCCAGATGGAGCACCTCTTCAACGAGGGGCGCCGCTACTGGGAGTTGCAGAAGCAGTATCTAAGCTTGCAATCAGTAGAAGTACTCACGCGACTGCTCTCCACAGTGGTCCTGATACTTATCCTTATTCTTGTGGGCTCTATGGTGCTGCTTTTTGCCAGCTTCGCTCTGGCCTTCTGGTTAGGCGAGATGCTCGACAGCACGTTGCTGGGCTTTGGTATCATAGCGGGAGTGCTTCTGCTGCTGTTCCTGCTGGTCTATGCGAAACGTAATGCATGGATCGTCCGCCCCACTACTGCCTTCATGGTGAATTTGTTGGCTTCGACTCTTACGGTGCCTACCCAGGAAGCTATCGCGCTGGAGAAGGAACACCTGCGCCAGCAACTCGACGACAACCAGCGCGAGATAAAAGAAACCACCAGCGGGCTGCTGGCACCGCAAGCTCAGGCTCGCAACAAATGGGACAGAGCTTCTAATCTGTTCCAGAACGGAATGGCTATTTATAGAGGTATTCAGATGGGAGTCAGCGTCATAGCGGCTGTGCGCGGTATCTTCAAGCTGGGACGCCGCAGAAGATAA
>JAILFY010000088.1 GCA_024697285.1 Bacteroidaceae bacterium
GCCATCGATGGTGTCTCCCTCTCCAGCAAGACCAAGCAGATTGCCAGCGGACGCTTTGGCGTCACCACGGAATATCTCGTCAATGCGGAGGAGATACAGATCAAGGTGGCACAAGGCGCCAAGCCCGGTGAAGGCGGTCAGCTCCCCGGCTTCAAGGTAAACAACATCATCGCCAAGACCCGTAACGCCATTCCAGGCATCAGCCTCATCTCGCCTCCGCCTCACCATGATATCTACTCCATCGAGGACCTGGCACAACTGATCTTCGACCTCAAGAATGTCAACCCCACAGCAGCCGTCAGCGTGAAGCTGGTAGCAGAGAGTGGCGTGGGAACCATCGCTGCCGGCGTGGCCAAGGCGAAGGCCGACCTCATCGTCATCTCCGGCGCAGAAGGCGGCACGGGTGCCAGCCCTGCCTCGAGTATGCGTTTTGCAGGCATCTCCCCAGAGATAGGATTGGCAGAGACCCAGCAGACCCTGGTCCTCAACGGTCTGCGTAACCAAGTACGACTGCAGACCGACGGCCAACTGAAGACAGCCAAGGACGTGATCATCATGGCGCTGCTCGGAGCAGACGAGTTCTCCTTCGGAACATTGCCCCTGATTGTTCTGGGATGTGTGATGATGCGTAAGTGCAACACCAACACCTGCCCGGTGGGCGTAGCCACGCAGGACGAACGCCTGCGTGCACGCTTCCTCGGCAAGTCGGAATATGTCGTGAACTTCTTCACCTTCCTGGCCCAGCAGGTGCGCGAGTACCTCTCCGAAATGGGCGTACGTCACCTGAAGGAGATCATCGGTCACACCGAGCTCATCGAAGTCACGGGCCAACAACCTCTTGCCCACGAGTTCGGCAGCTCTTCCTCTACCCTCTCTTTCGATCGCCTTCTGAGCCGTCCCGCCAGCGAACTACCCCTGCACTGGGACCGCGGCTCCTACACCAGCGTCAGCGGCGTGAAGGACGAAGAGATCATTGCTGCCGCCCAGAAAGCCATAGACAATCAGGAGGAAGTGAACCTCAACTATTTCATCCGCAACACCGACCGTGCCGTGGGCACTATGCTCTCGGGCGTCATCGCCAAGCGCTACGGCGAGGCAGGACTGCCTCCCTCCACCATCAACCTCAAGTTCAAGGGCGCTGCCGGACAGTCCTTCGGAGCCTTCGCCGTGCGGGGTCTGGACATGCGCCTCGAGGGCGAGACCAACGACTACTTCGGCAAGGGTCTCTCTGGCGGACGCATCAGCATCTTCCCTCCGGGCCGCATCAACAGCGAGTTCCACCCCGAGGAAAACATCATCGCGGGCAACACGGGTCTCTATGGCGCCACCAGCGGCGAACTTTATGTCAACGGCCGTGTGGGCGAACGTTTCGGCGTGCGCAACAGCGGAGCCATCGCCGTCATCGAGGGAGCCGGCGACCACTGCTGCGAGTATATGACAGGCGGACGCGTCGTCGTACTGGGCAAGACGGGTCGTAACTTCGCGGCCGGTATGTCCGGAGGCGTGGCCTATGTCTATGACCCCGACCACACATTCGATTACTACTGCAATATGGACATGGTGGAAATCAACCTTGTGGAAGACAGCAGCTCGCGCAAGGAACTGCTGGAACTCATCCGCCAGCACTACCTCCATACTGGTTCACCGCTCGCGGGGCGTATGCTCGACGACTGGCAGCGCTACCTCGAGGACTTCGTACAAGTTGTTCCCATCGAGTACAAGCGCGTCTTGCAGGAAGAGCAGATGGCAAAGCTTTCACAGAAGATTGCTGAGGTGCAACGTGACTACTAATAGAATAAGGTAAAACATCAAAACAGCAAATCATAGAGATGGGAAATCCTAAAGCATTTCTGACAGTGCCTCGCAAAGAGGCTGGATACCGACCTGTTCACGACCGCATACACGACTATGGTGAAGTGGAACAGACCCTGAACACCCGCGACAGACAAGAACAGGCTTCACGTTGCATGGACTGTGGTGTTCCCTTCTGCCACTGGGCCTGTCCCCTGGGCAACAAAGATCCCGAATGGAACGATGCCCTCTACCATGGCGAATGGGAGAAGGCCTACAAGCTCCTGAAGAAAACCAATCCCTTCCCCGAGTTCACGGGCCGCATCTGTCCCGCCCTCTGCGAGAAAGCCTGCGTGCTCTACCACACCACGGGTGAGGCCGTGACCAATCGCGAGAACGAGGCCGCCATCGCGGAACGGGCCTTCCTAGAAGGGTATGTCACCATCGAGCACCCACAGCGCAACGGCCATCGGGTAGCGGTCATCGGTAGCGGTCCCTCCGGTCTGGCTGCCGCCACCACGCTGAACTACATGGGGTACGACGTGACGGTCTTCGAGAAAAACGAAGCCGCAGGGGGACTCCTTCGCTATGGCATCCCCAACTTCAAGCTCAACAAGGAGATCATAGACCGCCGCATCCAAGTCATGGAGGCAGAGGGTGTACATTTCGTCTACAACGTCAGCCTCACCCCCGACCCGGATAGCAAGGAAGGTGAAGCCTTCTGCATCACGGACCAGAGTGGTGAGACCACTCCCCTCTCCCAGTGGCAAGGAATAGAAGGAAAACCTTTCGACGCTTATGTCCTCGCCACGGGAACGCCCACAGCCCGCGACCTCAACATCCCGGGCAGGGAACTCAAAGGCGTACATCTGGCCCTGGAACTGCTCTCGCAGCAGAACCGCGTCCTTGCAGGCATGGAATTCAGCTCCGCCGAGCGCGTTACTGCCAAGGGCAAACACGTGCTGGTCATCGGCGGCGGCGACACCGGTTCCGACTGCATCGGCACTGCCCACAGACAGGGCTGCAAGAGTGTCACCCAGATAGAAATCATGCCCCAGCCACCCGTAGGCCACAACCCCGCCACCCCTTGGCCCAACTGGCCCGTCATCCTCAAGACCACGTCCAGCCACGAAGAAGGGTGCACCCGCCGCTGGAACATCAACACGCTGGAGTTTCTAGGCGAGAAAGGCCACGTCACTGGAGTTCGTGTACAACCCATTGACTGGAAACCCAACCCCAACGGAGGCCGCCCCATCATGGTCGAAGCAGGCGAACCGGAGGTCATCCAGGCAGAGCTCGTGCTGCTGGCCATGGGATTCCTCAAGCCCCAGCACCCGGCCTATCCCGGGAATGTCTTCGTCGCCGGCGATGCCTTCAGCGGTGCCTCCCTCGTAGTCCGAGCTATCGCCAGTGGCATCCAGACGGCCAACAAGGTTCATGACTACATCTGCAAGAAATGACACGCAAAGTATAACATTAAAAAGAGATTATTATTCAGAATAACAAACACACCCCTTAAAAAACCAAACACAATTATGGCAAACGAACTAAGATTCCAAGTTGTAGGTGAGGCGTTCAAGAAGAAACCCCTCGACGTACAAGCCCCGAGTGAGAGACCCTGCGAGTATTTTGGCAAGCACGTCTTCAACCGCGAGAAGATGTACAAGTACCTGCCAAAGGGCATCTATGAGAAAATGATCGACGTGATGGACAATGGCGCACGCCTCGACCGCACCGTAGCCGACGCTATAGCAGCCGGAATGATGCAATGGGCCAAGGAAAACGGCGTGACACACTACACCCACTGGTTCCAGCCCCTTACCGAAGGTACTGCCGAGAAGCACGACTCCTTCATCGAGCACGACGGCAAAGG